>JAAWQS010000002.1 GCA_022800665.1 Oscillospiraceae bacterium
CCGTATTGTGAAACAAACAGTCCTCCGCAGTAGAGGGTAAGAAAACTGGCTATTGAAAAACAGAGGAAAGACTGTTATAATAGGGGCTGGCGTAGCAAATGCTATTGTGTAGGAGGTTGGTTCTCCTGCATAGGGGCATGGGTGACTGCGAATCGCCCATGTCCTGCCTTATTATTTGCCTCGTTGCTGTTATCATACCACGTTTTTTTCGCTTTGACAAGTCTTTTATTTTTTAACAGAAATTATTTCTTCTGGGAAGCGAACCCCTCAGTCACGCTTCGCGTGCCAGCTCCCCTTTCAGGGGAGCCTTTTTAGATGCAGCCCCTCCAAAGCCTCCCCTGAAAGGGGAGGGGGACCGCTTGCGGTGGAGGGGTTCTGCAGTGGTCCGCATTTTTCTTATTTCTGCCAAAAGAAACGTGCCGCAGGTTTTATTCTGCGGCACGTTTTTTATCCAGAGTCAGAGCTGCAGCCGGGGGCCGTCGTCCTCATCCTTTTTCACATGCTTCCCCTCCAGGGGGCGGGAGGCATCAATGCCAAAGTCCCTGGCCATTGTAGCCATATCCCGGTTGAGCATAGCCTCCATGACCTTGATATCGGTGACTACGTCCATTGCATCGGAACTGTAGAGCTGGTCCAGCTGGTGGGCGAAGCCGTCCACAATGGAGTCCATAATCGACGCAATCCGCACCTTGGCTTCCCGCAGGTGCTCCCCCTCCACGCCGGTCTCCTCAAAATCGGCGTAGGCGTCCAGCAGCTTCTGGGTGGTGGGCAGGTAGTAGTCGAAGAAAGTGTGGATGCGCTCCCGTTTCTCCGGGTGCTCCTCCACTTCCTTGAAAATCATACCGGTGATGTGTTCCAGGCGGTCAATTTTCCGGCTCAGGGCGGGGTCGGCAATGCGGTCGTTGGCCCGGCGGATATTCCGCAGGATGCCGGAGTATCCCTGTTCCGCCTCGGCGGGCGTGGGCGGCGTCACCCGGACCGGCGGCTGCTCAGGTTCCGGTTCAAACTCCGGCTCTTCCTCCAGGGTGGCTCCGAAGCGGAGGAAGTAACCCCGCTCGTAGTCGATGTAGGCGTCCTCCCCCATATACCCCTTGTCGATGAGCTTCTGCAGCTCCTTCATAGCCTGCTTGGGTTTGCGGTTGACCCGCTTGGCAATGGTGTCGATGGGCATGGCGTCGGTGTTGCCGATAGCCAGGATGTACCGCTGGCTGCGGCGGCTCATGCGGCCCAGATACAGCCCCCGGAAGAAGGCCAGCCCGCCGCCAAACAGGAAGCCGAGGGAGGCAAAGAGATTGTCAAAATCCGGGCTGTATCCGCTGGCAACCTCGGCAATAAAATCCAGGCCGATGATGCCGCCCAAAGCCAGACAGCCAATGCCGATCAGCCGCATGAGGGCGCCGGCGGCTTTGCGGGGCTTTTTTACCTTCTCAGCCTTTGCTTTTTTCTGCTTTTTCTCCGGCTTTGCGGGAGCTTCCTGCTCCAGAGGCGGGAGGTTCCGGGCCTGCTCCACGTCCTTGGCCGCGCGGCTGATGGCCTGTTCCACCTGCTTTGCGGCCTGGGTAACGGACTGTCCGACCTCCTCCGTGGTGCGGCGCAGGACAGTCTCCGTTTGATCTGCCGCCTTGTCCACCCGCTTTGCGGCCTTGCGCATAACCCGTTCTACTGTGCGCTCCACTTCCCGGCTGACGGATTTTTTCCGCTGCTTGTCCGCGACTGCAAACATATTGTAGAACAGCAGAATCAGGGCGATTGGCCACGCTCCCAGGGAGAAGAGGATAATAATAGCGGGCCAGCTGTACCACCAGGCCTCGTCCTCTTTCTTGGAACGCTGAGGCGGTCTCGGCGGCGTGGGTTTCTGCCCCTGGGCTCCGCCGCCCCAGCCGGCCCCGGTTCCCCGGCTGTACTCCGTGCCGTAGCCCCAGCCGGTCTGCTTCTGCTCCTGCCCCTGTTTTGCGTCCCCGGTAAATTGATCCTTGTCGTAATACTCGCCCATCACTGGCCCTCCTTCTGCTGCAGCTTGCGCTTATGCCCCTGCTGGTCCACGATATACGTATGCTCCAGCTGGTCTTTCAGGCTGCCGGCATAGGACTGGATATATTCCCGGCGCAGGGCGTCCCGTTCCCCCAGCTCCTCCGGCGTCAGGCCCTGGACCTTGTTCTTCCGGGCCAGCTCGTTGATACGGTCAATTTTATACTGTTCCACAATATATGCCTCCCCCCATTGGGTGTGATAGTTTTATTGAATGTCAAGAAATCGCGAACAGATATAGCGCATGGTCTGGGAACGCGGCGATGCCCTATAGAACGCCCCAGCCTGCGGCTGACAGGGCTTATCCAAAGGGCCGCACCGCGCATCCATACTAAAGAAGCCTCTCGATCACAATACCGGTGCGTCCTTTTTTGGTCAGGCCCCCGACCTCCGTCAGCCGGGCCTTGCCTGCGCCCCGCACAGAGATGGTACAACCCTCATTCACCGGCTTGTCCGGCTTCAGACAGGGCGTATGGTCCAGGCTCACCCGTCCGGCGGCAATCAGCTCCGCGGCCCGTCCCCGGCTGAGGGAAAAGGCCGACGCGGTGACTGCGTCCAGGCGCAGGGAGGACACGGTGTCCCGGATGGTCTTCACCTGCGCCGCCGGAACCAGCAGCTCCTCCCGGCTGATCTCCGCCACCGACAGCTTCACCCGTCCCGCGCCGGTCCACTCCCGCAGAAAGAAGTCCCGCAGGGACGGCGCGGCCACAAGATCAACACTGTGTTGGGAGACCAGGATATCCCCCACCCGCTCACGGGTGACGCCCAGGGCCATCAGACTGCCCAGGATGTCCCTGTGGGAGAGGGCGCTGTCCGCGCCGCGGAAGGACGCTCGGAGAAAAGCCAGCGCATCGTGGCCCTCCCCGGCCCAGTCCGGCAGGAAGAGGAGGCGGGTGCGCTCCGCGTCCGGGTAGCCGCCGTCAAAGAGGTATCCGGAACGGATTCCGGCGGCGTTCAAAAGGCTCTGGGCCATGGCCCGCTCCCGCGGGCTGAGAAAGACAGCAGCCGTGGGGATGTTCCGGCGTTCCATCTGTTCGTATTTGTCCAGTATCCGCGCCAGGAGCAGACGGTCCTCCGGTTCCTGGGCGGTCTTAGCGATTATTGTCGATTTATCCATGTAGATTTTGTGTGTTATACAACTGTGCGTAATCTCCGTTTTCCCTCATCAGTTCCTCATGGGTTCCCTGCTCTGTAATCAGGCCGTCCCGGATAACCAGAATACGGCTGGCATTGCGGACGGTAGAGAGCCGGTGGGCGATAATCAGCGTGGTCCGGCCGCGAGCCAGCTCGTCAAAGGCCCGCTGAATCTTGGCCTCCGTCACGCTGTCCAACGCCGAAGTAGCCTCGTCCAGAATCAGCACCGGCGGGTCCTTGAGGAAAATCCGGGCAATGGAAATGCGCTGCTTCTGTCCGCCGGAGAGGAGCACGCCCCGCTCTCCCACGTAGGTGTCAAAGCCGTCGGGCATGGACATGATATCGTCGTAGATTTCCGCCCGCCGGGCGGCGTCCAGGACCTCGTCTGCCGTGGCGTCCGGACGCCCGTATCGGATATTCTCCATAATGCTGGCGGCAAAGAGGAACACGTCCTGCTGGACAATGCCCACATTCCTGTGGAGGCTCTGCTGCCGCACGTCCCGCACATCCAGACCGTCGATTTTGATGCTGCCCTCCAGCACGTCGTAAAACCGCGGGATGAGGCTGCACAGAGTGGTCTTACCGCCGCCGGAGGGTCCCACAATGGCGATGGTCTCCCCAGGCCGGACGTGGAGGTTTACTTGGTGGAGGACCTCGGTGTCGTCCCGCTCGTAGGCGAAGCTGACGTTTTCCACGTCAATGCTGCCCTTCACGTCCCGCAGGTCCACGGCGCCAGGCCGGTCCGTCAGCTCCGGCTCAATCCGCATCAGGTCCACAAACCGGCTCAGTCCGGCGATGCCGTCCACCAGCAGCTCGGAGAGGGTGGAGACCTTCCGCATGGGGTTGATGAAGGTACTGGTGTAGAGGCAGAAGGTGGTCAGGTCGATATAGTTCATCTGGCCGTCCATAATCAGGAGGCCGCCCACTGCAATGACGGTCATGGGCATGATGCACATGAAGAATTCCAGGGAGGCAAAGAACTTGGACATGGCCTTGTAGCGTTCCTTTTTGGAGGTCTTGAACCGCTCGTTGGCTTTTTCAAATTTCTCACTCTCCGCGTTTTCGTTGGAAAAGGCTTTTGCGGTGCGGATGCCGGAGATGCTGGACTCAATGTCCGCATTGATCCCGGCAGTGACCTGCTTGACCCGCTTGGCGGCCTGGGCCATATTGCGGCGGTTGAGGGACACCACCACCAGAAAAACAGGAATCAGAATCAGCATCACCAGAGCCAGCCGCCATTGGATGGTAAACATAATGATAATTGCGCCGGTCAGGGTCACGCCGGAGATGAACAGGTCCTCCGGCCCGTGGTGGGCCAGCTCCGTGATGTCGAACAGCTCCGCAGTCATACGGCTCATCAGGTGGCCGGTGCGGTTTTTATCGTAGAAACCGAAGGAGAGGGTCTGCAAATGGCTGAACAGGTCCTTCCGGATATCCGCCTCCACCAGCACGCCGAAGGCATGACCCCAGTAGCAGACGATATATTGCAGCCCCGCCCGCAGGAGATAGGCCGCAATCATCACGGCGATCACGGCAAAGAACGCCTGATAGCGGTTTTCCGGGATCAGTTCGTACATACAGAGCCGGGAAATAAAGGGGAAGGCCAGGTCGATCAGAGAGATCATCAGCGCACAGGCCATGTCTGTCAGGAAAAGCCCCATATGGGGGCGGAAATAGCTGAGGAAGATACGCAGCAGGCTGTCGTTATGAAAGTCACGCTTGGGCATATGTCACCTCCGGCGGTTCGATAGTTTCAGTAATCCATTGTATCATATTCGTTTTCCCGATGCAACACGGTGATTCTTAATTTTTTGTTTCATTTTTCCTGAACACCCCCCCTTGTTTTTTTCGCAGAAAGCAGGTATACTGTTGCTATGAAAAAGACATATTATGCCATACCAAAACTGAATACTGCGGTTATCTTTTCCGCCCTCCTGATGCTGTGCGCCGCCATACTCCGGGCGGTCTACTTTGCCGGACTCCGTCCCACCCGCGGAGAATTCTGGCTGCAGGGCGCGCTCCCCATAGCCGCCGGGGTTCTCTTTGCCGCCATGCTCCTCACCGACGGCTGTGACCGGCCCTACCGCACTGCCGTACCTGTACTGCTGGGCTGTGCATTTTTTGCCGTCAAGGCGGCGGGATTCTCCCCCATGCACCGGGTCTTCTGCTGGTGCCTGTACCTGGCGGCGGCGGGCCTCTATTACGCCACTGTCCGCCATGGGCTGAACAAGTGGCTGCTTGGCGGACTGCTGGGCTGCGCCCTGGCGTACCAAGGCGTGGTGGAGGACGCTGTACAACGCCGGTTCCTGACTCTCTACACCACGCCTCTGGCCTCTGGCGTCCCCGGCTGGTGGCACTTTCTGGCGGAGCTGACGGTACTGATGATTCTGCTTGCGCTGCTGCTGGCGACCATCTCCCTGCAAAAGCGGTCCGCCGAGGGCTGGACCCCCAGCTGGGGCGACCGCAACGATGGCCGCCGTCTGCGCACGGTCAATCCGGTGTGGCGGGTCTCCCCGTACATCATGCTTACCCGCAACACCTCCTCCAACTTCCTCCACGACAAGATGGAGTGTACCGCTCTGGATGCCTATGTCCGCGCCAAACGGCAGCAGGGACTGCGGGGCTTTGGCGCGCTCCATGTGGTACTGGCCGCTTACGCCCGGTGCGTGGCCCGGTATCCGGGGGTGAACCGCTTTATCTCCGGCCAGCGGGCCTACAGCCGTCAGGAGATCGAGATCGCCATGAACGTCAAACCGGAGATGACGCTGGAGTCTGTGGACACGGTGATTAAGCTCTATTTGAAACCCACAGATACGGCGGAGGATGTATACTGGAAGCTCCAGGAGAAGGTGGAGTCCATCAAGGACGCGCCCACGGATGCCACCAGTTTCGACCTGCTGACCCAAGCCCTGGACCTGATTCCCGGACCGGCGTTGCTGCTGGCGGTTTGGCTACTGCGGCTTCTGGACTACTTTGGATGCCTTCCCCGTTCGCTGACCAAGCTCAGCCCTTTTCATGGCTCCCTGTATATTACCTCCATGGCCTCTCTGGGCATACCGCCTATTTATCACCATCTGTATGACTTCGGGAATGTACCCGTATTTGTGTCCCTGGGGAAGAAGTACCGGGTCAAGGAGCTGGGCCGGAGCGGTGCGGTGGAGACAAAGCGGTACATTGACTACACCTTTGTTACCGACGAGCGCATTTGTGACGGCTTCTATTTCGCGTCCGTACTCCGCTTCTTCCGTGGGATTTTGCAGGACCCGGTCTGCCTGGATGTCCCGGCAGAGGCAGTGGTGCAGGATATCCGGTGACTGCCGGTTCCGGGTGGCAAAAATCCCCGTTTTGCCATCTTGACAAAGCGGGGACGGGTACGTATAATAATATATACAGAAGGGGCGCTGCGACAAGCGGTTAGTCCAAAACTTTGGTCAAAGAAATGACCGTCACTATTGGACCAGGGGCGGTCATTTCCTTTTGCCAAAAATCTGGTAACAGATTCCGACAATGCCGGTAATCATGATAACGAACTGGAACAGCTCACTATATGTAACCATAGCACTCCCCCCTTTCCGGGGGAAAGGTTCCCCCCTGTAATGGGGGACCAACCGCCTGCCTCTTGTGCAGCGCCAACCTTCTGTCCGTCCAGGCAGGACGGCATTTTTATTATATATGCAATACAGCTTTTTGTCAATTCCTGCCGTCTGAGAATTCAGGCGGTTTTTTCTATCCAGGCCCAAGAACCTTTCCCACCTGTTTCCGACTATAAGGGTGAACGCAGAATAAAGGAGGGATTTTCTTGCGAGACGAAGAAATCATAGAGCTGTACTGGCAACGCAGTGAGGACGCCATCCGCGCCACGGCGGCCAAGTACGGCGGCTACTGCGGGAGCATTGCGGTCAACATTCTGTCGGACCGGCGGGACGCGGAGGAGTGCCTCAACGACACCTGGACAGCCGCCTGGACCGCCATGCCGCCCCACCGGCCTCAGCGTCTGCGTCTGTTTCTGGGGAAGCTCACCCGCACTGCGGCGCTGGACTGCCTGCGCGCCCGGATGGCGTTGAAGCGGGGCGGCGGCGAGGCGCCGGCGGCGTTGGAGGAGCTGGGCGAGTGCGTACCCGCCGTACCCGGTGCGGACCAGGCGGTGGAGGACCGGGAGCTGGAGCGGATCATGGACCGTTTTCTTCACACACTGTCCCCGCGGGACTGCAATGTGTTCCTGCGGCGGTACTGGTACGCAGAGCCGTTGGAGGCCATTGCCAAGCGGTACGGCATGAAGGTGAGCACGGTAAAGACCTGCCTGTACCGCAGCCGCGGGAAACTGCGGAACTATCTGGAAGGCGAGGGGATTTTTCTATGAATGGACAGGAGAGATTATTCCGGGCAATCGGGAACGTGGACGAGCAGCTGCTGGAACGCAGTGAACAGCCGTCCAGAGGACGGCGGGCGGTATGGCTGGCGGCGGGTATGGCGGCGTGCGCGGCGTTGGCCGTATTGGTGTGGTCGCTGCTGCCCCCACCCCCGGCGGCCATATCTGAGCGTGAACCGTCCCCACCCCCGGCAGTTGGAGACCCTAACCCTATGCGGCTTCACTGCCTGGAGCTCCGGACGGAGCCAGAGGAATCGGAGCTGCGGTTCTCCATACTGGTGAATGAGGAATCGTACAGCGTCAGCGAGCAGGACGGGGTCTATACCATCCTGCCCAAGTCGGCGGCAGAGCTGCCAAAGGAGTGCAAATTGGAGATTTTCCATTGGCCGGGCGTCACGGTCTCAGACGCCATTGAGCAGATTCGCGTCAGCCTGGAGGGCAGTTACAGCAGCGTAGAGGTCCAGGACGACTACTGGACCACGCCGTACAGCCCCGTCAGCATCAAAGCCAGCGAGGGTACGGACTGGGACGCTCTGCAGATGGACGTCTGGTTTGCGGAGGACGGCCAGGGCGGCGTGTTTGTCCTGGAATCCGTGTATTTCCTGGAGGCCACGGAGGGACATGGACTGCGCTTTCTGGATATGGCGTCCACTTTTACACCGTCGTCCGGGGAGACTCCCGTCTGGTTCGCACAGTTGGAGGATACCACACGGCAGCTCTATACGGCGGCTTTCTCCAATGCGTGGGACAGCGTGGAGGGGCTGTTGGAGGAGAATGCTATGATTGCCGCCTACAGTGAAGACCTGTACGCCTCTATCAGCATCGCCAGTATTGACTATTCGGTCAGCGGCGAGACGGAACCGGACAGCGCGATTGTTTCTGTCAAGCACCGTACCGGCGGGGAGGACAGCTTTGTTTATCTCACCATGGGGCTCTCCCGCACAGACGGGCAGTGGCAGGCCGGCTGGATTGCTCTGGAGAAATAGCGGAAGACAGCTGGAAAAACAGCCCTGGCGGCAATCTCTACGGCATGGCCGTATACCCGACGCACCGCACATCCCCGCAGGTTTTCAAAAATGCGTCCAGCTCGCCCAGCGGGATCGTCCGGGGCAGGCGGACGAACATCTCATAGGAGACAAAACCGTCCTCGTGGTATGTAATCTTGCTGTCCGTGGCCTGAATCCCACGCTCCCGGATAAAGGCCCGGAAATCCTCCACAAAGGTCTCCCCCGCCCGTACAGTAAATTGCAGCTGTCCGCTGACCAGGGAGTCCGCATGGACCAGGAACTTATGCATCAGGATTTGCAAAGCCAGCATCAGCACGGTGGAAAAGATGCCGATGCTGTAGAACCCGGAACCGATAGCCAATCCGATTCCGGCGGTGGCCCAGAGTCCGGCGGCGGTGGTCAGGCCCCGGACGGAGCTGCCATGCTTGAAGATGACCCCAGCCCCCAGGAAGCTGATGCCGCTGACCACCTGGGCGGCAATACGGGCCGAGTCCGCGCCGCGGGCGCCGTTGAAAACGACGCCCTCCGGCGTGGTCAGGTCCGCGAAGCCGTATTTGGATACAATCATCATCAATGCCGCCGCAAAGCAGACAATGATGTGGGTGCGGATGCCGGCCTCCTTGTACCGCTTGCTCCGCTCAAAGCCGATGCAGGCTCCGCAGAGGCAGGAGACCGTAATGCGCAGAATAAAATCCAGGTTCTGGGCCAGGGAGAACTGGCTGTTCAAGTATTCGGTCAAGAGCATTTTCTGTACCTCCATCGTCACTTTTCCGACATTATAGCATACATATGCCCGTTATTCAATGCGGGAATTTGACAGTTCTGCCGCTGTCCATTCATAAATATGCAAGTACCCGGTTGCAATACCCGGAAAGCAATGTTAGAATAGTGGTGAAATCAAACAGCCCCAAGGAGGTTTCCCCAATGGATATTCCCGCATTCAAAGCAAAACTGGACGCCGCCCGCTATATCTATGACGACAGTCTGGTGACGACCCTGCTGGTAGCGCTGCGGCTGGGCCGTCCCCTTCTGATCGAGGGCGCGGCAGGCGTAGGCAAAACGGAGATTGCAAAGGTCATGGCCTCCGCCCTGGACCGGGACCTGGTGCGCTTGCAGTGTTACGAGGGCCTGGACGAGAGCAAGGCCCTGTACGAGTGGAACTATCAAAAGCAGCTGCTGAGCATTCAGGTACAGATGAACCGGCAGGACCCGGACGCGCTGACCAAATCCCTGTTCAGCGACGACTACCTGCTGCCCCGTCCGCTGCTGCAGTCCATCCGGTCAGAGGAGCCGGTGGTGCTGCTCATCGACGAGATCGACAAATCCGACGAGGAGTTCGAGGCGTTTCTGCTGGAGCTGCTCAGCGAGATGCAGGTCACGATTCCAGAGGTGGGCGTGGTGCGGGCGAAGACCATTCCCTTTGTCGTCCTCACCTCCAACCGCACCCGTCCGCTCAGCGAGGCCCTGCGGCGGCGGTGCGCATACCTGTATATCCAGTATCCCAGCGTGGAGAAGGAGGTGTCGATCATCCGCGCCAAGCTGCCCAATGTCAACGAGCATCTGGCGGTGCAGGCGGCGCAGGCCATCGGGCGGCTGCGGGAGAGCGACGCCATTTTGAAAAAGCCGTCCATCGCGGAGACGCTGGACTGGGTGTCCGCCCTGGAGGCCCTGGGGGTCAGCGACCTGACGCCGGAGAGTGTCCGGCAGACCCTGGGCTTTGTGCTCAAGAGCAGCGAGGACCTGGAGGCAGGGGAGGCCGTGCTCGCGCCGTCGGAAGCGGCGTGCAGTCATTCCCACGGTCATTCCCATGAACACTGTGGCCGCTGCGCCGGGACGGCGGGACAGGCATGACCGTCTATCTGGAGAAGCTGGCGGAATTTTCCGCCCTGCTGCGCCGGGAGGGGCTGGCGGTGGGCCTGCAGGAGACGGCGGACGCCTGCGAGATTCTCTCCTGCCTGGACCTGGGGGACCGGGAGACGGTGAGAGCGGCCCTGCAGGCGGTGTACGCCAAGAGCCGGGAGGAGCAGGCGGCTTTTCAGCGGGCTTTTGACGGCTTCTTCGTCAGCGTGGAGCGGCGGGAGGCCCTGCGGCGCAGACATGCCGCCGAAGCGGAGGAGCTGGCCCGCCGCCGCGCGGAGGCAGAACAGGAATTGCAGGTCAACGGCCAGCCTATGGACTTGCGGGAGGACTTGCAGGAGGTCTATATCCGCATGGGCGGCCGGAGCCGGGAACAGCTGCGGCAGCTGCTGGAGAAGACGCGGGGCAATTTGGAGCGCAGTCCCCGGTTGTACGGCAACTTTATCCGCTCCGTGTTCATGCGCTTTCTGCTGGAGCAGCAGATGGTGATGGAGGACGCGGCTGCCGGCTGTGAGGAGAGCGACCCGGACCTGGCGCTGCTGTACCGGGACATCTCCCATTTCAAAGACACGGATATCCCCAAGGCGGCGGCGTTGATTGCGGCCATCTCCCGGCAGCTGGACGCGGAGCTGAGCCGCCAGCGGCAGGGGGCGGCCCACAGCGGCAAGCTGGATTTCAAACGGACCATCCGCAAGGGCCTGGAGACCGGCGGGAGCTTTTACCGCCTGTCATACCGCCGGAAGCGGCGGCGGAAACGGCGGCTGGTCCTGCTGTGCGACGTGTCTGGGTCCATGCTGCAATTTTCCGAGTTTGCCCTGCGGTTCATCAAGTCCATGAGCGAGGTTTCAGAGTCGTCCCAGACGTACCTGTTTTCGGAGGAAATCCATCTGGTAGACCCCTTTGTCCTGCAAAATATGGACTCATTCCGGGAGTATGTGCGCTCATCGGGCCTGTATGGCCGCGGGACGGACCTGGGGACTGCCCTGGACCAGCTGTGCCGCGGCCGTCCGGCAGCGCTGGGACCGTCCGTCACACTGCTGATTTTGTCGGACACAAAGACCATCGACCTGCCGCGGGCGGGCCGGATGCTGCTGGAGGCACGTCAGAGAGCGGGGGAGACACTGTGGCTCAACCCCATTCCAGAGCGGAAGTGGCCCTATGTGCGGAGTATTCAGACCATGCAGATGCTGTGCCGGATGGTACCCTGCAGCACGCTGGATGAACTGGCAAGGGCCTGCCGGAAGATGCTGAAATAGACGGCAGCTCCCTCCGCGGAGGGAGCTGCCGCTGTTGTGCTGGTGGGAGCGGGCCGGTCATCAGGAAGCGGAAATGCTGCTGATAACGCCGGCCCGGTCCTCTTCCGGAACCTGAAGCGCGTCCATGGCCTGTTCCACTGTAAAACCCATAGTCTCCATCAAGGCTTTGATATTGGCTAATAGATTTCCCATCGCGCCTTCTTTCAGTCCTTCCACCCAGCCCTCGTCGCGTACCTCTTCCCAAATTCTGCACATAGTCCGAACACCCTCCTTATCTCCTTTGAAATAGCGTACCCTCTCCGCCAGCAGCGCATAATTCATATCGCCGGGATTGGTGCAGGAAAAATCGTGCATGAGTTTCCCTACCGGCGATTCGCCGCGGTACGCGCCGTTCACGTAGAGAATATGCGAGCCGTCTGCGAATAAATCTTCCGTCCCCTCCATCGTGCGCCGCGCATGATAGACCGCCTGGCCTCTGCCGAATACATCGTGCTCTGTGATAAAGATCACATAGGATTCCGGCAGATTTTCCGTATCGTCTCCAGCCAATAAGATGTTGGCGTCCATGAGGCTGCTGTGATACCGCGCTCTCCTGGGACCAGCGCCTTGACTGTCCCGCTGCACCTCGATATTGTACCTCTTTTGCGCACTGTCTACTGCGAATATATCCAGCTTGACGGAACGCCCCTGCAAATTTTTGACGGTATGCTGTGTATGGACCTCTTCTACCTTCAAATCCTGTTTATTCAGAATGACGCGGAGAAGCAGTTCCGTACAGGCCGGACTGTCCTCAAAGCACTTGGTCATAAAGTCGTCGTCAAAGAGCCGGAGCTGCTGGATCCGCCGCATGTTGATTTGCTGTCTGCGGTTGTATGCTTCCAGTTCGATAATCCCCACCCCCTTCTTTATCATAGCATAGCCGCCGCTATCCGTCAAACAGATTGTGACGTGAGCGGAATGGCAAAACAAATGTTGTAATTTTCGTCAAACATGGTATAATGCACGATAAGAACAAGCAGGAGGAACCCTTTTATGAAACTCATGGTGATCGACGGCAACAGCATTGTGAACCGGTCCTTTTACGGCGTCCGCCCCCTGACCACCCGTGACGGGCTGTATACCAATGCGGTCTATGGCTTTGTGACCACGCTCCAGCGGCTTCTGGACGAGGAGTCTCCCGACGCCCTCTGCGTGACCTTCGACCGCCGGGAGCCGACCTTCCGCCACCTGGAGTACGACGGCTACAAGGCCCAGCGCAAGGGAATGCCGGAGGAGCTGGCCCAGCAGATGCCGGTACTGAAGGAGGTGTTGGACGCCATGAGCATCCCCCGTTACGAGCTGGCGGGGTTCGAGGCGGACGATCTGATCGGCGCCATCTCCCGCAAATGCGAGGCGTCCGGCTGGGAGTGCGTGGCAGTGACCGGCGATAAGGACAGCCTGCAGCTGATTACCGACCGCACAAAGGTAAAATTGGTTTCCACCCGCATGGGCCAAACCACCGCCAGGGACATGACCCCGGAGGCCTTCCGGGAGGCTTACGGCTTTGAGCCCATCCATATCATCGACTTAAAGGCCCTCATGGGGGATGCCAGCGACAATATTCCCGGCGTCAAGGGCATCGGTGAGAAGACCGCAATGGCGTTGATTCAGATGTATCACAGCATCGACCGGCTCTATGACCAGATGCCCGATATCCGTATGGCTCCGGATACCCCGGCGAAGCCCGGCGTTGTGAAAAAGCTGGCCGAGGGGGAGGCGTCCGCCCGGATGAGCCATCATCTGGCAACGATTATAACAGACGTGCCGCTGGAATTTGACCCCGCCGAAAACCTGCGCCGTCCGGCAAAACCGGAGCTGTACCGTCTGTTTCTGCGCCTGGAGTTCAACAAGCTGATTGAGAAAATGGGACTGACGGAGACTCCGGAGGCAGTAAAGCCATCGGAGCCGGAGTGCGCCGTTCAAGTGGAGCAGGTGACGGAGCCTGCCCAGGCGGACCGGCTGCTGGACCTCTGGCGGAAGGCGGACCATGTGTCGTTGCTGGCCCTGGAGGACCTGTCCGGGGCTGCCGTCTTCTGCAAAACCGGACCGGACACCGGCAGCATGGCGGAGCTGTTTTTCAACCGCTATGCCGGGGACTGGAACGCCCTGCTCTCCGGCCTTTTCGCCGGGGAGATCCGGAAAGTGACCCACAATGTCAAGGACCTCATCCGGGTCCTTTTGGACAACAGCCTCCCGGCGGAGGGCTTTGTCTTCGACACCGCCCTGGCGGGCTATCTGCTGGACGCCACCGCGGGACACTATGAGATAGAACGGCTCTTTGCCGCCTATTTCCAGAAGGAACTGCCAAAGCCCCTCTTTCTCAACAAAGCCGCTTTCTCTCCGCTGGACGGCTCCGCCCAGGCTGAGGCCGCTATGGACAGCTATGCCGGCGCGATTGACGCGCTGTATGCCGTCATGCTTCCCAAGCTGAAGGAAACCGGCGTAGAGGAGCTGTATTTCAATATTGAGCTGCCCCTCTGCCGGACGCTGGCGGAGATGGAGACAGCCGGATTCCGGGTGGACGTCCGCGCGCTGGAGGAGTTCGGCAGGACCCTCACCGCCGCCATTGAAACCCTGGAGCAGCAAATCTATTCCTACGCTGGAAAATTCAACATCAATTCTCCCAAGCAGCTGGGCGAGGTCCTCTTTGAACGCCTGGGCCTGCCCCACGGCAAGCGCATAAAGACCGGCTGGTCCACCAACGCCGATGTCCTGGACAAGCTGCGGGGCCAGCATCCCATTGTGGAGGACGTGCTGGAGTACCGGCAGTACGCCAAACTGAAGAGTACCTATGTGGACGGTCTGATGAAGGTCGTCGCTCCGGACGGGCGGGTCCGCACCAGTTTTCAGATGACCGCCACCGCTACCGGGCGGCTCAGCTCCACAGAACCAAATCTGCAAAATATCCCCACCCGCACCGAGCTGGGCAGCGAACTGCGGCGCATGTTTGTGGCGGAACCGGGAAAGACGCTGGTAGACGCGGATTACAGTCAGATTGAGCTGCGGCTGCTGGCCCATATTTCCGGCGACGGGGCCATGAAGGCCGCGTTCCTCTCCGGAGAGGATTTCCACACCGTCACGGCCTCCCAGGTCTTCGGGGTGCCGGTGCCGGAGGTGACGGGACAGATGCGCCGCGCCGCCAAGGCGGTGAATTTCGGTATTGTATACGGCATCTCCGCCTTCTCCCTCTCCCAGGACCTGGGGGTCGCTACGGCGGATGCCAAGGACTATATGGACGCCTACTTTGAACGCTTCCCCGGCGTGAAGCAGTATATGGAGCACGTTGTGGCAAAGGCCAGGGAGGACGGCTTTGTGGAGACGCTGTTCCGCCGCCGCCGGGCTCTGCCGGAGATCAAGGCGTCCAAGTTTGCTACCCGGTCCTTCGGGGAGCGGGTGGCGTTGAACATGCCCATCCAGGGTACTGCCGCAGATATTATGAAGCTGGCGATGGTGCGGGTATTTGACCGGCTGAGAGCGGAGCGTCTGGAGGCGCGGCTGATTATGCAGGTCCATGACGAGCTGATCGTCGAGTGCCCGGAGCAGGAGGCGGAACAGGTGAAAACGCTTCTGACGGCAGAGATGGAGGGCGTGGTGGAGCTGGCGGTGCCGCTGCTCGCCGCGGCCCACAGCGGGAAAAACTGGCTGGAGGCAAAATAGAGAGACAGGAGGAACCATATGAGCATTATCCACACATTTGACAATGCGTCGGAGGAAATTATAAAGCCGGAGTATATCTCCAGCGCGGGAGAAAACTTCCCGAAGACGCTGATCGCCACCTTCCGGCCCCAGCTTGTGGAGCTGCTGAAGGCCCGGTATGAGACGGAGGAGATGGGCAATATGGAGGCCATCCTCCCCGTCCCGGTCCACTGCTTTACCTACAAGGGCCGCAGGCTGGGCATGTATTTGACCATGCTGGGCGGCCCCGCCTCCGCGGGACTGATGGAGGAGGCGGCGGCTATGGGCGGGGAAAAATTCCTCTTTTTCGGCTCTGCCGGGGTCCTGGACCGGCAGCTGGCCGCAGGACGCCTCATTGTCCCCACCGCCGCCTACCGGGACGAGGGGACCAGCTATCACTATCTGCCGCCCGGCGACTACGTGGACATCCCCACGGCGGGACGGCTGGCGGAAATTTTCACAGAGCTGAACTACCCCCATGTGTCCGGCAAAATCTGGACCACCGACGCCATTTACCGGGAGACCCGGAACAACATGGAAAAACGCCGCCGGGACGGCTGCATCGCGGTGGACATGGAGTGCGCGTCCCTGATGGCGGCGGCGCAGTTCCGGAAGATTCCGGTCTATCAGTTTGTGTACGCGGAGGACAGTCTGGACGGGGAGGCGTGGGACGCCCGGACCATGCTGACGGAGGACCTTGCGTCGGAGTATGAGATATACCTGCGGATTGTGCTGGAAACAGCCATCCGGCTGTAAAGGGGCGGGGGACGGGCGATGGAGTATTGTATTGTCCCTATGACCCGGATACATACCGGCCAGATTGCGGATATAGAGCGGCTTTGCTTCCCGGACCCCTGGTCCCGGCAGCTGCTGGAGGAGCTGGTGGACCATGCGGGGGCGGTCTCCCTGGCGGCTGTGGGGGAGGACGGGACCGTTTTGGGCTACGCCAGCGCCCAGACTGTGCTGGACGAGGGCTATATCAACAACGTGGCCGTCCATCCGGCCTGCCGGCGGCAGGGCATTGCCTCCCGGCTGCTGGAGGAGCTGCGGCGGCAGGGCGAGGCATTGGAGCTGGCCTTTCTGACCCTGGAGGTCCGCGCCTCCAACCACGCGGCCCAGGCCCTCTACGCCAAGCACGGCTATCTGGAGGCCGGGTGCCGGAGAAATTACTATGAGCATCCCCGTGAGGATGCGATTTTAATGACATTGGAGTTTGAAAATGGAACTGAGAGTGATGACGCCGGCAGAGTTGGCGGGAGCATATGAGACGGATTTCAAGGAGGCTTTCCCCCCCTCCGAGCTGAAGCCCCTGGAGGTCATGGAAAAAATGCGGCGGCGGGGGGCCTATGATCCCCTGGGGTACTTTGATGGAACGGGAGCCGCCGCAGGCTATATCTGCCTGTGGAAGCATCCGGACGGACGGTATATCCTGGTTGATTACCTCTGCGTCCCCGCCGGGCGGCGCAACGGTGGAATGGGCGGGAAGCTGCTGGCGGCGGCAAGGGCACTCTATCCCCAGGGAACCGTATTCCTGGGCGAGTCAGAGGCCCCCCTGGGCGATCCGGCGGCAGACCCTCTGCGGCTGCGGCGGCTGGGCTTTTACGCCCGGAACGGGGCGGAAACGCTGGGCTACGACTGCGCCCTCTTCGGGGTGCGCTACAAAACCATCTGCTGGGCGGACCCGCTGCCGGATGAGGCGGAGGCTCTCCGTAAGCATCAGGAAATCTATCTGGAGCAGTTTGGCCGGGAGCGGTATGACGAATATATCCAAATCCCCCTCCGCCCCGGCGAGCGTCCCCGGCCCTTGACCGAATGGGTCGAGGACATCGGCTGACAGGAGGCGGACATGAATATTCTGGCCTTTGAATCCTCCTGCGACGAGACCGCCGTTGCCGTTGTCCGGGACGGACGGCAGGCGCTCAGCGACGCCATTCTGTCCCAGGCGGACATGCACGCCATCTACGGCGGCGTTGTGCCGGAGATCGCCTCCCGCAGGCACGTGGAGGCTATTGCGGCTCTGACGGACAAGGCTCTGGCGGATGCGGGAGTTGGGAAGCAGGACATTGACGCGGTGGCGGTGACATACGGCCCCGGCCTCATCGGCGCGCTGCTGGTGGGGGTGAACTTCGCCAAGTCCGCCGCCTATGCTTTGGGCAAGCCGCTGATTCCGGTCCACCATCTCCGGGGACACATTGCCGCCAACTACATTGCCTTCCCGGACCTGGAGCCGCCCTTTCTGGCGTTGTGCATCTCCGGCGGCAACTCCATGCTGGTGGATGTGCGGGGGTACACGGACATGTCCATTATGGGCTGCACGCGGGACGACGCGGCGGGGGAGTGCTTTGACAAAATCGCACGGGCGCTGGGACTGCCCTACCCCGGCGGCAGGCCCATGCAGGAGCTGGCGGAGGGCGGGGACGACGCAAAATACCCCCTGCCGCGGGCTAAAATCGCCGGATGCGCACTGGACATGTCCTTTTCCGGCCTGAAGACGGCGGCGGTGAATCTGGTCCACAACGCGCAGCAGAAGGGGGAGGAGCTGGACCGGTCCAGCCTGGCCGCGTCGGTGGCGGCGGCGGTCAGCGAGGAGCTGGTCCCCAGAGCCATTGCGGCGGCAAAGCAGTGCGGATACCGAACGCTGGCCGCTGCCGGAGGCGTTGCCGCCAACAAGCGGATTCGGGCCGACCTGGAGCGGGCCTGCGGGGAAAACGGTATACGGCTGTATCTGCCGCCGCTGCCGCTGTGCGGGGACAATGGGGCAATGATCGGATGTCAGGGGTATTACGAGTACCTGGCCGGGGTCAGGGCGGATATGAGCCTGAATGCTTACGCGAATTTGGAGATATAGAAAAACGGCTGGAATCTCAAGGTTGATTCCAGCCGTTTTTTGTCTGACTGTATTATAGCTCCATCCGGCCCTCCAATGCCCGCGTCAGCGTGGCGTCGTCGGCAAATTCCAGATGCCCGCCCACAGGGATGCCGTAGGCCAGCCGCGTCACCCGTACGCCGAAGGGCTTGAGCAGACGCGCCAGATACATGGCGGTGGCCTCGCCCTCGGTGTCCGGATTGGTAGCCATAATGACCTCCCGCACGCCGCCTTTCGCCACCCGCTCCACCAGGGATTTGATCTGCAGGTCGTCCGGCCCCACGTGGTTCATGGGGGAGATCACGCCGTGCAGCACATGGTAGTGTCCCGCGTACTCCCTGGCCCGCTCCATAGCGGCGACATCCCGCGGGTCCGCCACCACGCAGATGATTCCCTCGTCCCGCCTGCCGGAGGCGCAGATGGGACACAATCCCCCGGCGGTCAGATTCTGGCACACGGGACAGCAGGTGACTTGCTCCTTGGCCTCAAGAATTGCGTTGGCAAACTCCCTGGCCTCCTCGTCTGTCAGGCTCAGCATGTGGAAGGCCAGACGCTGGGCGGATTTGCCGCCGATGCCCGGCAGGCTGGCGAACTGCTCCACCAATTTTTCCAGGGGAGCGGGAAAATATTCCATTTTTCGTCTACCTCACAGTTTTGAGATTTTAAGCCCGGTTTTCCGCCGGTTTTTCGGACTTTCCGGCGCAGCTCCGGCGGACAGGCCGTAACCGTCCTTCCGGGACAAAGCACCACGGACCCGGCGTTGTCATAGGATACACTAAGCGGTAAGAACGTCCGCGGCGGAGGCGCTTATCACAGTTCCTTTCCCACGCCGCAGCCTGCCCCGCCCACCGTCCGGGCGTACCGCATAATATAGATTGGGAGGCCGCCGGAGTGTGATTCCGGCGGTCTCCATGTTCTTATACCAGCTTCCGTACCACCGCCGCGCACCGGCTGCACAGCGTGGGGCGCTCGCTGTCGGAGCCAACGGAGGACAGGACCTTCCAGCACCGCTCGCACTTCCCGCCCTGGGCGGTCCGCACCTGCACGGCCAGGGCGTCTCCGGCCTTGACCGCCGCCTTGGATACAATCAGCATGTCCGCCAGCTCCTCCGGATCCATCCCGATGATGAACTCGTCCGCAGCCGGGACAGTCAGCTCCACGTCCGCCTCCAGGCTCTTGCCCAGTTTTTTCTCCGCTCTCGCATCTTCCAGCGCGCCGTTGACCGCATCCCGCACCCGGATCATCCGCTCCCAGCGGGCCATGGCCCCGCTGTCCAGGCTGTACGCGGTGAAGGGCTTGTTCATCTCGTTGAGCAGCACGTTGCGCACGTCGTCGCCGGACCGGTGGGGCATGGCCTGCCAGATTTCGTCGCAGGTGAAGGCCAGGATTGGCGCAAAAATCTTGGTCATGGTGTCCAGGATCAGATAGAGGGCGGTCTGTGCGCTGCGCCGCTTCACGCCGTCCCGCTCCTCGCAGTACAGGCGGTCCTTGATGATATCCAGATAGAAGCTGCTCAGCTCCACCACACAGCAGTCGTTCAGCGCGTGGCTGACCACATGGAACTCATAGTTCCGGTAGGCGTTCTCACACCGCTCAATCAACCCGTTCAGCTTTGTCAACGCCCAGCGGTCCAGCTCCAGCATCTCCTCCGGGGACACCAGCCGGTCCGCGTCAAAGCCGTCCAGATTGCCCAGGCAGTACCGGGCGGTGTTCCGGAACTTCAGATAGCTCTGGCTCAGCTGCTTGAAGATGTTGTCGGAGCAGCGCACGTCCGCGTGATAGTCCGCGCTGCCCGCCCACAGGCGGATCATATCCGCGCCGTACTTCTTGAAAATTTCAGCGGGGTCTATGCCGTTGCCCAGACTCTTATGCATGGCCTTGCCATCGCCGTCCACGGTCCAGCCGTGGGTGACGCATTCCCGGAAGGGCGCGCCCTGGCCCAGTGCGCCCACAGCGGTCAGCAGGGAGGACTGGAACCAGCCGCGGTACTGATCCAACCCCTCCATATACACGTCCGCGGGCCAGAAGCCCTGGTCCTTCTGCATAGAGGCAAAGTGGGTGGAGCCGGAGTCAAACCAGCCGTCCAAAGTGTCCTCCTCCTTGGTGAAATGGAGGCCGCCGCAGTGGGGGCATTTGTACCCGGCGGGCAGAATCTCCGCCGAGCTCTTTTCATACCAGGCGTTGGAACCCTCCGCCGCAAAGAGGCGGCTGACAGCGTCAATGGTAGTCCCGTCGCACACCGGCCTGCCGCAGTCCTCGCAGTAGAACACGGGGATAGGCAGTCCCCAGCGGCGCTGGCGGGAGATGCACCAGTCAGAACGCTCCTGAATCATAGAGATCATGCGGTCCTTGCCCCAGGCTGGAATCCAGCGCACATTGTCCGTAGCCGCCACAGCGGCGTCCTTGAACGCATCCACGGAGCAGAACCACTGGGGCGTGGCCCGGAAAATAATGGGGTGTTTGCACCGCCAGCAGTGGGGGTAGGAGTGGACAATATCCTCGCTGGCAAACAGCGCGCCGCTCTCCTTCATATCCGCCAGAATAACGGGATTGGACTCGTCGGTGGTCATACCGGCGTATTTTCCGGCGTAATCGGTGTGGCGGCCCCGGTTGTCCACGGGGACCACCATCTCCATATTATACCGGCGGCAGGTCTGATAGTCGTCCGCGCCGAAGCCGGGGGCCGTGTGGACGCAGCCGGTACCGGAGTCCATGGTCACATACTCCGCCACCACCAGCCGGGAGGTCTTGTCCAGGAAGGGATGCTTTGCCAGCATATTCTCAAAGAACGCGCCGGGGTGGGTCTCCAGAATTCTGTAATTCTCCACGCCGCCGACCTTCATGACCTTCTCCACCAGGGCCTCCGCCAGAATGCAGATTTCGCCGCTGCCGGTGTCCACCAGGGCATAGCTGTCCCTGGGGTGGAGGGCGATGGCCAGGTTGCCCGGCAGGGTCCAGATGGTGGTGGTCCAGATCATGAAGGACACCTTGCTTTTGTCGTATGCGCCCAGCTTGTCCAGGCCGTCCTCCAGGGGGAACTTGACATAGACCGTGGTGACGGGATCGTCCTGGTATTCAATCTCGGCTTCCGCCAGGGCGGTCTCGTCGTGGGGGCACCAGTAGACCGGCTTCAGACCCTTGTAAATGACCCCCTTCTGGTACATGGCTCCAAAGACCTTGACCTCCTCGGCCTCAAAACCGGGGTCCATGGTCAGATAAGGGTGGTCCCAGTCGCCGATGACGCCCAGACGCTGGAAGCCCTCCCGCTGCACGTCCACATAATGCTGGGCGAACTCGTGGCAGGCGGAGCGGAACTCCGGAACCGACATCTTTTTGCGGTTGAGCTTGTTCTTCTTGATAATCGCGGATTCGATAGGCATCCCGTGGTTGTCCCAGCCGGGGATATAGGGGGTGTAATAGCCCCGCATAGCGGCGGAACGGACAATGAAATCCTTGATGGATTTGTTCAGGGCATGGCCCATATGCAGGCCGCCGTTGGAGAAGGGGGGGCCGTCGTGGAGGGAGAAGAGCGGCTTTCCCTCGTTTTTCTTCAGCAGCTCGTGATACAGGTCCATGGCGTACCACTTCTCCAGCATCTTCGGTTCACGGGCCGGCAGGCCCGCGCGCATGGGGAAGTCTGTCTTGGGCAGGTTGATCGTTTTATTGTAATCCATGTTATCCTCCTGTTGGATCAGTTTTTCAGATGTGATCTATAGGGCCGCACCGCGCCTCCTGCTGTGCAGTCTTGTGCCGTACAGTCCTGCTATGCGTTTGAATCCGGTTGGTTTTCAAGTTTATCCATGACTCCGGATAAATCCACCGTTAATCCGGGAAAGAGAAAGGACGTAAGCGGGGCGTTGTCCAAATGCCCCTGCCGCACATGGATGTTCCGTCCGTTCTCATAGAAAGCTATAATAAAGCCGGCTTTTGGGACTACATAGAGGAGAAAGCCGGGCAGGAGTGCATCGAAAAATACTGGGATGACTTTGCTGCAATGACAGACGCTGAAAATTTCCACTTTTTCCGGGAGGGCTTTATTCTGGGAGCCTCCCTCATGCTGGAGCTGCGCTCCTAGTACTGGAAGCCCCGCCCCCCACAGGGGCGGGGCAATTCCACGTTTTCGAACCAACGGTACTATATTAAATGCAATGGCTTGTTTTGTCAACTCTTTTTCTTTCTTTTCCGGCGCGGATGTTTTTGCACTGCCGGCAGAGCCGTAAAACGGCGGGAAACGCCGGACCCCAAAGGATTCTGCATATCCTCCGGGGTCCGGCGTTTCATCTGACAGGGACCGTGCCGTCAGCCGATAAACATCTGTGTCCAATAGGAGCCGTTGGCGCAGAATCCCACGCCGGTCTGGGTATAGGAGGCGTTGAGGATGTTGGCCCGGTGGCTGCTGGAGTTCATCCAGGCGTTGACCACCTCCGCCGGGGTCTTCTGGCCGTAGGCAATGTTCTCCCCTGCGGTGCGGTAGCTGATGCCAAAGGTCTGCATCATCTGGAAGGGGGAGCCGTAAGTAGGACTCTCATGGGAGAAGTACCCCTTCGACGCCATGTCCTCGGATTTGTACCGGGCCACCTGGCTCAGCTCCTGGCTGGCGGCGAGGGCGGACAGACCGTACTGGGCGCGCTGTTCGTTAATCAGGCGGACCACTTCGCTCTCAAAGGTCTGGTCCCCGCTGGGTTCCTGGGGCGCGTCCGGGGTCTGTCCGGGCGCGCCGGTTCCGGGATTGCCAGGATTGCCGGGATTACCGGGTTGGAACAGACCGGCAAAATTGGACTGGAGCAGATCGGAGAGGGTGGAGCCCAGCAGACCCGGATCAATGGAGAGATTGCCGCCCGTCTGACACTGCTGCAAAACCAGCTTCAGCAGCGCGCCGGTCCCCGTCTCCCCGCGGCAGGCGGCGGAGGCCGGCGCGGTCAGCAGCGCGGCGGAGAGCAGTACAGCGGCGGTTTTGGTTGCAAATTTTTTCATAGCTTTTTCCTTTCCCTCATATTACTCTCAAATCAGTTATGGATTGCCTCAAGTGGTTATTCCTGCAAGAACAGTCTTATTGTAACTGGTTTGTAACTATTTTGCAAATGTAATTCCTGCCAGGAAAGGAAGGGATTGTTATAACGTGAGAACCAGGGCGGTTTTTGGCGGATTCTTTTGGAATTTCGGTGATTGACAAAAATTTCCCCCATGCCTATAATAAAACCAATAGAACTGCGACGGGAGGTGACGGGCGTGTACCAGATTATACGGATTACAGATAGAGCAGGCGCGGCCAAAGACTCCCCGGAGGACCGGGCCAATCAGGGCTGCATCGGCGAGGCAAAGATGGAGGACGGCTGCGTCCTCATGCACTGCCGCTACGACCGCAGGGGCGATCCCTGCGACCGCTACATACGGACCAGCTTTGTCCAGCATTGGCAGAAGGATAAGGAGACGGGCCGGATTGTGGTGGAAACCATGAACAGCGTCTACCATCTGGACCCCATCCGCATGGATTAACGCTGCCGGCCCGGAGGACGCGGGAGCCCTATTGCCCGGAATTGCCAAAATCCGGTGAAATTGTAGTTGTAATTTTCCGCAGAATGCTATATACTAAGGGGACAGTATAAATAGGGAGGTTCTACCATGAAGAGTACATGGCGTTTTGTGCTGAAAATTGTTGGCTTATCCCTGGCTGTTGCCGGACTGATCTGCGTGATCATCGGTTTCTGGGATAAGCTGGCGGAGGACGTCGCCGCTGTGGCCGGAAACCTGTGCAGCCGGCACGGCAAATACCCGGAGTTCAACGACTATGATGACGACCTGTTCTACGAGGACTGACCGCCTGTCCTTTTGAACGCAAAGACACCCCCGGTCTGGCTTTCCGCCAGTCCGGGGGCGTTTTCGTTATGTACGGTGTACGCGGGCTTACGCGGGGAGGCAGGCGGGCTCTGCGGCAGCCAGCAGCTTCCGGCGGGGCGCGGCCTCCTCCAACATGCACAGGACATCGTCCGGGACGTCGTCGCTGTAGCTGACCTCCAGCAGGAACTGTCCCTCCTGCTCCTCAGAGTCCCGCTCCAGCAGCTCCGGGTCCAGGAAATGCATGTGCTCCAGGGAGGTCCGGATATCCGTGTCCAACGCCACCCACATGTTCAGGTTGTTCATGTGGAAGATCTCCCGCTGGTAGGACAGCATCACCTGGGGCAGCAGCAGCTGCTCCGTCAGGCAGTCGTGAAAATCCTGTAAAATAGGGTTGTAGCGTTCCAGCAGCCAGTCTGTCTCACCGGCCAGCAGGGCGCGGCATTCCGCTTCCGCTATGACGGTATACGCGCTCTCCCAGCCGCACTGCCGCACCAGGCGCAGATAGGCGGGATCGTTGTCATAGTAGTGCAGGGAATAATGCAGGTCCGCTGGTATATCTTGGCTCCCGGCGTCGGCAAGGGCGCCGCGGTAGCTGGCGAAACGGAGGGTGTGGATGCCGGTGGTCCGGAGGCAGACAGCGTCTGCGGCCAGCCGGGTGCGCAGGGCGGCGTAATCCGCCGGCGTAAGCTTATAGCGCAGGTGATGCGCGTAAGGGTGTGTGGTGGTCATGAGCATCCTCCTTTGATGCCGTCATAATAACCAAAGAAAAAGAACTCGCTGTGACTGGAATTTGAAAAAACTGTAAAATAATTGTAAACCTGCCCGTCTGCCGCCAAGGGGCGCGTCTCCTGCTGCCAGGGTAGGGATCGGGATCCCGACGGAGCTGTCAAACCCGGAGCTGTCTATCGGCTGGTCAGATGACAGTTTACCACCACGCCGGGAAGGAATTTGTTGGTAATTGTATTATAGCATGGGGCCTGCTAAATTTCTATGCATGATTGTTAAAAATTTGTCGCACTTTGTTGGCGATTATCCACAAAAACCATTTTTTACCTTTTTGCGGCCTAGCCGCTGGCCCACAGCTTCCGGTATTTTTGCGGGGTGAGATGCTCGCGGGCGCGGAAGACGCTGATGAAATGGCTGGCTGTCTCGTAGCCCACCGCAAAGGCCACCTCCCCCACCGGCAGGTCCGTTGTGCGCAGGAGCCGCTTGGCGTTGTCCATCCGCACCGCTGTGAGGTATTCCCCCGGCGACTGCCCGAAGTATCGCTTGAAGGACCGCTGCAGATGGTATTTGCTGACGGAGAAGCGGGCGGAGAGGCTGTCCAGAGTCAGCGGCCCGGCGTAGTCCGCCAGCAGGCAGTCCCGGACGTCCCGCATCACCTGGGGGATGGCTGGGACGCTCTCCGCTGTCAGGGCCGAGACGCACTCCGCCAGCAGGCCGGTGAGGATTGCCGAGGCACGGATGTCCGCAGACAGACTGCTGCCTGTGCGGTCGTAGAGGGCCAGCAGCCGCTCAATGGCCTGGACCGCCGGGGCGCGGTCCGGGAGGCGGCCTGCGGGACTGCCCTGGGAGGCGGTCAGGAACGCCTGGTAATAAGCCTGGGCGGTGGGGCCGAAGAAGTGGACCCACATGACCCGCCAGCATCCCGCCTCCGGGTCGGTGCCGTAGTATTGGGGGAGCTGGCAGTCAATCCAGAAAAAACAGCCCGGCTCCTGGGGAATGCGCTGGCCTCCGTATTCCAGGACGCCCCGCCCGGAGAGGGTGATTTTCAGCAGGTAGGAGTCCAGCCCCCGGCGTTTGGTGTAGTAGCCCCGGCGGGCGTGGAAATCCCCCGCCTCCTGCAAATGGAGAAGACCGGTCTTGGCGGCGGGGTCCACAGTGACGATCCGCCAGCGGGACTGGGGTTCCATATCAATCCGGTATTGCAGCAGTTCAGCCATACGCTTCCTCCCTCCGTCCAGACAAAATAAACGGGAATCTCAGCTCCGGCCCCTGACTTCCGGGACCGCCGCAAGATTTCGATAAAAAGCCGCAAGCAACAGATAGACGCTCTTGACAGTATAGCATATAATAAGGTAAAATGGCAAATAAGGTTTTGCCATATTGAACAAATAAGGAGGACCTTCCATGAATGAGCAGAGCGTGACCCGCGGGTATGCGTATGCAAAGGAGCAGTACGCCGCCTATGGCGTGGATGTGGAAGCGGCAATGGAGAAGGCGGACCGGATTCCGGTCTCCATGCACTGCTGGCAGGGGGACGACGTTATCGGGTTCGACGGCGGCGGCGCGCTCTCCGGCGGCATCGCCGCCACCGGCAATTACCCCGGACGGGCCCGCACAGCCCAGGAGCTGCGTGCCGATATCGACTTCGCCCGCACCATGATTCCCGGCGCCGTCAAGCTGAACCTCCACGCTTCCTACGCCGACAAGCACGGCAGGGACATCGACCGGGACGCCTACACCATCGCCGAGTTTCAGGAGTGGGCGGACTGGGCCAAGGGACAGGGCCTGGGGCTGGACTTCAATCCCACCTATTTCTCCCACCCCAGGATGGACGGCGATTTTACCCTCTCCAGTCTGGACAAGGGGACCAGGGACTTCTGGATTGAACACGGCATCCGCTGCCGGGAGATCGGCCTGGAGTTTGCCAGGCAGCTGGGCCAGCCCTGCGCCGTCAACTACTGGATGCCCGACGGCTACAAGGACGCCTGCGCCGACACCAAGCTCCGCCGGGACCTGATGCGGGAGTCCCTGGACGCCATTTTTGCCCCGGACATCGACGAGGAGCTGGTCCCCTGCGGCCTGGAGAGCAAGCTGTTCGGCATCGGCGTGGAGAGCTACACCGTGGCCAGCCACGAGTTTTCCTATGGCTACGCGGTGAAGAACCGCAAGCTGTACACCCTGGACGCAGGCCATTTCCATCCCACGGAGGTCATCTCCGCCAAGCTCACCGCCTGTCTGGAATTTTTGGACAAGGTGTTGCTCCATGTCTCCCGCCCGGTGCGCTGGGACTCGGACCACGTTGTGCTGCTGGACGATGAGCTGCAGAAGATTATGGATGAGATCGTCCTCAACGGCCTGGAGGACCGGGTGTTGATTGGTCTGGACTACTTTGACGCCTCCATCAACCGCATTGCCTGCTGGACCATCGGGATGCGCAACTCCCGCAAGGCTCTGCTGTCCGCCTGTCTGGCCCCGGCGGCGATCCGTCAGGCGGAGCGCAGCGGGGACTGGACCACCCGCCTGGCTGTTCAGGAGGAGCGGAAGACCCTGCCCCTGGGCGCGGTGTGGGACTACTACTGCATGACCCGCGGTGTGGATGCGGGACAGGATTGGCTGAAGAGGGTGAAACAGTATGAGGCGGACGTGCTGTCCAAGAGGTAAGAGGAATGTTTTTCGAGGACAACGCGAAACGTTTAGCGGCCTTTGCCCGGCTCTCCGCCGCCGCCGGATCCAGGGCCGATTATGTACAGGGCGGCGGCGGCCTTTGCGGGCGCAGACTACAGCTGGGGAATGGTCCCCTACGCGGACCCCGGCGCGAAGCTGACCTTCGCCATCCGGGACGAGTTGCGGCGGGTGGAGCGGGAGGCCGGCAGGGAGCCGGCGGTTATTTTGATGCAGAACCACGGGATCATCGTCCATGCGGACGATCCGGACCAGGCTCTGTCCATCCACGCCGATGCCAACGAGCGGCTGGCGGGACAGTTCGGCATTACCGGGGATTCCTTCCCGGCGGTGGCAATAGAGGAGCGGGAACCGGGGCTGTATGCCGCCGCGACGCCCTGTCTGGCCGAGGCGTTGAAAAGCGGCGGGTATACGGAAAAAAGCCTGCTGGAGCAGCCCTTGTATCCGGACCAGATGGTCTTTCTGACCGGGACCTTCTCTATGGACCGGGATACGGTAGAGGACGGGCAGTGTACGGCAGATTCCCGTACCGGGGAAGTCCTTATGCGCATGGATGAGAAGAAAGCCCGCGTGCTGGCGGAGACACTGGCCGCCGTTGTGTTTGTGACGGGCCATATCCGGGCGGCGGGACACCCCCTGTCCGCCATGGGAGAGGCCGCAAAAGCCTTTATTGCCAGCTGGGAGAGCGAAAAATACCGCAAATCCTTGGCAGGGCAGAAGGCGGTAAAATAGGAGAACAATAATTTTAGGAGGGATTATATGAGCGTAGACATGACCAAGTGGCAGGAGATGGCAAAAGCCAGAATCAACGACCGCCCTGCGGGAACGGGCCGTCTGGCGGGCAAGGCCACGATTGTCACCGGCGCGGCCCAGGGCTTCGGCAGGGGCATTGCGGAGGAGCTGTACCGGGAGGGAGCCGCCGTGGCGATCGCGGACATGAACCTGCCTCTGGCGGAGCAGGTGGCCGCCGGACTGGGCGAGCGGGCTGTGGCGGTTGCGGTGAACGTATCCGATGAGGAGAGCGTGGCAAATATGGTGGCCCGGACGGTGGAGAAGTTCGGCGGGCTGGACATGCTGCTGGCCAACGCGGGCGTGGTGCGGTCCGGACCCCTGGCCTCCTTTGAGAAGAAGGATATGGATTTCGTCACGTCCATCAACTACACCGGCCTGTTCCTGTGCTGCAAGTACGCCGCTGTCATCATGCAGGCCCAGCACGAGGCCGCGCCGGAGAAGATGTTCGACATCATCGCTATGTCCTCCAAATCCGGCCTGGTGGGGTCCAACAAGAATTTTGCCTACGCCGGGAGCAAGTTCGGGGCCATCGGCCTGGTGCAGAGCTTCGCTCTGGAGCTGTGTACCAGCAATATCAAGGTCAATGCCATCTGTCCCGGCAACTACCTGGACGGCCCCCTGTGGAGCGATCCGGAAAAGGGATTGTTTGTGCAGTACCTCCAGGCCGGAAAGGCGCCGGGGGCCAAGACCGTGGACGACGTGCGGCGGTTCTATGAGGCCAAGGTGCCGATGAACCGTGGCTGTCTGCCTCTGGACGTGGCCAGGGCGGTGATGTACTGCGTGGAGCAGCAGTATGAGACTGGTCAGGCCATCCCCGTCACCGGCGGTCAGGTGATGCTGTCCTGAGCGGACGTACTGATATAGAAAAATCAATTGGACTGAAAGATTGGAATAACGATTTAGGGATTTATATATGATAGACATTTCTGTTTTGGACCGTCTTAACGCCCCCTCTGCGGAGGAGCGTCTGGCGGAGCTGCGGGCCGTACTGCCGGAGACCAGCTTCCCGCCCATGGTTCCCCAGTACATCAACAACCACATCCACACTACCTACAGCTTTTCTCCCTACTCCCCCACGGCGGCGGTCTACGCTGCCCGGATGGAGGGTCTGTGTACGGCGGGCATCATCGACCACGACTCCATCGCCGGAGCGCGGGAGTTTATCGCCGCCGCAGAAATTGTGGACATGCCGGTGACGGTGGGCATGGAGTGCCGGGTCTCCATGGCCGGTACCCGGCTGGACGGACGGCGGACCAACAATCCGGACCAGGTGGGCGTGAGCTATATGACCATCCAGTCCGTCCCCCACAATCAAATCGATACCTTGGACGCCTTTTTCCGCCCCTACCGCGCCCTGCGCAACCAGCGGAACCGGAAAATGGTGGAGAAGATCAACCAACTGCTGCCGGACGTACACCTGGATTTTGACCGGGACGTCCTGCCCCTGTCCCAGTACGCCGGAGGCGGCAGCGTCACAGAGCGGCACCTGATGTACGCCCTGGCAAAGAGGCTGACGGAGCAGTCCGGCAGGGGGGAGGCCATGACCGCCCGCCTGGAGGCTATGGGCCTTCAGCTCTCGGAGAAGCAGCGGGGGCAGATGCTGGATCTGACCTATCCGTTCTATGAATACGACCTGCTGGGCATCCTCAAGAGCGCCTTTGTGCCGGAAATCTACATCGATGCGGACGAGGAATGCCCGAAGCTGGCGGATGTGGCGGCCCTGTGCCGGGAGACGGACGCGCTGCTGTGCTATGCCTACCTGGGCGACGTGGGCCAGAGCGTCACCGGCGACAAGAAGGCCCAGAAGTTTGAGGACGATTACCTGGAGGACGTCTTCGAGAGCCTGCGGGAAGAGGGCGTGAAGGCGGTGACGTACATGCCCACCCGCAACACGCGGGCGCAGCTGGAGCGGCTGCGGGGGCTGTGCGGACAGTACGGCATGTTCCAGGTCTCCGGCGAGGATATCAATTCCCCCCGCCAGAGCTTTGTCATCAAGGCTATGGAGGACCCCCTCTTCGCCAACCTCATCGACGCCACCTGGCGGCTCATCGGCCACGAAAAAACCGGGAAACCGATTTTTTAATGTTTTTTAGGAGGAGAAGATTTTTATGAATACGAAAGCAGTCCGTCTTTACGGAAAAATGGACCTGCGGCTGGAGGACATGACCCTGCCGGAGGTGGGGCCGGACGACGTACAGGTCAAAATTGTCTCGGACAGCGTGTGCATGTCCACCTACAAAGCGGCGGTGGAGGGCGAGGAGCACAAGCGGGTCCCCAACGACGTGGCGGACCATCCGGTCATCGTGGGCCACGAGTTCTGCGGCGATATCATCGCCGTGGGCAGGAACTGGAAGGACAAGTATAAGGTGGGCGACCACTTCGCCATCCAGCCCGCCCACTACTACAAGGGCTCCCAGGACGCCCCCGGCTACTCCTACGCCCACTGCGGCGGCTCCTCCCAGTACGCCAACATCCCCATCGAGACGCTGCTGATGGACTGCCTGCTGCCCTACAACTCCGACACCTATTTTTACGGCTCCCTGGCGGAACCCATGAGCTGCATCGTGGGGACCTACCACGCCATGTACCACACCAAGGCCGGGTCCTATGTCCACGAGATGGGCATTAAGGAGGGGGGCAAGATGGCTCTGCTGGCCTCTGTGGGTCCCATGGGCCTGGGCGCCATTGACTACGCCATCCACTGCGACCGCAAGCCCTCCCTGCTGGTGGTGACGGACATCGACGACGCGCGGCTCCAGCGGGCCGCCGCCATCTACACCGTGGAGGAGGCCAGGGCCAACGGAATCGAGCTGCATTACGTAAACACGAAGATGGACAACGCCACCGGGTACCTCCGGGAGCTGACCGGCGGCACGGGCTATGACGACGTGATTTGCTTTGCGCCGGTGAAGCCGGTGGTGGAGCAGGCGGGCGACATTCTGGGCTACGACGGCTGTCTGAATTTCTTTGCCGGTCCCACCAACACCCAGTTCAAGGCGGAGTTCAACTGGTACAACGTCCACTATCTGTATACCCATGTGGTGGGCACCTCCGGCGGCAACAACAACGACCTGCGGGAGGCGATTGAGCTGATGAACGCGGGAAAAGTGGACCCGGCGTCCATGGTCACCCACGTGGGCGGACTGAACGCGGTGGTGGAGACAGTCACCAACCTGCCCAAGATCCCCGGCGGGAAAAAGCTGATTTACAATCACATCGACATGCCCCTCACTGCCATCGACGATTTCGCGGAGAAGGGCAAAACCGACCCCATGTTCGCGGAGCTGGACCGCATCTGCAAAGCCCACAAGGGCCTGTGGAACGCGGAGGCGGAGAAATATCTGCTGGCGAACGCCAAAGCGATTTAAGAGAAGGACCGGCGGGAAGCTGTTTCCCCGCCGGTCTCTGTTATTCTGCAAACACCTTGCTCAATTCGATCAGACAGCCCTCCAGAACGTTGACCCGCGCCACGTCCTCGCGCCCGTAGTCCTCATGGATGCGGAAGGAGCCGTTCAGGTCCGGCAGGAACACCTGCACAGAGCGGTTTTCCGGGTCCACAATCCAGTATTCCCGGACGCCGGCCTGCTGGTACAAATTCAGTTTTACCAGCCGGTCATGACGCCGGGTGGAGGGAGAGAGAATCTCTATAATCAGGTCCGGCGCGCCCCGGCAGCCGTACTTGTCCAGCTTGCTTCTGTCGCACACGACAGAAATGTCCGGCTCAACCATCGTGTCCACATTCTCCGGCCAGTCCCCGTCCCGCTCAAACAGCCGGACGCCGAACGGGGCATGGTAAACCTTGCACGTCTTCCCCACCAGGAAGTTTGCCAGCTGGCGGAACAGCTCGCCGCTGACCTCCTGATGCCAGATGGACGGCGGGGCCATCAGGAACGCCTCGCCGCGGATGATTTCGACGCGCTGACTCTCGTCCCATGCGAGAACATCCGCAAATGTGTACGGCTTCTTTTTTGCTGGTATCGGCATCCGTCATTCCTCCCCCGCGCTCTTTTTTATATTGTATCACAGCTGCGGTTTTCATGCAACCGCCAGATTCCATCTGACCAATCTGCTAAGTAAAATGCTACAAAAATAGAGGGCGCATTTTATTCAATCTGTTCATTGAGTTTTTGTACAAATGTGGTATAATTTTAGGGAACGTTTTGTTGACAATTTACAATCCGCGGCCAACCTGCCATTTCATCCAGTACGGCGTTCCGCCGCCCCGCCGGGAGGAGCATCCCAGGCGGTGGAGAAGCGGCGATCTGGTGGATTTTGTGGACGAGCACATTGTCTCCTTTGATGAGATGGACGATGAGGAGCGGATAAAATGTACGCTGGCCGCCCATCTGTTATGCGCTGTGATTTTCCTGGCCGCATCGGCGGCTGCGTGGATTGCGGCTGGAGGATGAAGCGGGAGGGGCCTCCCGGTCAGCGGAAAGGAGTGGCGTAATGAAGTATCTGATAAAATATCTTATAGATTTTATAGTTTTGGTTTTCCTGTATGCTTTCGTCTTTTTCAGGAAGTGGAGGTCCCAGGGCAGAGACAAACTGCTTGTCAAAACCCTCATGTATGCATACCTTTCCCTGGTACTCTATTTTACCATGATGCCGGTGGTCGTATCCATCCCGTTCGTGCTGGACCACCCCTATAAACCCATGAATATGACGCCGTTTATCGACGTTTCTTTAGGGCGGGGGGACTTTTTCAGGCAGGTGGTCCTGAACGTTATCATGACCCTGCCCTTCGGGTTCCTGTTTCCGCTGACCGGGGACAAACGGGCCAAATGCAGCGCGACGGTGTTTTCCTGCTTTTTGATGAGCCTGGGCATCGAGCTGCTGCAGCCGTTCTTTGACCGCTCCTCGGACATCACCGATCTGATTACAAATGTGACCGGCGGCGCGTTGGGCTATGGCATTTATGCGGTTTTCAAGCCTGCCGCCTTTTGGGTCCTGGAGCGTTTGAAAACCAGATGACAGGCTGTTTTGCGGTAAATTCCGGTTTATAGGGGGGATTTCATCCTTTGGGTGGAATCCCCCCTGTCAACTGCATTCTCCGGACAATCGCCGCCTTGTCCCCGTCCCCGGACTGTGGTATACTATGGCGGTAATCCGGACAAAGGAGGCTGTCTCATGCCCCATATTTTAATCATTGAAGATGATACCGATATCAACAATTCCACCGCCGCTTACCTGCGGCGGAAGGGCTGTCTGTGTACCCAGGCTTTTTCTGGCACCGAAGGCCGCCGCCTGTGGCGGGAGGGCGGCGGCGACCTGCTGCTGGTGGACCTGATGCTTCCGGGTCTGTCGGGCAGCGAGCTGATCGAAGAAATCCGCCGGTCCAGCCGGACGCCGGTCATTGTGCTGTCGGCAAAGACGGAGCTGTCCGACAAAGTGGAGCTGCTGGGCCTGGGCGCGGACGACTACCTGACCAAGCCCTACCAGATGGAGGAGCTGTGGGCCAGGGTGCAGGTCCAGCTGCGCCACGCCAGCGCGTTCCCCGCCGGACAGGTCCTGCGTTTTCGGGCCTGGGAGCTGCATCTGAGCGAAATGACCCTGACCGCCGCCGGACAGCCGGTGAACCTCACCGCCCATGAGTTTCGGATCGTGGAGCTGCTGGCGGGCCGTCCCAGGCGGGTGTTTACCAAGCAGCAGATTTATGAGGCGGTGTGGCAGGATGCGTACGCCGTGGAGGACAAGACCATTGCCGTCCATATCAGCAACATCCGCGCCAAGCTGCGCCCCAGCGGTACGGACGGATACATACAGACCGTGTGGGGCATCGGCTTTAAGCTGGCGGAGAGCTGATACTTTTTCTTGAAAGAAAAAGTACCAAAAAGAACTTTAACGCGCTCTCAAATCCGCGGCTGATTCCAGATTTTTGCCCGGTAACGCTCGTGCGCTTTTTATCAGGGGACCGTATGAAACTTTATACTTTCTTTAATCTTTCTTTGCGATGTTTGGGCATTCGCCTGTTAGACTGGTCCTGCAAACAAAAAAGGAGGCTTTGTTATGGCAGTGATACAAACGGCGGGCCTGTCCAAGCGGTACGGGGACAGATGGGCAGTGGACCGGCTGGACCTGCAGGTGGAGCAGGGGGACATCTATGGATTTATTGGCCGGAACGGCGCGGGGAAATCCACCACCCTGAAGCTCCTGTGCGGCCTGGCCCGCCCCACCCAGGGAGAGGCGTTGATTTTCGGCAAGCCGGTCCGGGACGCGGTGGCCCGCCGCCGAGTGGGCGCGCTCATCGAGCAGCCGGGGCTTTACCCGGACCTGAGCGGGCGGGAGAATCTCCGGCTGTACGCCGCGCTGCTGGGACTGGACAGCCCTGACCGGCAGGTGGAGGAGGCCATGGCGGCGGTGGGGTTGTCCTCCGGGGAGAAAAAGCCGGCGGGGCATTACTCCATGGGCATGAAACAGCGTCTTGGCGTAGCCCTGGCTCTGCTGGGCGGTCCGGACCTGCTGCTGCTGGACGAACCCATCAACGGCCTGGACCCGGAGGGCATCCGGGAGATGCGGGAGCTGCTGCTGGGACTGAACCGGGAACGGGGCGTGACCATCGTCGTCAGCTCCCACATCCTGGGGGAGCTGAGCAAAATTGCCACCCGATACGGCATCATCCGCCAGGGCCGGATGACCGAGCAGCTCACGGCGGCGGAGCTGGAGCAGAAATGCACCGATTATCTGTACCTGCGCACCGGAGAGCGCCAGAAGGCGGCGGCTCTGCTGGAGCGGACCTTCGGCCTCAAACGCTGGGAAGCCCGCCCGGAAGGGGAAATCCGTATTTATGAGCCTGTGGATGCAAAGGCGGTGGGCCAGACGCTGGCCCAGGCGTGCATTGCGGTGGAGGAGCTGGGTCTGCACCGGCAGGATTTGGAGGGATATTTTCTGGAGCGGATGGGAGGAAGCGATCATGTTTAATATGCTGTGTATGGACCTGCGGCGGCTGTTTAGGAGCCGGAGCTTTTACATTATCCTGGGCGTGACTGCGGCCTTGATTTTGTTGGTGGTTCTGCTGACATCCGTAGTCTCCGACCCGGAGACCCTGGACGATATGCGCGCATCCGGCGCGGAAATTGAGGAGATTGACCGCCGTATTTCGGAAGAAATCCGCAGTATGACCCAGCTCGACCTGACCCATGAGACCTTGGGCAGCGGTTTTCTGCTGGTCATGATCGGGATCGGGATGACGCTCTTTGTCAACAGCGACTTTTCCAGCGGCTTTGTCAAAAACATCTGCTATGCCCAGCCCCGCCGGACCGGATATGTTCTGTCCAAGACGCTGACCGCCGGGGTTTACAGCGGCGTGATCACTACGCTTGGTACTGTGCTGGTACTGCTGTCCCCGTATCTGTACGGGATGCACCCTCTGCCAACCCCCGTTCCCGATATTCTGCAATATATGTTCTGGATGTGGCTGCCCCACTGGGCGTTTGCCATGATGGCCCTGGCTCTGGTCCTGCTGGTCCGGAACGCCACGGCGAGCATTATCCTGTCCCTGGTGGCCGGAGGCGGATTGACGGCGGTTGTGCTGGGAACGCTGGGTAATCTGATGCACTGGCCCCCTGTGGAGCGGTATTTGCTGGCTTCTGTGGTAAAGGGGCTCTATGTCCCCAAGAGCGGTATTGAGCAGGCGGGCGTCATCCTGGTTTGCACTGTCGCCTGGATCGCTGTCTACGGAATTGGGGGATTGCTGTCCATAGAAAAGCGGGACATCTGATAAGGAGGTTTTCTGATGCTGCCGGTTCTGATTCTGGCTCTGACCGCCCTGGGCGCCGCGCTGCTGCGGCTGTGGTCCTATCGCGCCCAAATGCTGGAAATGGCTCGGATTCTGGAGGAAACTCCGGCGGAGAGCAATCTGTCCCTGACGGTGGGGATGCCCGGCGCAGTCCCCCGGCGGCTGTGCCGGGCGGTAAACGCGCGGCTGGAGGCGGGGCGGCAGCTCCAGCTGGAGACGCTGCGGGGAGAGCAGGAGCTGAAATACACGATGGCCTGTATCTCCCACGACATCCGCACCCCCCTGGCCGGAGCAATGGGGTATCTCCAGCTGCTGGACGAGGAGCCGGAACGCCGGGAGGAATATTTGGAGATTGTCCAAAAGCGGCTGGGCGAGCTGGACGAACTGCTGGAGGAGCTGTTTCTCTACACCCGCCTGCAGAGCGGCGCCCTGCCGCTGGAGTGCGGGAAGACCAGCGTCCTGCCGCCCCTCTGGGACGCGCTGGCGGAGTTTTATCCCCAGCTGGAGGCGGCGGGGATTGTGCCGGACCTGCGGTTTGACCGGGAGGATATGGCGGCTTGGGGCAATGCGGAAGCCTTGGGCCGGGTGTACCGGAATCTGATTGCCAACGCCATCCGTCACGGCGGCGGCGGGCTGACGGTTTTTGCTGAGGAAGGGGGACTCTGCTTTTCCAATCCCCTGGGACCGGGTCCGGAGCCGGACACCGCCCACCTCTTTGACCGGTTTTATCAGAGCAATCCCGCACGGGGGAAGGGCGGGGCCGGTCTGGGGTTGGCTATCGTCCGGGAACTGATGGAGCAGATGGGCGGGCAGGCGTCCGCTGGGACTGCGGGGGACAGGTTGGAAATCTGGCTGAGATTTGCGGCGGAACCTTGACTTCCAGGCGCATAATGCGTATAATATAGTTGCAGAGGGGGAGGAGAATGAGGCCCAAAGAAAAGGAGGCTGTGCTGTGAAGCTTTCTTATCCAGCCTGTTTCTATCAGGACGAGGAAACAGGCCGCTATACCGTAGAAGTTCCCGACCTACCCGGCTGTGTAACCGGCGGAGCTACTCTCCCGGATGCCATTTTGATGGCGGAAGACGCCGCCAGCGGGTGGGTGCTGGATGAATTGGAGGATGGAAAACCAATTCCACCCGCCACACCGGTTCAGGCGGTTGTCCCCGATGCGGGCGGCTTTGTCAGCGTTTTGGCTTTGGACATGGATGCCTATGCAGAAAAATATGGAAACGCCGCCGTACGAAAGAATTGTACAATTCCCGCATGGCTGAATACCTTTGCTGAAGCGCGTCATATCAACTTTTCTAAAGTCCTGACGGACGGTCTGACGGCGTTGTACCAGGCGGCCACATAAATCCCGATACAAAATTTGTATTGACAAACCCCCTCCGGCTGGTATATACTGCCCGTACAAAGGGAGTAGCCTGCACAGAACGTTCTGTGTTTACTTGGCCGTCAGTACGATTTTCAAAATCCGGCTTTGTAATGAAATGGCGAGACTTTGCTGTTATGAAACGGCAAAGCCTCGTTTTTTGTGCTTTGCCGGAATTTGAAGGAGGTATTTTATAATGGAAATGTTGGTTCAGCTGGCTCTGCTGGCGGTGGGGTTCGTCCTTCTGGTAAAGGGCGCGGACTGGTTTGTGGATGGAGCGTCGGAGATCGCGGCGAAATTGAAAATCCCGCCTCTGATTATCGGCCTGACCATTGTGGCGATGGGGACCAGTGCGCCGGAGGCGGCGGTGAGCATATCCGCCGCCCTGAAGGGGAGCGCGGAGATCACCATCGGCAACATTATGGGCAGCAATATCCTGAATATCCTGATTATTCTGGGTCTGGCCGCCGTCATCACGCCGCTTGCGGTGGAGCGGAGTACCGTGCGGCGGGAGATGCCCTTTCTGGTGGGAATCAGCCTGCTACTGCTGTTCCAGGGGTGGGACGGCGTCATCAGCTTTCTGGACGGACTGATACTGACTGTCCTCTTTGCCGCCTATTTGACCTACCTGCTGGTCAGAGCCAAAAGCCAGCCCCAGGAACAGGAGCCGTCCGGACAGCGGAGCCTGTGGAAAATCCTGCTGCTGACCGCCGTTGGACTGGGGGCCATTGTGTTGGGGAGCAGCGTGGCGGTGGACGCGGCCTGCGCCATTGCCAGACTGCTGGGGATGAGCGAGCGGTTCATCGGCTTGACCATCGTGGCCCTGGGGACCTCTCTGCCGGAGCTGTTCACCTCCGTCGCCGCTGCCCGGAAGGGAAATGCGGATATTGCCGTGGGTAATATCGTGGGCAGCAATATTTTCAACATCCTTTTCGTGGTGGGACTCTCCGCTCTGGTCATCCCCGTCCCCTTCGATGGGGCGTTCCGGTTTGACGGCGGGGCGGCAGCGGCGGCGGCAGTTCTCCTGCCAGTGTTCTGCGCGGGCGCGGGGAAGCTCAAGCGTTGGCACGGCCTTGTGCTGCTGGCGGGATATGCGGCGTATTTCCTTGTGATTCTGTAAATCCGAGTTATACAGTGGAGCTTTGATGAAGGATTTGGTGCATCCGCAGAATGACTTAGGCGAAAGTTGCAAGAAAACCGCCAGATATAGCGAAAATTCCTTGTTGACAAAATGGGGGATTTAGCATACAATAAATACGAGAGGTTTGTCGGAAGTCTCTGGCTAATAAAAAACCGAAGAAATTGTGTGGGGGTTTATCGGATGCACCCGGCTAATAAAAAACCGAAGAACTAACAAAAGGGGAGAACTTCGGTTCTCCCCTTATTTTTTACAGTAGGTGAGTTCAAATGATAAATCAAAACTGTTGCTTTATTAGAGAGCGATTCTTTATAGAACATCCAAATTTTGAAAAAATGCTTGATCCTTTTAATACAACGAAACATTCAAAAAGAACTCATCTGTGTATACAAATATCTGTTGACTCAAACACATTTTATATTCCACTTAGAAATAATTTGGGCGATGAGATTAGAAAATATGGAAGGATTGGTCATTCTATTCCATCAAAATCTCGTCCAAAGGCTGGGTTGGATTTTCGCTATGCTATAATCATAAATGATAGCAGTTACATAGAGCCACATGCAGAACAAAAGTTACCAAACTCTCAATACGCAAAAATCACAAATGATTACAGTGACATTGAACAACAATTTCTTGTATATTTAAAAGGATATAAAAGAGCAGTTAAAAAAGGGCGTATTCAAAGAGAACCTTTATATAGAGAATCCTGCTTAATTAATTTTCATGATGAACTTGGTCTATGAAGGCAAGATTGAGTTGTACACAATTATTAAGTACGCATCTCAAAAATTGAATCTATATTCAATGGCTAGAAAAACAGGTCCGGTATCTGCACATTGCAGACGCCGGACCTGTTTCGTACCGTTAGGACAGCAGCCAATCGGGGGGTGTGGTGTCGAAATCGCTCTGGGGCGGTGTGACCGGCTGCTGAACGGCTGGCGGTTCTGTCACCGGCGGAACGGCAGCGGGCGGTTCATAGGGCGGCGCAGGCGGCTCCCCGGCCCCGTCGTTTCCGGTATCAGCGGGCGCGACGGGAGTTTCCACCGGCGGCGTCACAGGCGGCGTCTCCACGACAGGCGGCGGCGTCTCCTCCGGCGGCGGCGTTGTTGTTTTGGGGATGGCGTCCTTTACCCGCGGCAGGCTGATGTCATCCGGGACCGGGAACTCTTTGTACTCCAGTCCCTCGTGGAGCAGCGTCATGACCTGCTTCCAGATGTTTGCGGCTGGATTCCCGCTGACCCGGATGCGGGCCGGACGGCTGTAGCCGGTCCACACAGCCCCCACATAATAGGGGGTGTAGCCCACAAACCACCGGTCCTTGTTGTCGGAGGTGGTCCCCGTCTTCCCAGCTACAGGCATGTTGGACAGCCGCGCCCCGGTGCCGGTGCCGGAGCTGACCGCATTGCGCAGCAGGTCCGTCATCCAGTACGCGGCTTTCGGGGAGATAGCGTTTTCCTCAGTAACAGGCCGGTTCTCATAGGACAGATTCCACTCGTGGTCGTAAATCTGGGAGAAGGTCCGGCCCTGACGGAAGGCGCCGCCGGTGGGGAAGATGGTGAAAGCGGAGGCCATCTCCCTGGCTGTGGTCCCCATGGTCAGCTGTCCCGCGGCCAGGGGGGCGTAATCCTGATCCCCCGGCTCCAGGCTCATGTGGAGCTTTTCCGTCAGAAACTGGTAGGAGACTGCCGGTGTGAGCCGGTCCAGAACCTGGGCGGCAATGGTGTTCAGGGAGTGGACCACGCCGAAGCGCAGGGTAACGGTACCGTAATTTTTCCGGCTGTCGTTCTTGGGATACCAGGTGGTCCCTTTCAGCTTGGCGTCTTTGGTGTCGGCAAAGCGGGTGTTCGGGGTCACAAGCCCCAGGTTCAACGCCGGACCGTAGACGGACACGGGCTTGATAGCGGACCCAGGCGGACGGCGCCCCAGGGGGCTGGTGGCCCAGTTCAGGCCGCGGGCCACGTTCTTCTCCCCTACGCCGCCCTCCAGACCCACAATGTCCCCGGTCTGCGGGTCGATGACCACCATGCTGGACTGCAGGGGCTTATTGTCGCGGGTCAGCGGAATATTCTCTACATTCTGGTAGACAGCATCCATTTTCTGCTGGACGTTCATATCCACACAGGAATAAATCTTATAGCCGCCGTAATAGAGCATGGTGGTGGCCTGTTCGCGGGTGATGCCGGTGGCCTGCTGGAAAAAGCTGATGACGTCCTCCACCACGGCGTCCACATAGTAGGGGTAGGACTCCGTTCCCAGCTCCTGCTCCTCGGTGTGGGAGGCAAACTGTAACGGCTCCTTGACGGTCTCATTGTAGGTGGCCTGGTTGATATACCCCAGTTCCAGCATTTTTTGCAGGATGATCTTCTGCCGGGTCTTGTTGTTGGATGGATAGTTGTAGGGGTCGTACTTGGACGGATTGTTGGTGATGCCCACCAGGGCGCAGGTCTCCGCCAGGGACAGCTCCGCCGCCTCCTTGCCGAAGTAGTGCCGGGAGGCCGCGCCGATGCCGTACTGCCCGCGGCCAAAGAAAATGACGTTCAGGTACCACTCCAGAATGTCGTCCTTGGAGTAGGTGGACTCCAGCTTCAGGGCGCGGCAGATTTCCGTCAGCTTCCGCTTGACCGTGACCTGATTTTCGCCGGTCAGGTTTTTGATGAGCTGCTGGGTGATGGTGGACCCGCCGAACACGGACCGGCCCGACACGGAGTAGAGCACCGCGCCGGCAGTCCGCTTCCAGTCCACGCCGCGGTGTTCCCAGAACCGCTCGTCCTCAATGGCGATGAACGCATCCTTGAACTGCTGGGGAATCTCCTCCCCGTCAATCCAGACCCGATTCTCGGTACTGGCCAGGGTGTACCACTCTGTATACTCGCCGGTGGCGGGGTCCCGGTAATAGATGGCGCTGGACAGGTTCACGGGCATTGCGCCCAGGTCAACGATCACGGCGCTGGAATTCATGATGTCATCTTCTATGTATTGGAGGAATATTTTCCCGAACAGGAGCACAGTCACCACGCCGGTGACGATGACGGTGAACAAAAAGAGAAACAGCGCTTTGAAGAATCTGACGATCAGCGGCGTGGTCTCGACCTCATAGAAGTGAAAAGAATATTTTGTGCGCATTGTCCTCGTCCTCTTCTCTGGATCGTATTGCAGGCGTTCGCCTGTATTCTATTATATACGGAAAGAAAGAATTTTTCAAGCGGAAAACCAAGCCGGGGGACTGCCGCCGCCGTTCAGGACAGCAGCAGTCCGCGGATGGCGTACAGTACCAGCATATGCGCCGGGTAGAACCCGTAGCAGACGGTTTGGAAAGCTCTGCCGTGGGGGCCCTGCCGCCCCCGATAGAGCCAGATGGGGGCCAGAGCCAGCAGCGCGAGTCCCTGCTGGACCAGCTGCACCTGGAAACCGGCGATGGAGATTTCATAGAAGTACCCGCCCAGGAGCCGGACATGCAGGAGATACAGACAGGCCAGCTGGCCGAGAAAGCATCGCCAGTTTCTCCCCCGGAAGGCGTAGAACGCCAGCGGCGTCAGCACGCCCGCGCCGTAATAATCCAGCATAGCCCCGTAGCCCAGCAGGAACCCCGCCGCCGCCAGGACGCAGCAGCCTAAGACCGCCGGAAGGGGCCGGAACCGCTGCCGGACGCGGTCCATAAGGGCCATCAGGAGCAGGCTGAGCAGGAAGGTCCACAGTACATTCTGATGAAAGGGATAAAAGACGCTGCCGCTGTACATAAGATTGAAGGGGATTTCCGAGAGGACCGCACCCAGCAGCAGCCGCAGCAGATACCGCCGCAGGTTATGGGTATGGAAAAAGCCCTCCGCCAGAAGAAACGAGAAGATGGGAAAGGCCAGACGGCCCAGGCAGGTCAGCCACTCCGCAGCTGGAAACAAGGCGGCCCACATGTGGTCGCAGAGCATCAGGGCCATAGCCAGGATATGGAGGCCCCCGGCGGTGATGCCGGAATTACGCTGTTTGTCCATGAAAAACATCCTTTCCATAGAAATAGGATTGCAGTCTGTTCATTTTACCATAGGCGGACGGTTTTTGCCATCTATTTTTTTGGTTGACATTTTCCAATTGTGACGTTGCCAGACGGACATTTTTAGGCTATACTGTCCGCAAGCGCCGCCGGAGGGGCGGCGGATAAGGAGGAACTTTGTTGTGAAAAGATACCAGCAAGAAGCTGTGGAAGTAAAAATCCGCCCCGCAGAGGGGGAATATCTGAAGGTCCGGACTCAGTCCTGCGGGGACCAACCGGCGGTTATCACCGTGGGCCGCGGGGCGGATTGGTCGCCTCTGGCCTGCAAGGACGTCTATGGCCGGGCAGTCAAGGAGGCTGTGCAGCAGGGCTTTGGCAGCGGCGTATTTGACCTGTCCCCGGCTGCCGAACTGGGTCTGCCGGGTATCTGCGCCGCGCTGGAGGGCATCTTCGGCGGCGCGTACCGGAAGAATTTTACCATCACAGGCCAGTGGGAGCCGGATATGACCTGCTATGCGGACGGCAGCGGCTGGACGGACGGGGAATTGCAGACAGCGTTGGAGCTGGCGCGGTCGGTCATGGAAGCCCGGAATCTGGTCAACCGTCCCGCCAACCTGCTGCCGGCGGACTGTCTGGCCCAGGAGCTGGCGGACTTGGTGGAGGGCCTGCCCGTGGAGACGCAGATTTACAAATGCCCGGAGCTGAAGGAGCGGGGGCTGAACGGCCTGCTGGCCGTAGGAGGCAGTACCAGCATCCATCCCCCTGCGCTGACCGTGCTGCGCTACAACGGTGCGCCGGAGAGCAGCGAGCGGCTGGGCATCGTGGGCAAGGGCGTGGCCGTGGACACCGGCGGATACAGTCTGAAACCCAGAGCCAGCATGGAGGGTATCAAGGGCGACATGGCCGGCGGCGCGGCTGCGGCGGCTGCGGTGCGGGCGTTGGCGGCGGCTGGCGCGGCGGTGAACGTGACCGCTGTGATTCCCTGCTGTGAAAACCGCATCGCCCCGGACAGCGCGGTGCCGGGGGACCTGATCCGTTCCTTCTCCGGCAAAACCATTGAGATTCTCAACACCGACGCCGAGGGACGGCTGATTCTGGCCGACGGACTGACCTGGGCTGTCCAGGAGGAGAAATGCACCCGGCTGGTGGATGTGGCGACCCTCACCGGCGCGATTGCCGCCATGCTGGGCCAGGTAGCCGCCGGCGTGATGAGCAGCGACGACGAGTGGTACGGCAGTTTGGAAAAGGCGGCGGCGTTGTCGGGCGAGAAATACTGGCGGATGCCCGCCTATGAGGAGTACGAGAAGCTGATCGAGAGCGATCTGGCCGACCTGCGCAACACCAGTAAGGACGGCTGCGGCTCCATCACGGCTGGACTGTTCCTGCAGCGCTTTACCGAGGGCCTGCCCTGGCTGCATCTGGACATCGCCGGGACTGCGGACCTGAAAAAGCCTGTCTGGCAGCATCAGGTCCGCGGGGCAACTGGCGCGGCGGTCACAACGCTGTTCTATCTGGCTAAGGAGATGGAGCAGGTTTCTGCTAAGTAAGAAAATTTCTGCCTGAGCGGATGCAGGGTCAGACCCGAAATAGAAGGAGGATACCGGCAAAAAACCGGTACCCTCCCTTTTAGCCTGTATTCAAGTAGCAGATAACACGATCAATTTACCGCTCTCCGGCTCTTCGTCCTGATCTGCGGATACATACATCTCCTCACAATCCTGCTGGGCCTGGATGAGAGCCTGTCTGACGTTCTCCAAAGCGTTGATCGCATCCTCCGTGGCGTTGAACATCGTCAGGTACATTTTTTTGTAGTCTACCATACGTCTCCTTCCCTACGGCTTCTGCCGTATGGACACAAAATCTCGCCGGGGTGGCCCCGGACGGGGGCGGGCGTTTACGCCCGCGTCCCGCCGGACCCTTTCCCGCCGAGACAAACAAAAAGCGGCGCAGGATATAATTACCCCACACCGCATATGTACAGACACAAACCCCATATTGTGAAACAGTCCCCCGTGGTAGGAAGTGAGAAAATGGCTATTGAAAAAAGATGGGAAGACTGTTATAATAGGAGCTGGCGTAGCAAATGCTATTGTGTAGGAGGGCTTTTCTCCTGCATAGGGGCATGGGTGAGTGCCAGTCGCCCATGTCCTGCCTTATTATTTGCCTCGTTGCTGTTATCATATCACGTTTTCCACGCTTTGACAAGTAGTTTCTTTCAAATATCCAATTTCCCCCCCCCCCGCGTCCGACAGCCTTCGCAGACTGCCGGGCGCGTCTTTTTACGGAGATTCAACCATCGGCTGCCTTAATTATTATATTTTTTATAAAAAATATTTTCTGTATTGCACAAAAAAACGGCTCGCGAATGGTAAGTAATGTAGAAAATGGTCTACACCTTCAGAAAATGGTTGCCAAGTTATCATCAATACGTTATAATACAGAAAAAATGAAAAAACTGTTAACGGCATAAGCCGTGACAGCCGTTCTGTGTGTTGTGTGTTTTTTGTTATCGTCCGTCCCCCCTGTCGTGTAAACCCGCGCAAGCGGTTTGCAATATTAAATAATCGGAGGAAATTGCGAATGAAAAGATTGTTACCCCTCTTGCTTGCCGTTGTGATGACCCTCGGTCTGGTCGCCTGCGGCGGTAATTCCGGCGGAAACTCCGGCGGCAATTCCGGCAACTCCGGCAACTCCGGCAACTCCGGAACCACCACTCCCCCTGCGGACAGCGGCAATGACGCCGGCGATACCGCCGGCACGTCAGGAGACAAGTCTCCTGACAATGACTTTGTCATCGCCATGCCCAACGACGCCACCCACCTGGACCCCCATGTCTCCAGCAACGGCTATTCCAACCAGATCACCAACGCCATGTACGAGGGCCTGCTGGGATTCAATGAGCAGACAGAGGTCATTCCTGTGCTGGCTACCGACTGGTCCGTGTCCGAGGACGCGCTGGTCTATACCTTCAAGCTCCGGGAAGGCGTCACCTTCCACGACGGCGAGACCTTCAACGCCGAGGCTGTCAAGGCCGTTTGGGAGCGCGGTAAGGACACCAGCCTGAGCCTGAACCGGAACACCAAGAAGTGGACCGACGTGGAGGTGCTGGGCGAGTACGAGGTGGCCATCCACATCGAGTCCCCCGACAACACCTTCATCAATAAGCTCACCCAGGTCCGTATGGTCTCCCCCAAGGCGATGGCCATGGATAATGCCAGCGACTACCTGGCAAAGAACTCCGCCGGTACCGGCCCCTTCAAGCTCTCCGAGCGTGTGGACGGCGGCTATACCAAGATGGTTCCCTATGAGAACTATTGGCAGGACGGCCCCACCGTGGACAGCCTGACCTTCGAAGTGGTGCCTGAGGACGCTTCCCGTATGGCGAAGCTCCAGACCGGCGAGGCTGACCTCATTTACCCGGTTCCCGTGACCGACATTGAGCGCCTGCAGAGCGAAAGCCCCAACATCATCGTTGACGTGCGCGACACCACCATTTTCCGCTATGTCACCCTGAACACCGAGTGGGCTCTGCCCGATGGCCGCAAGCCCTTTGCTGACAAGCGCGTCCGTCAGGCCCTCAACTACGCCTTTGACAGCGAGGCTTATGCTAAGATCGTCTTCAACGGCTACGCCAAGGAGCCGACCTCCTGCTTCGCCGATACCATCATGTACCACTCCCCCAACACCCCCTACAAGGCTGACCTGGAGAAAGCCAAGAGTCTGATGAAGGAGGCCGGGTTCGAGGACGGTTTCGATGTTGAGATCATCGTCGATAACACCACCATCGAGCAGAAGGGCGCAACCTTCGTCATGCAGCAGCTCAGCCAGATCGGCGTGAACGTGAAGCTGCTGGCCAACGAGTCCACCGTCAACGCCGAGGCCACCAGCGCACCGCTGGAGACCACCACCGTCCAGATGTGGTACGTCAACTGGTCCTCCGGTTCCTTCGAGGCCGACGGTTCCATGCGCAGCATCCTCCACAGCGATAAGATGCCGCCGGATGGCTACAACACCGCCTTCTGGAAGAACGAGGAGTTCGACAAGCTGCTGGACGACGCTCTGAAGATGACCGACACTAAGGAGATCGCCGATACCTACGCCAAGGCGCAGGCCGTGGTTTGGGAGGAGTGCCCCTGGATGTTCCTGGGCAACGATAACGCCATTGTAGCTTACCAGCCCTACTGCACGGGCCTGCAGTTCAAGCCCGGCGACGAGGTCGTGGTCACCACCATCGGCCTGGATCACTAATCAAAGAAACGACTGTGTAACCGTGTGAAAATCTTGGACGCGCAGCGCACGGAAGATCGATATTGTCCGCGCGCCGGTGGCCTGGAAGCGGAGCAGGCATAGCCTGCTCCGTTTTTGTTGTCAAAAACATGTCAATAAAATTGAGAATGAGGGAGGAATTGATATGGGTAGATATATCGCCAGACGGCTTTTGGAAACGATCCCGCTGCTGCTGGTCATTTCCATCTTTGTATTTATGTTTATCCATCTGCTGCCCGGCGACCCGGCCCGGCAGATGGCCGGACTGGAGGCCCCGCCGGAGGAGGTGCAGGCCATCCGCGAGGAGTACAATCTGGATAAACCCCTGCTTGAGCAATATTTCATCTACATGAAGGGCCTGCTGACCGGCGATATGGGCCGCAGCCTCAAGGTCAAAATCCCCGTCTCCGAGCTCATTGCGTCCCGCTTCCCCTTTACCCTGCAGCTGGTGTTTGCCGGACTGCTCTGGGGGCCTGTCCTGGGCATCCTCATCGGCGTCATCAGCGCCATCAAGCGGGGCACCTGGGTGGATATGCTGGGTATGCTCATCGCCATCTGCGGCCTGTCCGCCCCCGGCTTTGTGCTGGGCCTGGTGGGTATCCAGGTCTTCTCCGTGAAGCTGGGATGGTTCCCCACCGGCGGCCTGGATGGGATTAAGAGCCTGTTCCTGCCGTCTATCGTCATGGGTACCGGCATCATGGCTACCCTGGCCCGCTACTCCCGGTCCTCCATGCTGGAGGTGCTGCGGGAGGACTATGTCCGCACCGCGCGGGCCAAGGGCCAGAAGGAGTCCATTGTCATGTTCCGCCATGCCTTCAAAAACTCGCTTATTCAGGTGGTGACAATCCTGGGCCTGCAGATTGGCGGTCTGCTCTCCGGCTCCGTCATTACGGAGAATATTTTCTCCATCCCTGGCATGGGCCGCCTGCTGACGGATTCCATCTCCTACCGCGACTACCCCGCCATTCAGGGACTGCTGATGATTTTCGCCCTGGAATACGTGCTCATCAACCTCATCGTGGATGTGCTCTATGGCGTCATCAACCCGAAGATTCGTTTCGATTAATGGGCAAGGAGGGAGGATATTATGTCGAACAAACCGAATGAACAGGAAGAGAAGGTTGTATCCCTGGAGAAAAACGCCGCTTCCTTTGAAGAAAATTACATAGACGAAAACATACTGGCGGACAGCAGCAGCAAGGTCAAGGAATTCATCAAAAAATTCATGAAGCGCAAGACCGCCGTCGCCGCCTTCATCATCATGGTTTTCCTGCTGATTATCGCCATCATCGGCCCCAGTCTGGCGCCCTACGATCCCGGCGCCTTTGACTACGACAACATCCTGTCCGGTCCCAGCGCAAAGCACTGGTTCGGTACGGACCACTTCGGCCAGGACATCTTCAGCCGCATTCTCGCCGGCGCGCCCCAGACCCTGGGCGTAGCTCTGTCCTCCGTCATCGTGGGCGCGGCTCTGGGTACGGTGCTGGGCCTGCTGGCCGGTTACTACGGCGGCTGGATTGAAATGCTGGTCATGCGGGGCGCGGACGTGCTCTTCAGCTTCCCCGACATCCTGCTGGCCATCGCCATCGTGGCCCTGCTCGGCCCCGGCATCATCAACGTGTTTATCGCCGTGGCGGTCTTTACGGTCCCAAGCTTCGCCCGTATGATGCGAAGCGCCACGCTGGCCGTGAAAAGCTCCCTCTATGTGGAGGTGGCCCGCAGCCTGGGCTGCAAGGACGGACGGATCCTGTTTATCCACATCTTCCCCGGCACCATTCAGACTTTGATCGTCAACTTTACCATGCGCATCGGTTCCGCCATCATGGCCGCGTCTTCCCTGAGCTTCCTGGGCTTCGGTGCGGATGTCACCTCCCCGGAGTGGGGCGCCATGCTGTCCCAGAGCCGCAGCTACCTGAATACCGCACCCCACATGGTGTACTTCCCGGCTCTGGTCATCTTCATCACCGTCCTGGCCTTCAACCTCTTCGGCGACGGCCTGCGGGATACCCTTGATCCCAAGATCAAGTGACAGGTTGGAAAGGAGTTAAGAGATGCAACGAGATGTATTGCTGAAGGTAGACCAGCTCCGCACGGAGTTCTTTTCCAGCAAAACCAAGAGCGTCACCGCTGTGGACAAGGTATCCTTCGATATCTATAAGGGCGAGATTCTGGGTCTGGTGGGCGAGTCCGGCTGCGGCAAGAGCGTGACCAGTCTGTCGGTCATGCAGCTGCTCAAGGATACCCCCGGCAAAGTGACCCACGGCCAGGTGCTGCTGGACGGCAAGGACCTGCTGAAAATGTCCGGCGAGGAGGTCCGGGGCATCCGCGGCGGGCGGATGAGCATGATCTTCCAGGAGCCGATGAGCGCCCTGAACCCCTCCATGCGCATTGACCGGCAGATGATGGAGACCATCATGCTGCACACAGACAAAAATAAGGAGCAGGCCCGCGCCCACGCGGCGGATATGCTGAAAAAAGTGGGTATCCCCGACCCGGCCCGCGTCCTGAAAAACTACCCCCACCAGCTCTCCGGCGGCATGAGCCAGCGCGTGATGATCGCCATGGCCCTCAGCTGCGACCCGGAGCTGCTGATCGCCGACGAACCCACCACCGCCCTGGACGTGACCATCCAGGCCCAGATCCTGGACCTGATGAAGAAGCTGCAGAAAGAGGCGCAGTCCAGTATTCTCCTCATCACCCACGACCTGGGCGTGGTGGCGGAGATGTGCTCGCGGGTCATCGTCATGTACGCGGGCAAGATCGTGGAGGAGGCCCCGGTGGGACCCCTCTTCAACAGCCCCACCCACCCCTATACCCAGGGACTGATTGCCTCCGTACCCAAGCTGGGTTCCGGCGTCAAGGTCCTGCCCAGCATTCCGGGCAGCGTCCCGGACCTGGCCTCCATGCCCAAGGGGTGCCGCTTCGCGCCCCGGTGCAAGTATGCGACGGCCAAGTGCCATGAGAAGGAGCCGGAACTGGTGACTGTGGGTGAAAACCAGCGGTGCCGGTGCTGGCTGAAACAGGAAGGATGAGGGGGAGCAGGCTATGGAAAAAATTGTATCATTAAAGAATGTATGCAAGACCTTCCCCGTGGGGAAGTCCCTGCTGGGCAAGCCCACTAAGTTTGTCCACGCCGTCAACAACGTCAGCTTTGACGTCTACGAGGGCGAGACCTTCTCTATCGTGGGCGAGTCCGGCTGCGGCAAGAGTACCACCGGGCGCATCATCAACCACCTGCTGGCCCCGGAGAGCGGCGAGGTGTGGTTCACAGGCAAGGAGATTTCCCATATCTCCCAGGACGAGATGCGGCCCCTGCGCAAGGATATGCAGATGATCTTCCAGGACCCCGCCGGGAGCCTGAACCCCAGAATGCGGGTGTCGGAGCTGATTGAGGAGCCGCTTCTCATCCACACGGAGATGAACGCGGAGGAGCGCGGCAAAGTGGTGGCCGAGCTGCTGGGCATCGTGGGCCTGAGCGCCAAGCACGCCCAGCGGTATCCCCACGAGTTCTCCGGCGGTCAGAAACAGCGCATCGGCATCGCCCGCGCGCTGACGGTGAACCCCAAGCTGGTCATCGCTGACGAGCCGATTTCCGCCCTGGACGTGTCCATTCAGGCCCAGGTGCTCAATCTGCTCCACCGTTTGCAGGAGCAGTATAAGCTGACCTATGTGTTCATCTCCCACGACCTGTCGGTGGTGGAGATGATCTCCGACCGCATTGCGGTCATGTACCTGGGCTTTGTGGTGGAGACCGCCCCGAAAGAAAAGCTCTACGCCATGCCGGCCCATCCCTACACCCAGGCCCTGCTGTCCGCCGTCCCCATCCCGGACCCGGACCGCAAGCATGACCGTATTATCCTGGAGGGAGATATCCCCAGCACCATCAATCTGCCCGCCGGCTGCCCCTTCGCGGCCCGGTGCAAGATGTGCAAGCAGGTGTGTCTGGAGCAGCGTCCGGCAACGAAAGAAGTGGAGACAGGCCATTTCGTAGCCTGTCACCAGGTTTGATGGATGGATGAAAAGAAGTGAAAGGGTAAACATTTATGAATAAACCACTGATCGAAGCATGTGTTGATTCCTATGCCTCCTGTATGGCCGCGGCCAAGGGCGGCGCAGACCGGCTGGAGCTGTGCGCTAATCTGGCTATCGGCGGTACGACGCCTTCCGCCGCCGTGTTCAAGCAGGTCCAGCGGGACTGTGATGTCAAAATCAATGTGCTCATCCGCCCCCGGTTTGGCGACTTCCTGTACACGGAGCCGGAGATGGAGGAGATGTGCGAGGAGATTAAGATGTTCCGCGACCTGGGCGTCAACGGCGTGGTCATCGGCGCCCTGACCCCCGACGGACAGCTGGATTTGGAGAAAATGCGCCGTCTGATGGACTGCGCCGGCGGTATCGACGTGACGCTCCACCGGGCCTTCGACATGACCAAGGACCCCTATGAGACCCTGGAGGCGGCGGTATCCCTGGGCTGCAGGACCATTCTGACCTCCGGCCAGGAGAAGGACGTGGCGGCGGGCAAGGATACGCTCAAGGGCGTCTATGCCAAGGCGGCGGGCCGGATTGACATTATGGCCGGCTGCGGCGTGAAAAAGTGGAATATCCAGGAGATTCACGACCACACGGGCATTATCGTCTTCCACACCACCGGGCGGAAAGCCCCCCTGGACAGCGGCATGGTCTACCGGAAGAGTACCGTCTTTATGGGCCTGCCCTCCCTGTCGGAGTACGAGGTCTGGCAGACCGACGAGCAGGAGTTCCGGGAGTGCGCCCAGATTGTACATGCATTTGCGTAAAAACTGAGCTATAAGACAGAGAGACAAGTTCACCCCGTTATTTGATTTTCGGCCTGAACTTGTCTCTCGCTGTATCATAAATCAGAATTCTGTGTTTTCAGGAGGAAATCATCGCTATGTTATTTTCACAGCACATAACAGAAACCGCCCTGGCAGGCTTCCAGGCACGTCTGGAGCAGGCCGGTCCGGTCAAGGCCGGGGAGCTGCAGGCCCATCTGGATACGCCCTCCATTACCGAGGACGTCCGGACCGCCATCCACTGGCTCTATGCCAACAGCCCCCTCAGCGACCTGGCCAACTACGATTTCCGTATCTTTCTCGCCACCGCCCTCCACGGGGTGTATTTGCGGGAGAACTCCCCCTTTTCCAAGGACTTGCCGGAGGATATTTTCCTCAACTACGTCCTGCATATCCGGGTCAACGAGGAGGAGCTGTGCGACTGCCGCCACTATTTCTACCGCCTTCTGTCTGACCGGGTGAGGGACCTGTCCGCCCATGACGCCATCATCGAGGTCAACTATTGGAATGCGGAACAGGTGATGTACCAGTCCACGGATGACCGCACCATCTCCGCCATGGGGGCTTACAACTCCGGCTATGGCCGCTGCGGCGAGGAGTCCGCCTTTGGCGTTAACGCTTTCCGGTCCGTGGGCATCCCGGCCCGGCAGATTTACACCCCACGCTGGGCCCACTGCGACGACAACCATGCGTGGGTGGAGGTCTGGTGCGATGGAAAGTGGCATTTCCTGGGGGCCTGCGAGCCGGAGGAGGTGCTGGATAAGGGTTGGTTTACCAATGCGTCCAGCCGGGCGATGCTCATTCACAGCCGCTGCTTCGGGGAGATCAGCGGGGAGGAGATCATCTCTAAAGTGGGTATGGCCTCCTTCCTCAATAACCTCAAGCTCTACGCCAACACCAAACAGCTGACGGTGCTGGTGAAGGACCAGGAGGGCAGGCCGGTGGAGGGCGCGCAGGTGTCCTTTGGGATTCTCAACTACTCCAATATCTTCCCCTCCGCCGTCACTGCCACCGGTCCGGATGGCTCTGTCCGCTTCACCTGCGGCTGGGGGAGCATCAGCGTCCATGTGAAGAAGGACGGCGTGTTCTGGGAGGAGATGGTCCCGGCGCAGACCGAGCGTCTGGAGGTGACGCTCCGGCAGGAGCAGCCCGCCCTGGACCAGTGGCAGGACTTCATCTCCGCCGCGCCCAAGGACCAGATCGTCAACGGCGCGAAGCCCACGGAGGAACAGAAGGAGCTGTGCCGCCGGAAGACCGCCGCCGCCAACGAGAAGCGGGAGAAGCGGGTGGCGGCTATGTTCGACGAGGCCAAGGCGAAGGCGGTTGTGGAGCAGTACGGCTACAGCCAGGAAATCTACGACCTGCTGTACGAGAGCCGGGGCAACGGGGAGCATCTGCTGCGCTTCCTGGAGGACGAGATGTTTTCCGCCAAGGAGAAGGAGACGCTGCTGCTGACCCTGTCGAAGAAGGACCGGCGGGACGTGGACACGCTGGTTCTGCGGGAGGCTCTGGCGTTGTCCAGGGACTATAAGGCGGACAGCGAGGAGCTGTATTACCGCTATATTGTCTGTCCCCGCGTGCTCAACGAGCCGCTGGAGAAGAACCGGAAATTTATTTTGGAGTATTTCACCCCGGAGCAGAAGGACGCTTTCCGGGCAGAGCCGGGAAAAATCTGGGACTATATTCAGGGGAATATCGGCTTTGACGCCTCCATTGAGTACGGCCAGATTGTCACAAGGCCGGCGGGGGCGCTGACGGTGAAGAATGCCAGCCCGCTGTCAAAAAAGATTCTGTTTGTGGCTATCTGCCGCGCCCTGGGGATTCCGGCCAGGGTCAACCCGGTGGACCGGCAGGCGGAGTATTACAAGGCGGGAGCTTTCCAGCCGGTGGAGCTGCGGGAGCAGGGCAGCGGTACGATCATCTTTGAGAAGGGGGAGGGGGAGAACTGGCAGTATTTCCCGGACTTCTCCATCGGCCTGCTGGCGGACGGCGAATACCAGACCCTGGACCTCTCCCAGGCAGTATGGGAGGGCTGCGAGCTGCGGGTTCCCGCCAAGGGCGGCGCGTACCGGGTGATTACGGACAACCGCCTGCCCAACGGCAATCTTTACGCCAGCAAGTACCACTTTGTGCTGGCGGACGGCGAGACAAAGCGCGTGCGCCTGCACAAACACCAGGCCAATCTCTCGGAGATGCTGGATAACTTCCAGCTGGATGAATTCCAGGTCTTCGACGGGGACGGTAAGGCTGTGCAGGGCAGCTGGCTGACCCGGAACAAGGCTGTGCTGCTGTGGCTGGAGGAGGGCATGGAGCCTACGGAGCACATCCTCAACGAGATGCTGGAGCAGACGGCGGACTTCCAGAACCTCCCGGCGGACATCATCTTCCTGGTGAGGGGAAAGGAGGCGTTGGAGAACGCCAAATTGAAAAAAGTGCTGGAGACATTCCCCAAGGTCCAGGTGTACTACGACAGCTTTGTCCCCAATGTGGAGACGATTGCCCGGCGGATGTACGTGGACCACGAAAAACTGCCCCTGATTGTGGCGGCAACGTCGGAATTGAACGCTGTATATGCCTGCAGCGGCTACAATGTGGGCAGCGGCGATATGATTGTAAAAATCTGCAATTTGACGTAAAATGTACTTTTTTGTCGGGATTTGTTTCGCTGCGGCGGCGGACGGGAGGGGAAACCGCCTGTGCATGGTTCGTTTTTTCCATAAAATGCCCCGCCGTCCGCCGGGAAGCTCTTGTAATATTTCGGGAAATTTAGTATAATAAAAACCAGTCGGAGCGAGACAGCCCGATAAATTGTGCCATGCGCCGGAGGAGGGAGCCGTCCATGACCAGCAGCCAGAAAACCGACCGCGTCCGGATACACAGCAGCAATACCCGATTGCTGTTATCCGCTATCTGTTCGGCAGGGGAGCTGTCCAGGGCCAGGGCCGCAGAGGTTACAGGACTCAATATCATGACCGTAGGGCGGATTGCAGAGGAACTGATTGGCCGGGGGATTTTGCAGGAGAGGGAAAAAGAGGGAGGCGTGGGCCGTCCGCCCAAGCTCCTGTCCCTGGCGGAGGACCGGCTGCTCTGCGCCGGTATGTTCCTGGACCGGGACGCGCTCCAGCTGGGCCTGGTGGACCCGCGGGGGCGGATTCATGCCCACACCAGCGTTCCGCCGCCGGAGGGAGCCTTTGTCCCGGAGCGGATCACGCCGTGGATGGCCGACAGGCTGGCGCAGTTTCTGAAAGAACACGAGGCCCTTTGCCCCCTGGGTACGGTGGGGATTGTGACGCCCGGTATCCTGGACGTCCGGGAGGGCGATATCGTCTTTGCCGCTAATCTGCACTGGGACCATGTGCCGCTGCTGCCGGTCCTGCGGGAGCGTCTGCCGGGATACGGCTTTGTGTTTGAAAACGATGTCAAGGCGGCGGCGTTGGCGGAATATCAGTTCGGCGGCCTGGACGGGTGCCGGAATCTGGTGGTGCTGAGCATCGGCAGCGGCATCGGCGCGGCGGCTATTATGGACGGCGAGCTGTACCGGGGCCGGGACAACATGGCCGGGGAGATCGGGCATATCACCATCAACCCGGCGGGGAAGGTGTGCGTGTGCGGAAAGGTGGGGTGTCTGCAAACTTATCTGACACCCGGCGCACTGCTCACCGAGGCCCGTACCCTCCATCCCGATATCACCCTGCCGGAGATGTTCACGCTGTTTCAGAAGGGGGACCCCTTTGTTACAGCCCTGCTCCATCAGGTGACGGAGTATATTTCTATTGCCATTAACCTGCTGGCCAATACCTACGCGCCGGAAGTCGTGCTTCTGCGGGGGGACTTGCTGCGGCAGGGACCGGTGATACGGCAGCTGGTGTCCGGCACGTACCGGGAAAAACTCAACTGGTATATGACCGACGCCTTTGAACTGCGCTTTGAACAGATGGGCGTCAGCGGCCCGCTGATCGGCGGCGGTATGCTGGCCCTGGAGCGGGAGCTGGACCGGCTGTGCGTCTGACAATAACAACTATTCTTTCATTTATCCATATGGAGGCATCAACTATGGCATTTCAATTTTCCAGGGAAGCCTATGAGTGCCGGGTGAAATGGTTCACCGAGGCCCGTTTCGGCATGTTCATCCACTTCGGCCTCTATTCCATCCCCGCCCGCGGGGAGTGGGTCCGCAGTGAGGAGTTTATCCCCAAGGAGGACTATGACCCCCTCATCAACGAGTTCAACCCCACCCGCTGCGACATGCGCCAGTGGATGCGGACGGCGCGGGACGCGGGGATGCAGTACGTGCTCTTCACCGCCAAGCACCACGACGGCTTCTGTCTGTACGACAGCGCCTATACGGATTTCAAGTCCACCAACTCCCCCGCCGGTCGGGACTTTGTCCGGGAGTTCCTGGACGCCGCCCGCGAGTACGGACTGCGGGCGGGACTGTACTTCTCCATCATTGACTGGCGGCATCCGGATTTCCCCCACTACGGGGACAAGCAGCACCCCATGCGCAATGACCCGGCCTACGGCAACGAGAATCGGGATTTCAACCGCTATCTGGACTTCTTCCACGCCCAGGTCAAGGAGGTCTGCTCCAACTATGGGAAGCTGGACCTCATCTGGTTTGACTTCTCGTACGACGGCCTGCGGGGAGAAGCCTGGCGGGGTACGGAGCTGATAGAGATGGTGCGCTCCCTGCAGCCGGACGTGGTCATCAACAACCGCCTGGAGGTTAGCGGGGAGGGATACGGCTCTCTGGCAGAGTGCCGTCCCATGCCCTACCACGGGGATTTCGTCACGCCGGAGAAGATGATCCCGCCCCACGGCCTGCTGGACGTTGAGGGCCGTCCCCTGGTGTGGGAGAGCTGCGTGACCATGAACGAGCACTGGGGCTACTGCGCCACGGACAATTTTTACAAGCCCGCCCCCATGCTGATTAAACAGCTGGTGGAGTGCGTGAGCAAGGGCGGCAACATGATTCTGAATGTGGGTCCCGACGCTACGGGCCGCTTCCCGCAGCAGTCCCTGGAGATTCTGGCGGAGATGGGCCGGTGGATGGACCGCAACGGAGAGAGTATCTATGGCTGCGGCCCCGCCGGGATGGAAAAGCCGGAGTATGGCCGGATTACCCGGAAGGGAAATACGCTGTATTACCATCTCTATGAGAATACCATCGGGCCGATGCCCCTGCCCGGTCTGGAGAAGGACAAGGTCCAGGCGATCCGCCGCCTGGCAGACGGTACGGAGGTACTGCTGTCCACAAACTGGGTCCACAGCGATTACCCGGACGTGGTCTTCGTAGACCTCGGTCCGGACCCGGCGCTGCCGGATACTACGGACACCGTGTTGGAGGTGCGGTTGAAGGATTAACCGGTTTGGGGAAAACGGATTAAAAGAGTCTGACGCAAACTCGCGTCAGACTCTTCTTGTCCATTTTCCCGCAATCCCGGTAGCTGAAGATTTTCATTATATACAAAGCATATATTTTCATGCGAAACACTTCCGGAGATTAAAGTGGAACCCTTGAAAAAGCACAAATCTTCTGGCGTATGCCACACGGCGCCGTTGCAAAAGATGCTGTTATAGTTAGCAATTATAGCAATCCTTAAAATTGCCGGCAATGCGCCCTCTCCGTCACGGCTGACTGAGAGGGCCTGCACCGCATTTTGTCAAGAATAATGAACGTATAAAGTTTTCAAAAGTAAAAGTGGAAAGAAAAAGAAACTATTGAAATTGTTCCGGTTTTGGGGTATACTATATCCGCTTATAAAGAAAAATACTTTGGAGGTATTGCAGCATGGTAACAATTACAAAAGACACCATCATTGGTGATATCCTGGACGTAGCTCCGCAGACAGCCCCCATCTTCCTGTCCATCGGGATGCACTGCCTGGGTTGTCCCAGCAGCCGGGGCGAGACGGTCGAGGAAGCCTGCGCTGTCCACGGCGTGGACGTGGAGAAGCTGCTGGAAGCTGTCAACGCAGAAGCCAACAAGTAAGGAAACAGCGGGGACTCATAGAGCAGCTATGGGTCCCTCCTTTGCAGGGATGATGGAAAGGGGGAGCGTCCCATGGGAGGGATTTTGGAGCGGAAACCCCGGCTGCAGGCCATTGCAGGTCTGGCGCCAAGGGGGAGCCGGTGTCTGGCCGATATTGGTACAGACCACGGCTACATACCGGTGGCATTGCTGCGTATCAAGAAAATTGACCGGGCCATTGCTGTGGACATCAGCGAGGGACCTCTGGCGCGGGCCCGCCGTACGGCAGAGCGGTACGGACTGGAGGAGCGTGTGGACTTCCGCCTGGGGGATGGCCTGAGCGTCCTTGCGCCCGGCGACGCGGACGTCATCGTGATTGCCGGTATGGGCGGGGATACCATTGTAGACATCCTCTCCGCCGCCCCCTGGAGCCTGTACGGTCCGCTGCTGCTGCTCCAGCCCATGAGCCGGGCCGAGGCGTTGCGGAAATGGCTGTGGAAACGGGGGGCCCGCCTGTGTTCGGAACAGCTGGTGCAGGAACGGCGGGCGCTGTACCCCATCCTGAAGGTCCGGAGCAGCGGGATGGGCCCCGTCCCGTATACGGAGGCGGACGCCTGGGGCGGTATGCTCCTGGAGAATGACCCGCTGTGGGGGAAGTATCTGGAGACGGTCATTCTGCGGCTGCGCCGGGCGGCGTCGGGCCTGGAACGGGCCAAGGACCCGGCTTTGGCCGCGCGGCAGAAGCGGTTTTTGAAGGTCATTGAAGAACTGGAGAAACGGAAAGGAGCGTGGTCCCGTGCCAACGGCAGGTGAACTGGAACGCGCCCTCTTCCAGCTGGCCCCCAGGGACCTGGCTGAGAGCTGGGACAACGTGGGTCTGCTGGTGGGAGACTGCGGCAGGGAAATACATCGGGCGCTGATTGCCCTGGACGTCACCGCCGGTACGGCGGCGGAAGCAAAGGAAGCCGGAGCGGAACTGCTTGTAGCCCATCATCCGGTGATGAACTGCAATTGGTCGCCGGTCCAGACCCTGCGGGACGACAGCCAGCAGGGCAGGCTTCTGCTGCAGCTGGTCCGGGACGGTACCGCCGCCATCTGTATGCATACCAATCTGGACGCGGCGCAGGGGGGCGTCAACGACGCCCTGGCCCGGCGGCTGGGGCTGGAGCAGACGGCGGTCCTGGAGGGCGGCGGCGGAATCGTCCGCATGGGCCTGCTGCCGGAGGAAATGCCCCTGCCGGCCTTCCTGGCCCTGGTGCGGGAGCGGCTGCGGCCCAACGGTATCCGCTTTGCAGACGGCGGAAGGCCGGTCCGCCGGGTGGCGGTGGGCGGCGGCGCGTGCGGGGAGTTCTTTGCCGCCGCCGCGGAACAGGGCTGCGACGCCTTTGTCACGGCGGATGTGAAATACAACCAGTTTATGGATGCCGCCGGTCTGGGGCTGAGCATCCTGGACGCGGGCCATTTTCCCACGGAGGATGTGGTCTGCGCTGTGCTGGCGCAGTTTTTGCAGGAGCAGTTTCCTGCGCTGGAAATTATAAAATCGGTCTCCCACCGGGAGATTGTGCAATACTACGTTTAAGACATCAGAGGAGGAAAGGATATGTCCGGACATTCCAAATGGCATAATATCCAAAAGACAAAGGGCGCGGCGGACGCCAAACGGTCACAGGCGTTTACCAAGATTGCCCGTGAAATGATCGTGGCGGTGAAGGAGGGCGGCAGCGGCGACCCCAACAACAATTCCCGTCTGGCTACGGTCATTGCCAAGGCCAAAGCTGCCAACATGCCCAACGACAACATCAAGCGCACCATCGACAAGGCCCTAGGAGCCGGGTCTGGGGACAACTTCGAGAAAGTGGTCTATGAGGGCTACGGTCCCAGCGGCGTGGCGGTGATCGTCGAGGCCCTCACCGACAACCGCAACCGTACCGCACCGGAGGTCCGTCACCTCTTTGATAAATACGGCGGAAATATGGGCGCAACCGGCTGCGTGAGCTGGAGCTTTGACCGCAAGGGCGTAATCGTGATCGACAACGAGGACGGCGGCCTGGATGAGGAGAAGGTCATGGAGGACGCCCTGGACTGCGGCGCGGCGGACTTCGAGGCTGATGGCAGTATCTTCGAGATTACCACCGATCCGGATGATTTCAATGCCGTTACCGCAGCCCTGGAGGCAAAAGGATATGCCTTTGCTGAGGCGGCTATTGAGATGGTGCCGCAGAATTATATCAAGCTCACCAGTGAGGACGATATCAAGAATATGACCAAGATGATTGATCTTATGGAGGATAACGACGACGTGCAGAACGTCTGGCATAACTGGGAGCAGGAATAAAGCACAGGGGCCGGGGAAGCAGTTTCCCGGCTCTTTTGTGCGCATGAGCGAAAATGCTGTTTGCCGCGCTTGAAAAACAACGGGAGCTGTGGTAATATAGAGCATAAGGAGCAGGTGATCAATTTGAAAACAGAAGAACAGAAACGCCAGGAAGATTTGCAGCGGCTGCGCAGTTTGCGCCCGATAGATGATGATTTTATGCGCTGCCTTTTCAAAGATAATCTTCCCTTGGCTGAATTGGTATTACGCATTATTACAGACAAACCAGATTTGACAGTTACAGATTTCCAGACGCAAAAGGATATGAAACGGCTGGCCGGGGCGCGCTCGATCTGTTTGGATGCTTATGGAACGGATTCCAGCGGGAAAAAATATGATATGGAAGTCCAGAGATCGGACAGGGGCGCAGACCCTCACCGGGCCAGATTCCACTCCAGTGTGATGGATGTGGAGAATCTGGATGCGGGACAGAAATTCAGCGAGCTGCCGGATACCTATACAATTTTCATTGTGGAGAAGGATTTTTACGGTATGGGGGAACCGGTCTACCCAATCGAACGGGTAAACCTCCTGACGGGTAAACCATTTGATGATGGAGAACATATTCTCTATGTGAACGGCGAATATCGCGGGGACTCTGATATTGGGAAGCTGATGCACGATTTTAATTGTACCAATGCGGATGAAATGTATTTTGAACTATTGGCAGACCGTACCAGATATTTGAAGGAGAATCCGAAAGGAGTGAGCGAGATGTGCAAAGTAATTGAGGATATGCTGAGGGAAGAACGGCTGGAAATAGCAAAAACTATGCTGCTTGACAGGATGTTACCGCTCGAAAAGATTGCGGAGTACGCCAGACTCTCTATTGACGAGGTCCGGAAGCTGCAAGCGGAACAATTTGCATAAAGAGACAGTTGAGGGCCGGGAAAACAGTTTCCCGGCCCTCATAATCATCATACCATCTTACTCTCCCATCCGCTGGCCAAACTCCCCGCTGCGGGCGGCGATTCCCTCCAGCTTCACCAGACTGCCCTTCTCGTTGGCCGTCTCCAGCATACAGAACCGTGGAGGGAGATAAAAGCTCTTATTCATATTCAGACCGGAAATCAACTGCCGTGCAATCAGGTCGCCGCCGGAGTAACCGGAGACGATCAGGCCATAGAGCCGCTTGTCATAGAACCGGCTCTGCCGGAAAAGGGCGGTGAGGCGGTTGACGAAGGCGGTCAGATTGGCGGCAAGGGCGTCGTTGTAGTTGGCGCAGAGCATTACCAGCGTGTCGCAGTCCCGCACTGCCGGGAAGACCTCGTCCACCAGCGGTCCGCCGTAGAAGCACCCGCCCTGCTGGCCGAAGTGCATACAGGCGGTGTAGCTGCAGCCGATGCAGTCGGCGAGGGTACCGTTTTGCAGGCACTGCTCCCGGACCTCCACAGTCTCCGGCAGTCCCGCCTTGACCAATTCCCACAAAGCGAGGGTGTTGCTGGTGGCTCTGACGGACGCATGGAGGGCCAGGACCCGCCGGGCTGGAGGCAGCGGCCTCCACTCCTGCAGACGCTGGAGCAGCTCCGCGATTGCCATACGGAAAGCGGTGGGCTCATCGGTGCCGCCCAGCTGGGCCTGGACCTGGAAATTGCGCAGGGAACCGGTGGCCTCCACCAGTGGCCGTCCCAGGAACGCGCAGCCTGCCAGATTAGCGGACAATACCAGGTCGCGGGCTACGTCCTTGGTGTACAGCTCGCCGACGCCGGTGACAACGACTGCGCCGGTACAGCCATCCAGCAGCTGGCCGTCCAGCCGGAGGAGGGAGAGCATCCGGTAATAGCTGAGGTTGCAGCCGCCCGCATCCAAGGCTATGGCAAACAGGAGCTTGCGGCCCTGTAAGCCGCTCAGACCGTCCGCCGGGTCCCGCCAGGCGGTGTCCGCCGGGAGGAGGGGGAGAAGGGTGTCCCGCAGCTTTGCTGCGTATTCGTTTTGGGGGAGGATGACGGTGAGCGCGGGGCGGGAGGTCCGCTCCCGGATATCGGAAATCCCCAGCAGATAGTCCACAGAAACGTCAAAAAATTCTGCCAGCGTCAGCAGTGTTGACGTTGGTACGTTGACCTTCCCTGCCTCAATTTTTTGATAATGCCGGTTCACACAGTCTAAAAGAGCGGCTATATCAGCCTGTTTCAGCCTTTTTTCTGTTCTCAGTTCTTTTAGACGAATTGAAAAGTCGTGTAATTCCATTAGAAAACCTCAAAAAACTCTTGACATGACTTTATAAGACGTATATAATAGGGTGTACGAATTAGAAAATCGTAGATAAGGGGGCGTACTATGATGAGTACATACGGAACTTTATACGAGACATTCGCTGTGCCATTGATAGAAAAAATCATTGCAGACCAGAATGCCGCAGAAAAACGGCTGGCTGAGGAGCTTGCGCTTTCCCCAGAACAGGAATTGACGCTGGATGATGCTATGGCAGACCTGCGGTATGTCTGGGGCGGGGAGATTTTTGCCCTGGGCCTGCAATTGGGAATTCGGATTGCATGTCCGAAGGAGCGGTAAAGGAGGCGGAGACAGGGGGTCTTCCCCGGCAAAGTCTATGTAAAAAGCCAAGTCCGCAAAAGACTGGGACTTGGCTTTTTCAAGGTTACAGATCGTCCGCGTCCTGCACAGGTACCTCATAGGGGTCTGCCGGGGTACCGGTCCAGCTCCCCTGGGGGTCCGTCTTGGCGGATTGCCAGAGCGTCATGTGCATGGCCTTGTCCATGGGATTTTCCGGTCTGGCAGTTTCCTTTTTTTTCTCCATGATATCCTCCCCTTTCTCTGCGGCTTGACAGCCGGGATTAGTCTGCCCCGTCCTGCCGGTGAGGATACCGCCATATTTTACAAATTTTACGCGGGGACCGCCGCCTTGGCCCGGACGTACAGCTTGACGCCCTCCATCCAGACCACCTCCACCATCTCGTCCTTTGGGATGACCTCGCCGCTGGCGCTGCGGGCGGTCCACATTTTTCCGTCCACATACACGGCGCCGGAGGAAATCGTATTGTTGATTTCTTCCGTCACCTTTGCGTCCTGCCCCAGCAGGCGGTCGGCATTGGTCGGCGTGATATGGGGGTCCAGGAACCGCCTGGTCAGGGGCCGGGCCGCGAAGAAGGTGGCGATTGACACGCTTACAAAAATAAGCAGCTGACCCGTGACCGGTATACCGCCATATGCGGCAAATACAGTAACCAGCGCACCCATAGCAAACCAGACGGACACCAGCGACATGGTGGACGCCTCCAGAATCAACGCCAACGCCACCACAGCCAGCCACAACCAAACCATTGTATTCAACATATCGACTGCCCTCCATTCCGCGTCCGCCGGGACGCCCGCTTCCATTCCACAAGTCCTTCCTTTTTATTTATAGTATACCACAAAAACACCTTCCCGTCAATCGCAGTTGTACAAAACAACAAACCGGCAGAGCCTCAAGGCCCTGCCGGTTTTGCTCTGTCTGTTTATTTCTGCAAAAGCAGCTCACTCCAGCGTATAGCGGGTCACGCCGAAGAGGAGGCCCAGCTGTAATTTTGCGGCCAGGCTCTCGTCGCTCTGGTACCAGACAACGGCGGTCTGGTACGGATTAGGCTCATAGATGCAGTATGCGCTCTGGTAGCGTTCGGAGTAGTAGTCGTTTACATCCGGCTGTCCCAGCAGCTCCTCCACCTCCTCTGCCGTCAGCGGATCGCTGGACAGCACATACCCGTCGCTGGTCAGTGTGCGCATGCCGCCCGCGGTCAGCCGCAGGGCGGTCCGGCTCATGTCCACGCCGGTCTCCTTCATCTCCCGCAGGGCTTCATACAGCTCTGCCAGCGGCTCCAGGGGCGTGGTGGGCAGGGCGTCCCCCTGGGAGGCTCTGGGCGTATCCACCGCAATCTGGCGGTATGCGCTGCCGGAGCTGAGCTGCACCGGGCGGGCGGACAGGCAGTCGTATACCCGCACCAGCACCGCCGCAGCCTGTTCGCGGGTGGCAATACCGGCGGGATCAAAGCGGTCCTGGCCCACGCCGCCCATCAGACCCATATCATAGGCCACGGTAATAAAGCCCTTGTTGGTGGACACATCGCTGAAGGGACAGCCGTACTCGCTCACATACCCGGCCAGGGACGTATACCCCAGGGCGCGGATGAGCATGGCCGCCATTTCCTCCCGCGTGATGCCGTCGGTGGGACGGAACTCCGGGTGTCCGGCGGAGAGCGCGCCGTTGGCGTGGGCGGTTTCCACCGCCGTATAGAACCAGCGGTCCTCGGTGACGTCGGAGAAGATAGACGCCTCCGAATCCACCTCCTCCCAGTCCAGCAGGCGCATCAAGGCGGCGGCAAAGGCGGCGCGGCTCATGGGCTGGCCCCAGCCGAAGGTCTCCTCCGTCACGCCCTGGAACAGTCCCAGGTCGATGGCCCGCTCCACGCTGGAGGAGCTCCAGTGACCGTCCTGCACGTCCGCATAGCTCTTGTAACCGGCTGCTGCCGGAAGTGTCAGCTGCAGGCAGGCCGCCAACGCCAGCACAAGTGTCAATACATGTTTTTTCATGAGGAAATCCTCTTTTCTTTTGATTAGCTCTGGATATTTTACCATATTATTCCCGGATAGTCAATTTTTTCAACCCCGCTTTTTTTATCGAAACCCCACAAATCGCCGCGAACAATCTTATATTTCCTGAGCGGATGTCTAAAAAACACGTCTTCTGCATCAATCCGCCTCCATAATTTTGATCTGATCGACGGTGTAATCCGTCTCGCTGAGGATGATATCCTTGATCTTAGCCACATCCTCTGTCTGCAAACCGTCCTCGGCGGCGGAGACCACCACGCTGACGCTGTTCTCCCCCATAAAGGCCACGCAGTCGGCGTATCCCTTGGCAATCACCAGGTTCTCAATCTGTCCCTCCAGCATGGCGTATCCGGCCAGGGTCTGAATGGCCCGGTTAGCGTCCTCCAGCACGGTCTGTTCCACGTTCTCCTGACCCGCCGCCTCCCGCAGCAGGCTCAGGGCGTTGTCGCGGGACTGCTGGCGGCTGAGCCGCGCGGTGTCGAAATAGCTGCTGGCCGCCGCAGCCACCTGATTGTCCTCCGCCGTGGTGGGCACCCCGCCCACCAGCGTGGCGTCGCCCAGCACTTTGGTACTGCCGCCGTCCTCCTCCTGCTGGGTGGGCTGGGATTCGCCCTCCTGGGCGACGTTCCCGGCATAACGCCAGTTGAGATATACCGCCGCGCAGACAAACAGCAGCACGGTTGCTACCACGGCATTGCGTTTCCATTGCTCTTTCATGACTTATGTTCCTCCCATTTTAATTTGCTGTTCCTGTCCCGCCGGGCGTACCGGCGTCCTGCCATTTCACCACGGCGATCCGGTCCGCGCCCAGGCCCGTCAGGACGCTCACCGCGTCGATGACCGCCAGGCGTACCCGGTCGCTATTGCCGCCGTCGCAGACCACCAGCGCGCCCCGGTACTGGGGGTAGATCTCCTGCCGGACCACCACGCCGCCGGATGTTGTCACCGTATCTGTGGACCGCTCGTAGTTGTCCGGGGACTGTGCGCTGCCGCTGTAGCGCAGGGCGGCGTCCTCCGCCAGCACCAGCTCGCTGCCGCTGTGGAGGGTGAGCATCACGTCCACCCGCCCCACCCCGCTGATCTCCGCCAGGATTTTCTCCATAGCCGCCTCAGTCTCGCGGGCGTCCTGGGCCTTGATGCCGGTCTGGGATGCCTCTGTCTGTACCTCCGGCCCGCCGGGTCCCGCGGGCCAGAGCAGTAACGCCGCGCCCAACGCCGCCGCCAGCAGCACAAATTTATACTTGTTCAGGATTTCTAAGGGTTTATTTCGTTTTCTCTCTTCCATGTCTCCTCCTCCAGCCAGATTTGTTTTTCGGGGGGGACCCCCACCTCCTCCTCTATGTACGCGGCCAGAGCCGCGCTGTAGCTTCCCCGGACCGTCACCGTATCCGGCAGAGGGATGCCGCTCTCCCCTGCCGACACAGCCACCTCCACGGTACACCGCAGCCCCAGCCGGTCCGCTTTGTCCCATATATATGCCCTGGTTTTCTCCGCTATGACAGCGGAAAGGGCCTCTTCACGGTCCTGCCGGTAAGCCTCCGCCAGAGCCTCCTGTGCGGGACCGTCCCACGCCAGCTCCGGCTCCGTCCACTGCAGTTCCGCCAGGGGCCGCAGTAACGCCAGCGTCAGCAGCAGGCCGCACGCCAGGCCCACCAACGCCTGTTCCCGGCCCTTTGGAGCCAGCTGCCGGGCCAGCCCGCCGGCAAAGGCGGTGAGCGTCACCCCCAGCAGCCACTGATGCACGCCCTGGATCATGGGACCACCGCCGTCAGCGATGACACGATGGAGATAATCAGCAGCAGCGCGGACGCCGCCGTCATAGCCAGCGTCAGGCCAAAGGCGTCCCCCAAAGCGGCCAGCAGGGCGGTCAGCTTTTTCGGCCCCGCTGCCGCAGCCGCCAGGGACGCGCACTGATACAGCAGGTACTGCGCCCCCAGCCGCAGGAAGGGCAGCAGGCAGGCGGAGAGTACCGCCAGCGTGCCGAAGGCCCCCAGAGTCCCCCGCAGCAGACCCGCGCCGGCCAGCACGCTCTCCGCCGCTTCCGAGAGAATGCCGCCTACCACCGGCACCGCCGTGGACACAGCGGCCTTTGCCAGCTTCACCGCCTGGGCGTCGGCTGCGCCCGCAATGGCCCCGCTGATGGTGAGATAGGCGGTAAAGAGGGTCAGCAGCCCCCCCAGGACCCAGGTAATCAGTTTTTTCAGCAGCTCGCCCACCCGTTCCATCAGCTCCCCCTCCAGTACCGTCCCCGCCGCCGCTGTGCCGATGTACAGGTACACGCCGGGCAGCAGGACCCGTTCAATTACCGTCAGCAGCACGTCGGCAAAGAATACCGCCGCCACCTGCCGCACTGACGCGGCAGTGACGCCCCCCGCCGCCGCCTCTGCCGCCGCCAGCAGGGGCAGAAGAACCTTGCTCAGCTGGGACAGCTCCACGATTGTGCTCTGTCCCAGACCAATCAGGGCGTTCAGGTCCCCGGCGGAGACGGCGGTGATCCACAGTGCGCCGGTGATGGTGACATAGCGTTCCATGGTGTCCCGTCCCGCCGGGGCAATGTTCTCCGCCACCCCCAGCAGCGTCACCCCGGCCATAATGACCGCGGCGGCCCGGACGCCGGAGAGCAGATACGTCTCCGCCTGGGTCCGGACTTTCTGCCACAGCTGCCGGATGCCGGGGAGCAGGCCCTCCCCGCCTCCGGCCAGCTCCGCCGCCTCTGGGGACAGCCTGGTTAATTCCGGCGGCAGCTCCGCTGCATGGGCCTGTCCGCACAGGTACAGCGGCAGCAGAAGGGTAAGGATCAGGGCTGCAATTTGTTGTCTCATTGGCGTTACTCCTTATTCTTATGTAAGGCGCCGCCCCATGTAAGGCACCGCCGCAGGCACAATGCAGACGGAGAGGGCGTCTCCAGGGCATCTGGGAGCCTTCAGCCCAAATACCCCAGCAGCAGCTCCGTCACAGCCCGCAGCAGCGGCAGGGCAATGAGCAGCGCCGCCAAGGCCCCCGCCGCCTCCACCGCCGCGGCCAGGGATTGGGACCCGCCATCCCGGCACAGGTCCGCGCACAGCCGCGTCACCAACGCCGCCGCCGTGGTCCGCAGCAATACCGACACATAGGCCGCCTCTATACCCGCCCGCTCAAAGAGGGCGCGGACCTCTTCCAACGCCGGCGCGGCCAGGCGCAGGCAGCGGGCCAGGGTCACGGACAGAATTGCCGCAGTCAGGAGCAGGGCCTGCTCCGGCGCAGTCTTCCGCAGCAGCGTCACCGGCAGCATACACAACGCGCACAGGCCCGCTAATCTCAACAGCTCCATCGCTCAGAACCCAAAGAGGGTTTTAATGAGCTGGAAAAGGTCGCTGATCTCCCGTACCAGCATCATCATCACCACCACCAGTCCCGCCAGGGTGGTCATCAACGCCTGCTCCTCCCGTCCCGAACGGATCAGCAGCTGGTTGAGCACTGCTACCACGATTCCAATCGCCGCAATTCGAAAAATCAGGTCAATATTCATATCACATCAGGACCAGTATCAGCAGGCACGCGCCGGACAGACACAGCGCGGCGGTAATCCGCCCCTGTTCCGCCTGCCGGACCCGTTCCGCCCGCAGGAATCTGGTCAGCTCCTCTCTTGTTTCCTCAATCGCCGCAGCCAGCCGTTCCCCGCCCGCCGGGAGCAGCGGTCCCAGGGACGCCAGGTATCCGTCCAGCGGCGGCGGCAGCTCCGATACCGCCTCTGCCCAGCAGTCCGGCAGCGTCCGGTCCGCCGCCTCCCGGAGGCGCCGCCCCAGGGATGTCCACAGAGGGCCGGACAGCTCCTCGCAGATCTCCGGCAGCGGCCTGCGGCAGATACAGATTTGATAGCGCAGTATTGCCAGCTCTGCCGCAATCGCCTGTCCCATCCGCAGGGGCAGCAGGCCCTCCCGCCGCCGCAGCAGGCAGAACAGGCCCGCCCCCCACAGCACCAGCAATGCGCCCAGCGCCCTCATGGCAGACGCTCCACCCGGCACTGCCGGGCCGCGCCCAGGCCCTCGATGACCACCGCCCGCCGGAAGACGCCGCACTCCAGCAGGGCCCGTCCCACCTGCCGTCCCCGCAGGTCCTGGAGGGAGGCGGCGTGGACCGTGGCCAGCAGGGTGACGCCGCAGTTGGCCGCCGTACACACCGCCGCCACGTCCTCCGGCATGGCAACCTCGTCCAGAGCGATCGCCTGGGGCGACATGGCCCGCAGCAGCATCGGCACCGCCAGGGCCTTGGGACAGCCGTCCAGCACGTCCGTTCGGCAGCCCACCTCCAGCTGGGGCCGTCCCCGGTGGACCGCCGCCAGCTCCCCCCGCTCGTCTACCAGAGCCACCCGGCAGGGCGGGGCCAGCTCTGTCCCCTGGCTCAGCAGCCGCACCAGATCCCGCAGCAGCGTGGTCTTCCCGCCCCCCGGCGGACTAAGTACCAGCGTGCTCAGAGGCCGTCCCTCCTCCAGCAGCTCCGGCAGGACGGGCCGGGCGGCGTCCTCCCGGACACGGGGGATGCGGATTGCCAGGGAACTCACGTCCCGGATGCCCTCGTTGCGCTCCCCGCAGGGCAGCGCCGTGCCGCACACGCCGATGCGAAAGCCGCCCTCCGCAGTGACGTAGCCGTGGCGCAGCGTCTCCGCAGCCACATAGCGGGAATATTCCGTGGCCCGGTCCAGCGCCTGCTCCAGATCCCCGCGGATGACCCGCGTCTGGGGCAGGAACAGCTCCATGGCGGGCAGCGTTAAGGACACAGGCCGTCCTATGCGGAGACGGATTTCCTCCGCCTCCGCCTTCTGGCTCCGCTCCACCGTCATTGCCGCCGCGCGCAGGCGTCCCGGCAGCAGCGCGCAGGCATCCTCGTACCGCGCCGCCGCGTATTCCTCAGTCATTGACAGTTCCCTCCCCTGTTGTCGTCTGCTACAATCTATGCGGGCTCGTCCCAGCTTATGACCAGAGAAAACGCCCCCGCTTATTTCGTCTATTTTGAAGGTTTATTTTGCGAAATTCCTCTTTACAATAGGGACATCGTATGTTATAGTAATCAACGTACGTTCCCAGGCTTCGTCCCAGGCGGCACCTGCCCGGACGCAGCTTGCGGAGAATTCATTATAAGAAAGGTGGAAACCCAGCTATGATGCTGAAAGACCAGAAAACATCCATTATCGAATCCAACCGCACCCATCCCACAGACACCGGTTCCCCGGAGGTCCAGGTGGCTATTCTGACCGAGCGGATCAACCAGCTCACCGAGCACCTGAAGGTGCATATCCACGATAACCACAGCCGCCGCGGCCTGTATAAGATGATTGGTAAGCGCCGCAGCCTTCTTGACTATCTGGCCAAGAAAGATATTGAGCGTTACCGCGCCTTGATCGCCAAGCTGGGTATCCGTAAGTAAGTGAAGAAACGCGGGGAGTAAGGCGGCGCTTTTCTCCCCGCGTCCCGCGTTTGTGTGTGCAGGGCCTGCCGCCCGGCAGCGCGGAACGGCAGCCGTGGGAGCCAGCCGCCTCTTTAGCAGTTGGTTTTGAGGCCGAGTAATGTCAGCTGGGCTTTGAAAGCAAGTGCTAAAAGGCGGCTCCCTGAGAAATCAAGATTCAAAAAGGAGTTTGCTATGTCTACTATTATTACTAAAAAACAATTCCCCAACTACCGCAAATATACCATGGACCTGGCCGGACGGCCCCTGACCCTGGAGACCGGCAAGATCGCCGAGCTGGCCAACGCCGCCGTGATGGTCACATACGGCGAGACCACTGTCCTGGTCACGGCCACCGCCTCCGCCCGCCCGCGGGACGGCATCGACTTCTTCCCCCTCAGCGTGGACTTTGAGGAGAAGATGTACGCCGTGGGCCGTATCCCCGGCAGCTTCCTCCGCCGGGAGGGGCGTCCCGGCGAGAAGGGTATTCTCACCAGCCGCGTCATTGACCGGCCAATCCGTCCCCTGTTCCCCGGCGACTTCCGCAACGACGTGGCGATTATGTGTACCGTCATGAGCGTGGACCACGACTGCTCCCCGGAAATTGCCGCCCTCATCGGCGCCTCCGCCGCCCTGGCAATCTCCGACATCCCCTGGGGCGGTCCTGTGGGCGCGCTGAAGGTCGGCTATGTGGATGGACAGCTGGTGGTCAACCCCACCAGAGAGCAGGCCGAAAAATCCGATTTGGATGTGACCGTGGTGTCTACCGGCAAAAAGGTGGTCATGATTGAGGCCGGGGCCAACGAAATCCCCAACGATCTGATGTTTGAGGCCATTCAGCTGGCCCACAGCGAGAACCAGAAGCAGGTGGCCCTCATCAACCAGATGGCGGCGGAAATCGGCAAGGAGAAGTTTGACTATCCCCACGCTGATTTCAATCAGGAGCTGTTTGACAAGATTGTCGAGTCCACCATGGACGAGGCGAAAGCCGCTCTGGACACCGACGACAAGAACGTCCGGGAGGCCCGCTGGAACAAGCTCATCGACCACTGGCACGAGCTGTATCTGGAGGACTATCCCGATATGGACCAGTACCTGGAGGAGTTCACCTATAAGTTCCAGAAGAAGATAGTCAAGGCGTGGCTGCTGGAGGGACACCGGGTGGATGGCCGCCAGAAGAACGAGATTCGTCCCTTGGCCGCGGAGGTGGGACTCCTGCCGCGGGTCCACGGCTCCGGCCTCTTTACCCGCGGTCAGACCCAGGTGCTCTCCATCTGCACCCTGGACATGATGTCCGCCGCCCAGAAGCTGGACACCATCTGGCCTGAGGAGTCCAAGCGGTATATGCACCACTACAACTTCCCCGGCTACTCCGTGGGCGAGGCCAAGCCCTCCCGCAGTCCCGGACGCCGGGAGATCGGACATGGGGCGCTGGCAGAGCGGGCCTTGCTTCCGGTCCTGCCCAGCGAGGAGGAATTTCCCTATGCCATCCGGGTGGTCAGCGAGGTGGTCAGCTCCAACGGCTCCACCTCCCAGGGCTCCATCTGCGGCAGTACCCTGGCGTTGATGGATGCCGGCGTGCCCATCAAGGCCCCTGTGGCGGGTATCTCCTGCGGCTTGATTCAGGACGACGACGGCTCCTTTACCACCTTTATCGACATCCAGGGCGTGGAGGACTTCCACGGCGAGATGGACTTCAAGGTGGGCGGCACCAAGAAGGGAATTACCGCCATTCAGATGGACCTGAAGAACGACGGCCTGACTATGGAGATTATCAAAAACGCTCTGGACATCACCTACGATGCCCGCTGCGAGATTCTGGACAAAATTATGCTGCCCTGCATCTCCCAGCCCCGTCCGGAGGTCTGCCAGTGGGCGCCGAAGATGATTACCATGAAGATCGACCCCGACAACATCCGGGACGTCATCGGCAAGGGCGGCAGCGTGATCCAGAAGATCGTGGCCGACACCGGCGCGAAGATCGACATTGAGGAGGATGGCTCCATCCGCATTGCGTCCGCTGACGCCGCCTCCTGCAACGCCGCTAAGGCCGCCATTGACGCCATTGTGTTTGTGCCGGAGGTGGGCAGCCTGTACTATGGCCGCGTTGTCCGGCTGATGCAGTTTGGCGCGTTTGTGGAGCTGGCCCCCGGTAAGGATGGCCTGGTCCATATCTCCAAGCTGGCAAACCGCCGGGTGGAAAAGGTGGAGGACGTGTGCAAGATCGGCGATATGATGTGGGTCAAGGTCACGGAGATCGACGAGAAGGGCCGCGTGAATCTGTCTCACAAGGACGCCCTGCGGGAAATCGAGGAAAAGAAGGCCCGTGGCGAAGTGATTAAATAAGCAATAAAGGTGCAGACGGGGATTCGTCTGCACCTTTTCTGCGTTCGGGGCTGGAAACACCGGCTCCTTCCGGGCACTTTTTTCTGTTTTCTGCGTCTAAGAGGGTAAAGAGGTGATGACCGTGTCCCGCAAATCTCTGGCCGTGTACAGTCTAGCCCACTTCTGGATGGACCTGAGCTGTGCGTTCCTGCTTTTCCGTACCCTTTCGGACAGTCCCCGGTGGGGGCTGTGCCTGCTGCTGTACAACTTCTGCGCCTTTGCGCTGCAGATGCCCCTGGGCCTGCTGGCGGACCGGCTGGGCCGAAGCCAACAGGTCGCTGCCGCCGGATGCGTGCTGACGGCGTTGGCCTGTATTTCGCCGCTGCCGCTGCCGGCGGCGGTGATTGCAGGGACCGGCAATGCGCTGTTCCATCTGGGCGGCGGCATTGCCGTGCTCCATTGCAGTGCGGACCGGGCTGCGCCGTTAGGGGTGTTTATCTCGCCGGGGGCATTGGGGCTGTACATAGGGACCGTCTGGGGCCGGAACGCCGCGCCCTGGCTGGGACTGGCCCCGCTGGGGCTGCTGCTCATGGCCGCGCTGATTCTCCGGCAATGTCCCCGGACGGCAGGGACATTCCGCCCCGGCAGCGCGCCGCCGGACCTGTCCGCGCCGGAGGGTTACGGCGTCCTGCTGCCGCTGTTTCTGGTGGTGGTCCTGCGGTCCTATATGGGCATGAACCAGTCGTTCCCGTGGAAAAGCCAATGGGTCCTCGTCCTCACGCTGGCTCTGGTCCTGGGCAAGACGGCGGGCGGCTTCCTGATGGACAGCCTGGGTCCCCGCCGCGCGTCCGCCTTATCCCTGGGATTGGCCGCGGCATTGTATCTGGCCTCCGCACTGCCGCTGCCGGGGACGCTGGCGGTGTTCCTGTTCAATATGACCATGCCCGTTACCCTCTGGGCGGCGGCGCGGTTCATGCCGGGGGCAAAGGGATTTGCCTTTGGTCTGCTGACCTTCGCGCTGTTTCTGGGGTATCTGCCCTCCTATCTGGGCTGGCCCAGCCTGCTGACGCGCCCGGCGGCGTATGCCTGCGCCGCGCTGCTGTCGCTGGCGATGCTCTGGCCGGTCTTGGGAAGGGGGATAAAGCTGTGCTTGCAGTCTTAGGAATATCGCTGGCCTTGACGCTGGTTCTGGAGGAGGGCTTCGCCCTGGCTTGGGGGCTGCGGGGACGGCGGGAGCTGGCCCTGGTGGCCCTGGTCAACTGCCTGACAAATCCGCCGGTGGTGTTGCTGTACCATACGGCGGCGGGGCTGATGGGATGGAATCCCCTGGCTGTGACAGTTGTGCTGGAAGGGGCGGCGGTACTGGTGGAATGGCGGTGCTACCAGGCATATTCAGAGCAGGTGAAAAGGCCGTTTTTATTTGCGCTGCTGGTGAATTTGTTTTCCTATGGCGCAGGTTGTATCATCAGGTGAATAGATTAGGGATTGTGGAGATATTTATGAGAAATTATGAAATCGAAGACAAAATGTATCGGAAAGCAGTAGAACTGATAGAAAAGAGATATCCTGCCGGTTGGGGCGGCGCTGGGGTGGTTCACACGTCCAAGGGAAATTATTATACAAGCGTCTCCATTGAAACCGCGAATGCATCTGCAGTCGTATGTATTGAATTGGGAGCTATGCTTGAAGCCCACAAATACAATGAGAAAGTAACGCATTGTATGTGCCTTGTTCGAGAGGATGAAAATTCCCCATACAAGGTATTATCACCGTGCGGCATTTGTCAGGAGAGATTGCGGTATTGGGGTGAAGATGTACAAGTGGCTGTCACAACAGAAGAGAATGAAATCAGATTTGTAGAATTAAGGGAATTACAACCATATCATTGGACGAAAGCCTATCCGGCTGACGAATTGGAACATTGGGAAGAAAAGAGAGAGCTTTATAAAGGAGAATGACTGGAATGAAGAGATTTTTAACTTATATCTGCACGCTTGCCGCACTCTGCGGCCTGACTTCCATGGCCTATGCCGATGCGATTGCCGTAGCTCCGGGAGAAATACGCCTGTCCAACATCGGAGGATGGTTCCCGATTGCGCTGGTGATTGCGGTTGTTATTGTTACGGTCGTTTTACTGCGGAAATTTTGGGGGAGGAAGTGAGGACAGACCATGAAACGGCTTTTTACCTGCCTGCTGGCAGTCATAACGCTGCTCTCCCTGACGCCTGCCGCTTATGCGGACGTGGTCTGGGAGCCGCAAAACAAATTTTATGAAAACCATGCAAACGAATGCGCCTATATAGGCCGCTCCTACTACGCCAACGGACCGGAGGGCTTTGTCACCCTCTGGGCCGCGCCGGGCGGCAGCATGGTGGCGGCGCAGTACGAAAATGGCTTTACACTCCCTGTCTACTGGCAGTATCAGGACTGGGGCTGCGTCACGGTCTGGGGGGACGAGGGGAACGTCAGCGGCTGGGTCCCCCTGTCGGAGCTGTATCCGGTGTATGACTATATCTCCTTTGAGGAGGAATACGGCAGCCAGTTCAAGGATTACAAGGGAGAATTTGCGGATTTCTCCGGGGACGCCGGGGAAATCTGCTGCTGGGCGTACCCAAATGCGCCGGAGTATAGTTTTACTTTGGACAGCGGTGCGGATATTGTGGAGCGGCTCACCGGCGCGGGGGAGGAACAGAGTTATATTTCCCATGTCTATACCGATGACAACGGCGTGTCCTGGGGGTTTGTGGGATACCTGTTCGGGTTCCGGAACTTTTGGATCAATCTGGACAATCCCACAGACAAAAACGTCCTGTCCTCCGGCGCCTTACCGGCGGATGCCCTGATTGCCGCCGGTGCGCTGACCCCGCCGCAGACGCCGGTTATGCCTGCTGCCGCTCGTTTGCCCTATTTCCTGGTTGGCGGCGTGGCGGTGGTCACGTTGGGACTGCTGGGATGGTTCTACGGCAGAAAACGCGGCGCTAAAAAAACCGGATCGCAACTGAACAATTGACAAAATATGATATATTTGTATGGTTTACCCATTCTGCGCCGAGGTACCGTGGGTTTTCAGCAGCACGTCATGGTAGCCGCCTTCCACGATGGAGGTGGAGGAGACCAGCGTCAGCCGTGCCTTCTGCTGCAATTCCGGAATGGAGGTCACACCACAGTTGCACATGGTCGATTTCACTTTGTACAGACTTTTCGCCACGTTGTCCTTCAGCGGACCGGCGTAAGTGACATAGGAGTCCACGCCCTCCTCGAAGGCCAGACCCCGGCCTCCGCCCAGATCGTACCGCTGCCAGTTCCTGGCCCGGTTGGAACCCTCGCCCCAATATTCTTTCATATACTGTCCGTTGACCAGTACCCGGTTGGTGGGACTCTCGTCGAAACGGGCGAAATACCGGCCCAGCATCAGGAAATCCGCCCCCATTGCCAGAGCCAGCGTCATGTGGTAGTCGTGGACAATGCCGCCGTCAGAACAGATGGGGATATACATACCGGTCTGTGCGAAATACTCGTCCCGCGCTGCGGCAACCTCAATCAATGCGGTCGCCTGTCCGCGGCCAATACCCTTGGTCTCGCGGGTGATGCAAATGGACCCGCCGCCAATACCGACTTTGACAAAATCCGCTCCTGCTTTCGCCAGGAACAGAAAGCCGTCCTTATCCACCACATTGCCTGCGCCAACCTTCACACTGTCGCCGTACTTGTCCCGGATAAACTTCAGCGTCCGCTCCTGCCAGCAGGAGTACCCCTCCGAGGAGTCGATGCACAGTACGTCAGCCCCGGCGTCGATCAGGGCGGGGACCCGCTGTTCGTAGTCCTTGGTGTTGATGCCCGCGCCCACAATATACCGCTTCTGACTGTCCAGCAGTTCGCCGGGATTCTCCTTGTGCTGTTCGTAGTCCTTGCGGAAGACAAAGTACAGCAGCCGTCCGTCTGCGCCGGTAATGGGCAGGGAATTGAGCTTGTGGTCCCAGATGATGTCGTTGGCCTCTTTCAGACTGGTACCTTCCGGGGCGGTGACAAGACGGTCAAAGGGGGTCATGAACTCACTGACACGGGTATCGGGGTCCATACGGCTGACCCGGTAATCCCGGCTGGTGACAATGCCCAGCAGCCGGCCCTGATTGGTACCGTCTGCGGTGATGGCTACGGTGGAATGCCCGTTGCGGGCTTTCAGGTCCAGCACATCCCGGAGCGTGGCGTTCGGGGCGAGGTTGGAGTCGCTGGGAACAAAGCCCGCCTTGTAGCTCTTTACCCGCGCCACCATTGCCGCCTCGTTCTCAATGGACTGGGAACCGAAAATGAAGGACAGCCCCCCCTCCTTCGCCAGTGCGACTGCCAGCGTGTCGTTGGACACGGACTGCATAATGGCGGATACCATGGGAATACTCAGGGAAAGCGGACACGCCTCCTCATCCTTGCGGTACTTCACCAGCGGCGTGTGCAGGGACACGTTGTCGGGGACGCACTCCGGGGAGGTGTAGCCGGGCACAAGGAGGTACTCACTGAAGGTATGGGACGGTTCGGGATAGTAGTAAGCCATAGCGCATTCTCTCCTTTTTTTCTTGTTGGACGGTGTCTTTTTATGATTAGTCCACATGGTATCACGGCAGGCCGGATTTGTAAAGAGGAAATTTTCCATACCCCATAAAACAAAAACGCCGCTATGGACGGACAGCGCTTCCCTGTGCTATACTGGATACCAGTTTGAAGAGAAAGGAACAACGATATGAAGACAATCGACGTCATTGGGGTACAGATGGACCTGGGCGCATCCCGGCGGGGCGTGAACATGGGGCCTATGGCCATCCGTTACGGCGGACTGTGCGAGGGATTGGAACAACTGGGGTTTACCGTAAACGACCTGGGGGATATTGCGCCGCTGGTTTCCGGCGCCACCGCGCCGTACATGCGCAATTACGAGCAGGTCATCGAACTCAACAGCCGTCTCTACTGCCTGGTTTCCGCGGCTCTGGAGCAGAACCACTTCCCCCTGGTCCTGGGCGGGGATCACAGCATTGCCGCAGGCAGTATCTCCGCCGTGGCCCGGCATTACCGTAAAATCGGCGTCATCTGGATTGACGCCCACGGCGACTGGAACAACGAGGAGAGCACCCCCTCCGGCAATATGCACGGGATGCCCTTCTCCGCCGTGTGCGGACACGGTCCGGCGTGCATGGTGGATTTCGGCGGTGAATCCGTGCTGGTGGATGTGAAGCGGTGCGTCCAGATTGGCGGACGGGATATTGACGATCAGGAGCGGCTGCGGATGAAGCGGGCGGGGGTGACGGTCTTTCCTATCAATGCCATTGACAAAGACGGGATGCAGAATATTATTGACCGGGCTATCGAAATTGCCGGGACGGATACGGCGGGTATCCACCTCAGTTTCGATATCGACTCCATCGACCCCCAGGCCGCTCCGGGAACCGGTACCGTCGTCCACAGCGGCCTTACCGCGCGGGAGGCATTTCTGGCCGTGGAATCCCTGGCCGATTCGGGTAAACTGCTCTCTATGGATATGGTGGAGGTCAACCCCATCCTGGATGAACGGAACAAAACCGCTGTGCTCGCTTCGCAGCTGATTCAGTCCGCGCTGGGGAAGGCGGTGTACTGATACTTTTTCTTGAAAACAGGTCCCCTCCCTATGTGCGGGAGGGGACCTGCGGTTTCAAATCTGAAACAATCAAGCGAACCGGTCGCCATACCGGGCGGCCATCGCTGCGACCTGGGCGCGGGTAGCGGTACCCTGGGGATCAATTTCGCCATTGGAACCGTTGAGGATACCCACCGACACGGCCCAGCGCACGGCGGTCTGTGCGTAGCCGCTGACGGCGTTGCTGTCGCTGAACTGCGTCAAATCCGCGGCATCGCCGGGGGCGGGGCGTCCGGCATTGCGCCAGAGCATCGCCGCCAACTGCTCACGGGTGATATCTCCCATTGGGTTCGTACCGTCGGTGACGCCCTGCTCCATCGCCCACAGCATCCCACGTTCGTACCACGTTGCGCCGGGGTTTACGTCCGTCCGCACGTTGTTCATACGGGCCAGAATGGTCCAGATCATGGCGCGGCTGGTGGTGAGCTGCGGGGCAAACCGGGTGTCGGATACGCCGCTCATCAGGTAGCGCTTCCAGACGTAGTCCACATTGTCATAGAACCAATGCTGCGGCTGTACGTCCGTGAAGGGCAGGGGGGCCGGGTTCAGGACAATCCCAGATATGCCGGGGGTCCCCAGACCGGTGAAAAGTTCGTCATCTTTTGGTGTGGCGTCTGCTTCCGTCTTTATAAACGTTGCCGCGACTTCCACACGGGTGGCGGGCATGGTGAACGTATAGCGGTTATCGCTTACCTCCCGCACCGTCACCGTGCGCCCACGCACGTCCGTGACGGTGACGCTCTCCAGCTCGTACCCTGCGGCGGGGTGCGCCGAGAGCGTCACTCGCTCCCCCTGCGCCGCATACCGGGTATTGCAGATGATTTCGCCGTTGGCGGTCTTCAGTATCGCAATATAGTTGGTGTCAGAGGATGATTTATCCCTCCAAATCGCTGTGACAACCGTGTTGGCGGTAATCGTATACGATTCGCCGGGGAAATAGTCTACCCCGTTAATGCGCCAGGCCTGGAAGTCCATTCCTGCGGGAGCGGTAAAAGCGCAGTTGGGAAGCGTGTATGCGGTATTCGCCGGGATGGTGACGGCATCCATAACGCCGGCGCCGCCGTTGGAATTAAAAGTGATTGTGTATGTGACAGGCGGCGTCACGTTCCCGGTCCAGTGGGCGTATACCGTGGCATCCGCTGTAAAGACCGTTTCCACAGTGACTTTTTCGCCGCCGTCTGCCGCCGTGTACCAGCCGTCGAAGGTGTGACCCTCACGGACAGGGGTGGGCAGTGCGGTGAGCTTACCGTCCTTGCCGGTGGCGGCTGTGGCGGGGGTTACAGTGCCGCCGCTGGGGTCGAAGGTGACGGTGTGGGTGACGGGGACTACCGGGATATCCTTCCAAACCGCTGTGACCGCAGTGTCAGAAGTAAACAGATAGCTTGCGCCGGGGGCATACTCCTTGCCGTTGATCTGCCACGCCTTGAACTCCTTACCAGCGGGCGCGGTGAAAGCGCAGGCGGGAAGGGTAAATGTATCGCCCTCTTTTACTGTGGCGGGGGACATGGAGCCGGCGCCGCCGTTGGGATTAAAAGTGATTGTGTATGTGGCGGGAGGCGTCACGTTCTCAGTCCAGTGGGCGTATACCGTGGCATCCGCTGTGAACACCGTTTCCGCAGTGACTTTTTCGCCGCCGTCCGCCGCCGTGTACCAGCCGTCAAAGGTGTAGCCGTCACGGGTCGGAGTGGGCAGCGCAGTAAGTCTGCCGTCGGTTCCGGTGGTCATGCTGGCCGTGTCTGTCACGCCGCCGTTGGCATTGAACAGAATTTTGTAGGTGGTGTCGGGGACGTCCGTTCCAGAGCAGATCAGCGTGGCAAGGCTTAATTCCAGGTTGCCTTCTTCAATCTCAATTTGTTCCCACTGCGTCTCTGTGCCGCCATAGTTGACGGTTTTCAGGTTGCTACAGTTTTCGAAAGCGTTACGCTTGATACTGGTAATACTGGTTGGGATGGATATGTTCTCCAGTTTGGAGCAACCATTAAACATGTAACCTCCAATTTCGGTCACGCTGTTTGGAATTGTATAAGAGACCTTTCCGCCTGGGCAAAGGAGCAGAGTGCTTTTTTCTTTATTAAATAGAACGCCGTCTTGAGAGCTATACTGCCTGTTATTCGGATCAACATTGATTGTCTGCAAATTTTCACACCCAGAGAAAACTTCGTCCGCACGAATCACATTGGCGGGAATCGTTACACTGGTTAGACCGCTATAAGCGAAAGCAACAGTTTCAATGATGGTCACGCTGTCTGGAATAGTCACACTGGTTAGACTTTCACAGCCACAAAAAGAGCCATGTCCAATCGTGGTCACGCTATTTGGAATTGTCACATTGGTCAGATTGTCACACTCTTGGAAAGCCCACTTTCCAATGCTGGTTACACCATCCTCGATTACCAAATTTTTGCATGTGCGGGTCCAGCTGTACCATGGCTGCTCCGTAAGATCAGCAAAGTCTGCCATTGCGCCAGAACCGCTGATCGTCAAAGTCCCGCCTTGGTCATTACCATGCTCGTCAAGCTCCGGCACATATGTCCAGGTCACTCCATCGCCGCAGCTACCGGAAGTGGGCGCGGAATCGCCTGCCGCCCACACCGTTCCCGGCAGCAACCCCAGCGCTAGGCATAGCACTAAAAAGGTTGCTAAAAATCGCTTTTTCATACCCTTCCTTGCCTCCTTAAATCATCAAATATATTTCCAGCAGCTGGGCGCCGGGGCGGGGGAAGGAAGGTAAGGAGGTATCTCCCGCCCCGGGCCGCTACCGGAAAACATAAACGCGGTGTCGAGTCCTTCCAACTCAACACCGCTGACTGTTTCTCATGTAAGCGCACGGAAATAACATCCCCGCTTGCAAAAAGCGGCGGGAATGGGTATAATACTCCCGTGGTGCAACATAAGATTGCTGTGCTGAGTGCCTGTTTCACTCGTACAGGGCTGCGGGGTGTTGGCGCACCCCGTAGCCTGCCGCAGTCTATGTTTTCTCTTCTATACTAACCCATTTTTCTAAAGATTGCAAGGGGGTCCAACAGAAAAAAATTGAAGAACAGCGAAAAAATCCCCCGGACAGCCCAACGGCCCTCCAGGGGATTGCGTAATTTAAGTGGGCAAAGGCGGCCCGGCGCGTCAGGCGGCAGAGGCTTACCGTTCGTAAGGGGACAGCTCCAAGCGGATAAAATACCCCTGGTCATGGTCGCAGACGGGGCATTTATTGGGTGCTTTGGTACCATGGAGCACATGACCGCAGTTGAGACAAATCCAACCGGTCTCCACGTCGCTGACAAAGAGCTTATTCTCCCGGAGGTACTTGGCGAACCGCTCGAACCGCTGGGCGTGGATTTTCTCAATGGCGGCAATCTGACGGAAATGGCGTGCGATTTCGGTAAAACCTTCCTCCTCCGCTTTCTGGGCGAAGGCGGGGTAGATGTCGTCAAATTCATCCATTTCGTGTTCTTTGGCCAGCTCCAGCAGCTTCAGGGGCTGCTGCGCCAGGTCAACGGGATAGTTAGCGGTAATGGTGATGTTCTCACAGCCGCCTTTGACAAGATGGTTATAATAGATTTCCGCGTGCTCTTTCTCCTGCCCGGCGGTGTAGAGGAAGACTTGCTCCAGGGCCTGCAGCTTGTTTTGACAGCAGATGTCTGCCGCAAAGGTATAGCGGTTCCTGGCTTGGCTCTCTCCGGCGAACGCCCGCAGTAGGTTCTCTTTCGTTACACTGTCTTTCAGTTCCATGGGTCTGCTCCTTTCGGGAATGTGGAATATCCTTAGTCTCTTCCTGTGTGTCCCGTTTTATTCCTGTGTGTCCCGATTGGAGAGATTTGGAAGCAACGCCCTCGCCGCGCTTTCAACATACGTCTTTCCCCATCTCCTCACCGCAGCCTCCACCGCAGCCCGCTGTACCGCCGCTGCTGACGGTCATTCGCGGCCATACGGCTAAGGGTCTGTCCATCGCCCACGACAATCAGCAGTTCTCTGGCCCTGGTCACGCCGGTGTACAGTACCCCCCGCACCATCAGCGCAGGGGCGGCGGGCAGTACAGCCAGTATGACCGCCTGATACTCGCTGCCCTGGCTCTTGTGCACTGTCACAGCATATGCTAATTCCAGTTCCAGCAGCATCTCCGCCGTGTATGTGGCGGTGCGTCCGTCAAAACAGACGGTGAGCAGCTCGCCGGATGGGTCGATCTCCTCCACCACGCCTACATCGCCGTTAAAAATACCCGCGCCGGTTTCGCCGTCCTCCCGTACCCAGAGAACATCGTAGTTGTTGCGGATTTGCATCACCCGGTCCCCGGTGCGGAAGACCATCTCGCCCCATACAATCTGCCGCTTGTCCGCCGCCGGCGGGTTCAGAGCCGCTTGCAGGGCGCGGTTCATCACGCCGGTTCCCCAAGGCCCCTTCCTCGTGGGACAGAGCACCTGGATTTGACTGGCAGGAATGCCCATATTACCGGGCAGCCGCTTCTGGCACAGCTCTACCACCAATTCCACCAGTGATTCCGGGTCCCGGCGGCGCATAAAGAAGAAGTCGCTGTCCGGCTGATTGCGCAGGTCGGGCAGCTGGCCCTGATTGATGGTATGGGCAGTGCGGACAATGGCGGAGGCTTGGGCCTGCCGGAAAATTTCGGTGAGGCAGACCGTAGCTACCCGCCCGCTTCGAATCAGGTCGCTAAACACGTTTCCCGGCCCTACGCTGGGCAGCTGGTCCGGGTCCCCCACCATAATCAGACGGCAGTCGGAACGAAGCGCGGACAGCAGGGCGCACATCAGAGGCAGGTCCACCATGCTCATCTCGTCTACAATCACCGCTTCGGCCTGTAAAGGTTCATTCTCATTTTTCTGGTAAGTGACCTCGCCAGTCTCCTCCCGCCAGGTCATTCCCAGGGCCCGGTGAATGGTCTGGGCTTCCCGTCCGCACAGCTCCCCCAGACGCTTTGCCGCCCGGCCTGTGGGCGCCATCAGCAGAATCGAACAGCCCATCCGGTCCAGCAGAGCCACAATGCCCCGGACAGAGGTGGTCTTGCCGGTACCGGGACCGCCGGTAAGAAGGATAATCCCCTCCTTTGCCGCCAGCTCCACCGCCCGCCGCTGTGCGGGCGCGTAGGCAAGGCCCTGTTCGGTCTCGATCTGCTCCAGGATTTTGTCCACCCGGCTGGCTATGTAGTCGGACCGCTCTGCTTGACTGAGCAGCATTTTCTCCAGTTTTTCAGCCACATAGGTTTCCGCCTCAAAGAGCCGGGGAAGGTAGCAGGCTTCCAGCCGGGCTACGGTCTCGCAGCGGATACCGCGCCGCTGGATAAGGTTGTCCAGCGCAATTTCCACCATGTCCAAAGGGCAGTCGATGAGCTGGGCCGCCGCTGCCGCCAGCTTGTCGCGGGGCAGGAAGACGTGTCCGTTATTCAGATTGTAGCTCAGCTCAAAGAGGGCCGCGGCTTCCACCCGGCGGCTGCTGTCCCCGGCCATGCCCATGGACAGGGCAATCTCGTCCACAACGCCGAAGCTGATGCCGTACGCATCGTCAACCAACAGGTAGGGGTCATCCTTTACCGCATCCAAGGCCCCAGGACCATAGCGGCGGTAGAGCTGGAGAGCCAGAGCCAGCGGCAGGTCATTCTGACTCAAAAAATCCAGCAGCCTCCGCATACCGGTCTGGTAGCGGAAGCTCTCTGTAATCTCCTTGGCCCGCCGGGGGGTGATGCCCTTCACCTGGCTCAGCCGTTCCGGCGTGTCCTCCAGGACGGTCAGGGTATCCGCGCCGAAGTATTCCACCAGCCGCTCAGCCGTGGCAGGCCCTACGCCCTTCATCACGCCGGAGGACAGATAGAGCAGGATTTCCGCCTCGGTGGTGGGGAGGTAGCGTTCGATGCGGCGGGCCTGAAACTGTTCCCCGTGGACCGGGTGGCTGACCCACTGTCCGGTAACAACCAGGTCCTCTCCCGGCGCGGCGCAGGGGATGGTCCCCACCACGGTCACAGCCTCGCCGTCGCCTGTGACCAGGCGCAGCACGGTATAGCCGTTGTCCTCGTTCTGAAAGATTACATGCTGAATCGTACCGCTGATCATGGCGTATCCGCTCATTTTCCGCACTCCTTATTGACTGTCGTCCAGATATTTGCTGACGTCCTCAGGACGGCAGATTGTGACCCACCGGTCCTGCCTGGCAATCAGCCTGGATAATTTTTGTCCTTCCTTGTTCAGCCCGCAGTCCACCAGCAGGATCAGACTGAAAACATTCTGCTCCTGCCGGATGCGCCTGAGGGTACGGACCTGCTGTTCCAACGTCTCGCCGTTTCCCTGGGCCGGAATCAAAGCTACCAAAGACCGCTGCCGGGGCGTTCCGGGGCAGAGAACCGCCCGTACCAGTCCCCACAGCAGCGACGCCAGCCCTACCGCCGCCAGCATCGCCAGCAATCCATCCTGCCATAGCTGCATAACCGTTCCTCCGTTCTGCTTGCGTTCAAGACAGTGTATGCAAAAACAGAGGGATTGGTCATTGCCGGACGGGTCAAAACAGGCTTGCCACGCCAAAGGTCAGAATACTGATTGCCAGACCGGCAATCACAATTCCCGCAAAAATGGACGGCAGCGCTTTGCGCAGAGGCATGTCCAGGAACGCCGCCGCCAGGGAGCCGGTCCACGCGCCGGTTCCCGGCAGAGGGATGGCCACGAAGATCAAAAGCCCCAGATATTTGTATTTCGTCACAGTCTGGCCCTTCAGATGGGCCTTGCGCTCCAGCTTGTCCACCAGACTGTTCAGCCAGGGCAGGCGGCGGCGCATCCACTGAAAAATCCGCCGGATATACACCACAATAAAGGGGACCGGCAGCATATTGCCCAGCACAGCGGCCAGACAGGCCGCCCACACCGGCAGGCCGCGGGCCACGCCGAAGGGAATACCCAGGCGCAGTTCAGCCACGGGAATCATAGAGACCATGGCGGTGAAGCAGAATTCCCCCGCCGGATTTTCGGTCAGCCATTGCATTACGTCCATATCTCTGTTGTCTACCTCGATTCTATCGGGTTACGGGAGCAGTTTTTTCAAATAGCGCCCGGTATAACTGGCCTCACAGGCGGCAACCTCCTCAGGCGTGCCGGTGCAGACCACCGTGCCGCCGCCGTCGCCGCCCTCCGGACCCAGGTCGATGATGTGGTCCGCGCACTTGATGACGTCCAGGTTATGCTCGATCACCACCACCGTGTTCCCCGCGTCCACCAGCCGCTGCAATACCTCCAGCAGTTTGCCCACGTCGTCGGTATGGAGGCCGGTGGTGGGCTCGTCCAGAATATAGATGGTGCTGCCGGTACTGCGTTTGCTCAGCTCGGCAGCCAGCTTCACCCGCTGGGCCTCGCCGCCGGAGAGGGTGGTGGACGCCTGGCCCACCTTGATATAACCCAGGCCCACATCGCACAGAGTCTCCATCCGGCGTCCGATCTTCGGCAGGGGTTTGAAGAACTCCTTGGCCTCCTCCGCCGTCATCTCCAGTACGTCGTGGATATTTTTTCCCTTGTAGCGCACCTCCAGCGTCTCCCGGTTATACCGCTTGCCTTTGCAGACCTCGCAGGGGACGTAGATGTCCGGCAGGAAGTGCATCTCGATTTTCAGCAGTCCGTCCCCGGAGCAGGCTTCGCAGCGTCCGCCCCGGACGTTGAAGCTGAACCGGCCTGAACCGTAGCCCCTGGCCTTGGCCTCCGGGGTGGAGGCGAACAGGTCCCGGATGTCGTTGAACACGCCGGTGTAGGTGGCGGGATTGGACCGCGGGGTGCGGCCAATAGGACTCTGATCAATGCTGATGACCTTGTCCAGATTTTCCTCGCCCTCAATGGCGTCGTGGCGGCCTGGACGGCGCTTCATCCGGTTCAGGTCCGCGCCCAGCCGCTTAAACAGAATCTCATTCACCAGGGACGATTTCCCGGACCCGGACACGCCGGTGACGCAGGTAAACGTCCCCAGGGGGATGCTCACGTCAATACCCCGGAGATTGTTCTCCGCCGCGCCCCGGATGGTCAGCATTTTTCCGTTTCCCTTCCGCCGCTGCTCCGGCAGAGCGATATAACGCCGTCCGCTGAGGTACTGTCCGGTGAGGGAGTTGGGGTCCGCCGACACCTCCTCCGGGGTCCCGGCGGCGACAATATACCCGCCGTGGACCCCCGCGCCGGGGCCGACGTCGATAATATAGTCCGCCGCGCGCATGGTGTCCTCGTCGTGCTCCACCACCACCAGCGTGTTTCCCAGGTCCCGCAGCTTCCGCAGGGTAGCGAGCAGTTTGTCGTTGTCCCGCTGGTGCAGGCCGATAGACGGCTCGTCCAGGATATACAGCACACCCATCAGGCTGGAGCCGATCTGCGTAGCCAGACGGATGCGCTGGCTCTCGCCGCCGGAGAGGGTGGCGGCGCTGCGGCTGAGGGTCAGGTACTCCAGCCCCACGCTGCGGAGGAAGCCCAGCCGGGATTTGATCTCCTTCAGGATGCGCTCCGCAATCAGCATCTGAGTCTGGGTCAGGACCAGGCGGTCCACAAACGCCAGAGCCTCTGTTACAGGCAGGGTGGTGAAGTCATAGATACTGCTGCCGCCCACCGTCACCGCCAGGCTCTCCATCTTCAGCCGCCGGCCCTTGCACACCGGGCAGGGGCTTTCGCTCATCAGCTCCTCCAGGTCCCGGCGGGAGGACTCGGACTGGGTCTCGCTGTAGCGCCGCTGGAGGTTGTTGCAGATGCCCTCAAAGCTCTGGTGCAGCACGCCTTTGCCCTGGGGCCTGTCGTACTTCAGGTCCAGCTTTTCACCCTTGGTGCCGTAGAGAATGATGTCCCGCACCCCGTCGGACAGGTCCTGCCAGGGGGTGGTGAGCTTGAAACGGTACTTCTTTGCCAGGGCGTCGAAATACATGCGGCTGATGCCGTCCCCGCGGATGTTGGACCATCCGCTGGCCTGAATTGCGCCGTCCAGGATGGATTTTGTCTCGTCCGGCACCACCAGCTGCGGGTCGATTTTCAGCTGACTGCCCAGGCCCGTGCAGGCGGGACAGGCTCCATAGGGATTGTTGAAAGAGAACATGCGGGGCGCAAGCTCTTCGATGCTCACGCCGCAGTCCTCGCAGGCGTAGTTCTGGGAAAACAGGATATCCCGCTCTTCCTGGAGCAGATTGGCGATGACCAATCCACCGGCCAGACCGGAGGCGGTCTCCACGCTGTCTGTCAGCCGCTGGCGGATATCGGGCCGGATGACCAGCCGGTCCACCACAATCTCAATATTGTGCTTTTTGTTCTTCTCCAGCCGGATTTCCTCGGTCAGCTCGTACAGTGCGCCGTCCACCCGGACGCGGACGTACCCGGACCGCCGGGCATCCTCAAAAATCTTGGTATACTCGCCCTTTCTGGCCCGAATGACCGGGGCTAAAATCTGGATGCGGGAACCTTCCGGCAGCTCCAGAATCTGGTCGATGATCTGGTCAATGGTCTGCTGGCGGATTTCCTTGCCGCAGATGGGACAGTGGGGCGTACCGGCCCTGGCCCAGAGCAGGCGGAGGTAGTCATAAATTTCCGTGACCGTGCCGACGGTGGAGCGGGGGTTTTTGCTGGTGGTCTTCTGGTCGATGGAGATGGCGGGGGAGAGGCCGTCGATATAGTCCACATCCGGCTTCTCCATCTGGCCCAGAAACATGCGGGCGTAAGAGCTGAGGCTCTCCACATACCGCCGCTGTCCCTCGGCGTAGATGGTGTCAAACGCCAGGCTGGATTTGCCGGAGCCCGACAGTCCCGTGATAACCACCAGCTGATCCCTGGGGATTTCCACGTCCACATTTTTTAAGTTGTTCTGACGGGCGCCTTTGATATAGATTTTGTCCTGCATGGGGAGACCTTCCTTATTCCATAATCTAAATAGTTGTAACCGCCGCAGCTCTTATTTCCTGCGGGGATGAAAAAACAGACTTCCATACATCGCCTTGGCAAACAGGGGGTGGGCGCCTATAATAAAAACAGAAGGGCGCTGCCGTATGGCGGTCAGCCCAGTATTGTCAACTTACATAGCAGTTGACCGCCTGGGGTCCATCCGGGCGGTCAACACGCTATGTGGTCAAAACATGCATTGCCACAATTGCAAAGAGAATTGTAAGTAGACAACGCAAAAACTGTTTCTCCCGCATTCGCCTCACCTGGCGCTATGATTTGTCAATTTTTGCCACCCGATAGCCGGGCGGCTTTTTTATGCTTCCCCAGAGCCGCGCCGCGTTCCAACAGTTACGATCCATTTGACACATAGCAAGCGGACTGCGGCATATAACTTGATTACTTGACCTCCTTGCGCAGCTCAATCAACCGGTCGCGTAGAATGGCGGCGTACTCAAACTCCAGCATTTTCGCCGCTTCCTTCATCTGCTTTTCAATCTTGGCGATTTCCTCCTCGACCTCCCGCTTCGTCAGCTTGCGGCCCGCCTTCTTCTGGGACGCCTCCTCCGCCTTGGACATCTCCAGAATCTCCCGCACGGACTTAATCACCGTCTTCGGGACGATGCCGTGCTCCTGATTGAAAGCGTCCTGAATCTTCCGCCGCCGTGCGGTCTCGTCCATAGCGGAACGCATGCTGCGGGTGATGGTGTCGGCGTACAAAATGACCAGTCCCTCCGCGTTTCGCGCGGCGCGGCCAATGGTCTGGATCAGGCTGGTTTCGCTGCGGAGGAAGCCCTCCTTGTCCGCGTCCAGAATCGCCACCAGGCTCACCTCCGGCATGTCCAGCCCTTCCCGCAGGAGGTTGATGCCCACCAGTACGTCGAATTCCCCCAGACGCAGGTCGCGGATCAGCTCCATGCGCTCGATGGTCTCCACGTCGTGGTGCATGTACCGCACTTTGATACCCGCTTTTTGCAGATATTCCGTCAAATCCTCCGCCATTTTTTTTGTCAGCGTGGTCACAAGCGTCCGCTCGTTCCGGGCGGACCGGGCGTTGATCTCTCCAATCAGATCGTCGATCTGTCCCGTCACGGGCCGGACCTCCACCTGGGGGTCCAGCAGTCCCGTGGGCCGGATGACCTGCTCCACAATCTGGTCCGCCTGTCCCCGCTCGTAGTCCGCCGGGGTGGCGGAGACATACACCGCCTGATGGAACCGGGTCTGGAACTCGTCGAACTTCAAAGGCCGGTTGTCAAAGGCGCAGGGCAGGCGGAAGCCGTATTGAATCAGACTCTCCTTCCTGGCCCGGTCGCCGTTGAACATGGCCCGGACCTGGGGGAGGGTGACGTGGCTCTCGTCCACGAACAATACGAAGTCGTCGGGAAAGTAATCCATCAGCGTCAGCGGCGGGGACCCCGCCGGACGCCCGGAAATCACCCGGCTGTAGTTCTCAATGCCGCTGCAATATCCCAGCTCCCGCATCATCTCCAGGTCGTAGGCGGTGCGCTGGCGGACGCGCTGGGCTTCGACGAGCTTGCCGTTGTCCACGAAATACTTCTCCCGTTCCTCCAGCTCCTGCTCGATCTCCACGATGGCCCGTTCCATCTTCTCCCTGCTGGTAACGTAGTGGCTGGCGGGCCAGACGGGGATGTTGGTCAGACGCCGGATGACCGTGCCTGTGACGCCGTTGACCTCGCTGATACGGTCAATCTCGTTCCCGAAGAACTCCACCCGCAGCGCGTTGTCCCGCCAGTACGCCGGCCACAGCTCCACCGTGTCCCCGCGGACCCGAAACATATTCCGTTCAAAAGCGATGTCGTTGCGCTCGTAGCGGATGTCCACCAGACGCCGCAGCAGCTCGTCCCGCTCCATGTTCGCCCCCACGCGCAGGGTAATCATCATGTTCTCAAAATCCTCCGGCTCGCCCAGGCCGTAGATGCAGCTGACGGAGGAGACTACAATGACGTCCCGCCGCTCCAGAAGGGAGGCGGTTGCGCTCAGGCGCAGGCGGTCGATCTCCTCGTTGATGGAGGCGTCTTTTTCGATGAAGGTGTCGGTGTGGGCAATATAGGCTTCCGGCTGGTAGTAGTCGTAGTAGGAGACAAAATACTCCACCGCGTTGTTGGGAAAGAACTCTTTGAACTCCTCGCACAGCTGGGCGGCCAGCGTTTTGTTGTGGGCCAGAATCAGCGCGGGACGCTGGACGGCCTCAATAATCTTTGCCATTGTGTAGGTCTTGCCGGAGCCGGTGACGCCCAGCAGCACCTGCTCCCGCAGGCCGTCGCTCAGACCCTGCGCCAGTTTCGCAATGGCCTGGGGCTGGTCGCCTGCGGGCTTATATTCGGAAACAACTTGGAAATCGGGCATAGCAGGCGCCTCCTGTCATCGCAGTAAATGGGAGTCGCGGAAAGAGATGTAGTCGTTGTCCGCGACAATGATGTGGTCGGCGAGGGCCACGCCGATGGCGGCCAACGCCTCCCGCACCTCCTCCGTTCCGGCGCAGTCCTCCTGGGAGGGCAGGGCCAGACCGCTGGGATGGTTGTGGGCCAGGACCACCGAGACGGCATTGCTGCTGAGGGCATTGACGGCAATCTTCCGCACATCGAAGTCCACTCCGCCGGAATTACCCTCGTTGATTTTGAAACGTTTAAGCAGCCGCCCCTTGGCGTCCAGGCAGAGCTGGTACATAACCTCGTTTCTCTCCGGGGACAGCAGGGTGACAAAATACGCACCCAGCCGCCGGGAGGTATCCAGAATCTCAGCCTCCTCCTCCATGCTGTCGCTCAACGCCCGGCAGTAGACGCGGGGAAACAGGGAGATGAGCAGGGCGGAGCTTTCCCCCACGCCCTCCACCTTTGTCAGCTCCTCCACAGGCGCGGTGAGCACGTTTTTCAGACTGCCGAACCGCTTGATCAGCGCATGGGCGATGGGATTGGTATTGGCGCGCGGCACCGCATAGAACAGCAGCAGTTCCAGCAGCTCGTGGGGCTCCAGGACGTCCGCGCCGCTGCTCAGGTACTTGTTTTTCAGCCGCTGCCGGTGTCCCGCATGGACATTTTCTTTTTTGGCCCCTTTTTCCCTCTTCTGCTTGTCCATATGCCCTCCGTCCAGCACAAGGTTTCCCTATTGTACCACAGAAACATCTGTTTCACAAGTGGTTTTTCAAATTTCTCCGGGAATTTCCGGAAGCCGCTGAAAACAGGGGGCCGCAGTCCGTCATACGGCTGCGGCCCCCTTGTCTGTGGAGCGGTCAGAAATATTCGTGCAATAGCTTTTGCGCATCCTCGCTGCCCTGCCCGGCGGCGGCTTCCAGCCAGCTGCGGGCTTTTTTCGGGTTCCGGGTTTCCGCACGGCCACAGTAGTACATGCGTCCGCACTTCAGCTGCGCCGGGACGGACCCCTGTTTTGCCGCCTGTTCGTACCAGTACAGCGCGCGCTTCATGTTCATATCCGTCCCCCGGCCCTCCTCGTACATGGCGGCGCAGGTCATCTGCGCGGGCAGGAACCCCTGCTTGGCGGACCGCTTGTACCAGGCCAACGCCCGCTTTTCATCGGCATCCGCCGTCAGGCCCCGCTGGTAGAGCTGGCCGCAGAGAAACTGCGCCTCCCGGTGTCCCGCGCCGGCGGACCGGAGCAGCGGTTCCAGGGCCTGGGAATAGTCCCGCCTCTCGCACGCCGCCATACCGGCCTGAAAATCCGCCTGCGCGGGGTCTGGCTCCGGCTCCGGCGGGGCGGCGGGGGCGGGTTCTTCCGGCTCTGTTGGGACAGGGGCGGCGGGGGCGGGATTTTGAGGGATATCCTGATGTTCCCGCTTGCTCTGGGGCTTGGCGTGCTTTCCGCCTATTTGCAGGAAAGGCAGCTTTTGGGACAGTTCCTTCAGCATCATTTGTCGTCTTCACCTCTCGGTCCGGAATCATAAGAGACATTATAGCCGAAGAAGGGGAAATTGTCAAATTTTGTCCCGGTAATTTTGTGCCCACCGGCTGGGCCGGCGGCTGCAAATATCCTCCCACTGGCACCCGCCGCACACCTCCCGGCGCAGTCCGGGACCGAGAATCCGCTCCTGCACCAGCGCGGTAAACGTACCGAAATCCAGCTCCGCGCCCGCCGTGAGGCCGCACCGCTCCAATACCGCGCGGTCGTAAGCGGAGGCCCGGCTGTCCGTCTCGCACACGCCGCCCTTGTTGTTGGGACAGGCCCCGCAGATGACGTCCACGGCGTCGATGACCCGTACCGGCGTATCCGGCGCAAGTCCGGCGAGCACGCGGCCCATGTGGGCGGAAAAACCGCTGCTGTAGCCCTTGCCGGCGAAGTAAGCCAGACACATGCCGTGGTGGGCGCGGAGGGCAATCCGTTTACTTGACATGGCGGCGCAGCTGGACGGACAGCAGAAGGGCGAGGAAAATTTTCACGCTGTCGGGAATGACGTAGGGGAACACGCACCAGCCCAGGACGGTCATCAAGCCCACCGCACCCTGGCTCTCGGCGTAGACGGCCATAAACCATACGGTGCCGAAGGCGTAGCAGACCAGCAGGCCCAGGACCATGCTGACCGCCAATACCCACGGCCTTTTCCCCAGCAGCCGCTCCAGGCCCCACATCAGAAGGGCGGTAAAGAGGAAACCGGTGAGATAGCCGCCGCTGGGGGTGACGAAGGAGCCGATTCCGCCGCTGAATCCGGCCAGCACCGGCGCGCCGATGGCGGCCAGGAGCAGGTATACCAGCACGGTGATGGTTCCGCGGCGTCCGCCCAGCGCGCCGGCGGCCAGGAACACGGCGAAGGTTTGCAGCGTGACCGGTATGCCGGAGGGCAGGGGCAGGGATATCCAGGAACAGATTGCCATGAGAGCGGCAAAAATCCCGATGTACGCGATGTCTTTTGCGTTGATTTTGGGCGCAGTCATTTCCATTGTTGGTCTCCTTCTTTGTCGTTGTATGAGGGTAAGTCCATGTGCGGGACTGATTAGGACTTTATCACAGTTTACCCTGTATGTCAACTATAAATTTTCATAAGGTTTACAACTTTTCCGTAGAATAGTCACGAAAATAGAAAAAGAGTCGGGAAAATTCAGCAAGGTCCTTGCGCCCCAAGACAATCAATGGTATACTCTGATCTGAATACCCTGGCATAAATTGAGAGAGGAGAAATAGCAGTGAGAGAAAAATCCATGCCCCAGCGGCTGTTATCGCTGCTGTTGGCGTGCGTGATCTGCCTGACCTGCGCACCGACAGCATTTGCAGAATCAGCCGTAGCCGCGTCCATGCGGCTGATGAAAACGGAGGGGACCGTCAGCGTCTCCAACAGCAGCGGGCGGACCGTGACCCAGACGGAGCGTATGTCTCTGCGCAGCGGCTACCAGCTGGAGACCGCAGAAAAGAGCTACGCCTGGATTAACCTGGACGACGTCAAACTCGCGGAAATGGACGCCGTCACCGAAATCAGCATCCGCAAGAAGGGCAAAAAGCTGGATATTCTGGTAGAATCCGGCAGTTTGCTTTTCAAAGTGGACGAGCCCCTGGAGGGCGATGAGAACCTGAATATCCGTACCTCTACCATGGCTATCGGCGTGCGGGGGACCTGCGGATGGGTGAAGGTCATCGACCAGTGGACCAGCCGGATTTATATTCTGGAGGGGTCCGTGGAGGCCAGCGTTTCGGACCCGGTGTCCGGAGCGGTCAAGACCGAAACCATCTCCGCCGGTGAAATGGCCGTCTGCACCGTCTATCCACAGGACCGCTCCGGCAGCAAATGCGACATCATCCGGCAGGACTTTACCGTGGCGGATATTGACGGATTTGTCCTGGCAGAGCTGACCCCGGACAAGACCGTTTGCGACAAAATCTACGAAGAATCCGGTCTGGACCTGCGGGACCCGTCGGTGAAACCGGCGGAGAAGCTGAAACAGGACCAGGAGAAAGTCCGGGACCAGCTGGCGGAAATCGAAACCCAGCTGCGGGAACAGGAGAACAGCGTCTCCACTGACCCGGTGTGGACGGACCCAACGCCGGATGAGACAATCACCGTTCCCGCCACGCCTAACGGCGGAACCGGAACCGGCGGCGGTACCGGAGGCGGTGGAAACGGCGGCGGCTCCACGCCCGCGCCTACGGAGACCGTTACCCTGGTGATGCCCCAGACTGCCGCAGCGGTAAACCAGGAACTGGCCCGCAGTACCGTGCGGCAGGTGGTCCTTCTGCCCGGCACGGCCCGCGCCAGCGCCGTGAGCCAGCTGGAGGTGGACAGCGCACTCACTGTCCCGGCGGGCAAGACCCTTACCTTGCAGAATGGGGTGGGGCTGATCCTTCTGGCAAACCAGCCGCTGGCAGTGCATGGCACGCTGTCTGTGGGCGACGTCTGCTACCTCTTCGGGAATCTGACCGCCGGGTCCGGCGCAGTCATCAAGGCAAAGGGCTTCTCGCTGGATATGCCGGACCATATGGCTTGGGAACGGTCAGCGGAGCCGGATGCCAACGGCTTCTATTTCCTCACCTACATCGGTAAGACGTTCACCGTCACCTTTGAGGCCAACGGCGGCTCCGTCACCCCCTCCTCCGCACGGACTGGCTCCGGCGGTAAACTCGCCTCCCTGCCCACTCCGGTCCGGGAGGGCTATACCTTCGCCGGATGGTTCACCGCAGCGGAAGGCGGTACGCGGGTGACAACCTCCACCGTGTTTACAGACAATGCCGCCATCTATGCCCACTGGTCCGAGAGCGAGGACCTTGACTGGCGGTACGACCAACCCACCAAAACCCTCTATATTACCGGTACCGGTCCCATGGAGGCTTACCCCTCCGAAAACCACGTCACCCAGGCCCCCTGGAGTATGTACGCCGCCGAGATGCGCGCGGTAGTCATCGACAGCGGGGTGGAGAGCGTGGGGCATCGCGCCTTTGAGGGCTGTTCCAATCTGCAGTCCGTGGTCCTGCCCAGCTCGGTGACGAGTATCGGAGATTCTGCTTTTGCTTACTGCACCAGCTTGAACAGCATTGCGCTCCCCAGCGGCCTGCGCTCCATTGCCCCCTATGCTTTCTTCCAGTGTACGGAGCTGCGGGATGTGCAGATTCCCAGGTCCACTACTGCCATCGGTCAAGCCGCTTTCGGACAGTCCGGTCTGACCAGCGTGACCGTGCCGGGCAGTGTGATGGGCCTGGATAATATGACCTTTGTCTCCTGCTACAATCTCACCACTGCCACCCTGGAGCAGGGGGTCGCAACCGTGGCGGAACAGGTCTTCAACAACTGCAGCAGCCTGCAAACCCTCTACCTCCCCGCCTCCCTGTCTTCCATTGGCGACGAATCCTTTATCGGAAACCCCGCCCTCTCCGATGTCTACTTTGACGGTACGGAAGCGGAGTGGAGCGGCGTCTCCGTGCTCGGTAATAACGCCTCCCTCCTCAACGCTGCCTTCCATTTCAAGGACGGCGGAGAAGAAGGATGGCGGTACGACGAAACAACAAAGACGCTGTACATTACCGGCAGCGGTCCCATGGTGGACTATCCTACCAGCATCAACAGACCGTGGTATCAATATAAGGAAGAAATCCAGTCTGTGGTCATTGAAAACGGGATTACCAGTATTGGCGACAGCGCTTTCTGCGAGTGCGGCAGCCTGACCAGCGTGACCATTCCAAACAGCGTGACCAGCATTGGCGATACTGCGTTCTATGAGTGCGGCAGTCTGACCCGTGTGACCATTCCTGACAGCGTGACCAGCATTGGCGAGACTGCGTTCTGGAAGTGTACCGCCTTGACCAGCGTGACGATTCCCAACCGCGTCGCCACAATTGGCGGTCGGGCGTTCATGGAGTGCAGCAGTCTGACCAGCATAACGATTCCTGACAGCGTTACCAGTATTGGCTTTGCTGCGTTCTCTAACTGCGGTAGTCTGGCCAGCGTGACGCTTCCCAAGGGTATCGCCAGTATTAGCGAGTCAGCGTTTGCAGACTGTCACAGCCTGACCAGCGTGACAATCCCCGACAGTGTCACCCTGATTGGCAATGGGGCTTTCGCCCGCTGCGACGGTCTGACCAGCGTGACCATTCCCGCCAGTGTCGCCGGTATTGGCGATTATGCGTTTGACGGCTGCGCTAAGCTGACCGATGTCTACTACGGCGGCACAGCGGCCCAGTGGGAGACAGTTGAGATTGGCATCAGAAATGACCCCCTGCGCAGCGCCAACATCCATTTTAATGGCGGCGAAGATGAATGGCGGTATGACGAGGCAACGAAGACGCTGTACATTACCGGCAGCGGACCCATGAAGAATTATGGGGATCCCAATGACAGACCGTGGAGCCAATATACGGAAGAAATCCAGTCTGTGATTATCGAAAACGGTATCACCAGCATTGGCAGTACCGCGTTCTATTTTTGCACCAGCCTGACCAGCGCGACCATTCCTGACAGCGTTACCTCTGTTGAACAGTATGCGTTCCGCGGCGACGCCAGCCTGAAGGATGTCTACTACGGCGGCGATGAGGCCCAGTGGGAGGCAATTACCCTCGGCAACGGCAACGACCCCCTGCGCAACGCCACCATCCATTTTAACGGCGAAGAAGAGGGCGTGACCTGGCGGTATGACGAAGCAACAAAGACCCTCTATATTACCGGTAGCGGGCCGATGGAGGATTATAGATTTTCCACCGACAGGCCGTGGGATCAATATATCAAAGAAATCCAGTCTGTGGTTATTGAAAACGGTATCACCAGTATTGGCGATTATGCATTCTGGCAGGGTACTAACCTGACCAGCGTGAGCATTCCGGATAGTGTTACCAGTATTGGCAATGCTGCGTTCTCCGCCTGTAGCAGTCTGACCAGTGTACCCATCCCGAATAGCGTCACCAGTATTGGCAATGCTGCGTTCGCCGACTGTGCCAGCCTGACCAGTGTAAATATTCCGGATAGTGTTACCAGTATTGGCGTGGCGGCGTTCTCCGGCTGCGGCCTGACGAGTGTGACCATTCCCAATAGTATCACCACTATTGACAGTCAGACGTTCAGAGAATGTAGAAGCCTAAGAAGCGTGACCATTCCAGATAGCGTCACCACTATTGGCAATCAGGCGTTTATGCTCTGTAGTCTGACTAGCGTAAGCATTCCGAATAGCGTCACCACTATTGGCAATGCTGCGTTCTCCGGCTGTGGATATCTGACCAGCGTGAACATTCCAGACGGCGTTACCAGTATCGACGCTTATACGTTTCAGAGCTGTGGACAGCTGACCAGCGTGACCATTCCGGATAGTGTCACAAGTATTGGCAGTAGTGCGTTTACTGACTGTTATAACCTGCCCAGTGTGACCATTCCAAGTAGTGTCACCAGTATTGGCAATAATACATTCGATGGCTGTAGCCGTCTAACCAACGTGAATATTCCGGACAATGTTACCAGTATTGGCAAGTTTGCATTCAACGGCTGTAAAAGACTAACCAGCGTGACCATTCCCAACAGTGTCACCAGTATTGGTGCCGGTGCGTTCCTCTCCTGTACCAAATTGACTGATATCTACTATGGCGGGACAGAAACCCAGTGGAATGCGATAACTATTGGGACTAATGCCATTCCCGACACCGCCACCGTCCACTATAATTCCCGCACTCGTTCGGTGGTAAGCAAGGCGGGTACGGCGGGGTACACGGACGTACCGGCAGGCGCGGCCTACGCGGAGGCGGTGAACTACTGCAAGGTCAACAACCTGATGACCGGCACCAGCGCAACGGAGTTCACCCCGGACGGCGCCCTGACCCGCGCCATGATGGTCACGGTCCTGCACCGTCTGGCTGGGAAACCGGCGGCGGCGTCCACGGCCTCCTTTGCGGACGTACCGGCAGGAAAGTGGTACACGGACGCCATCTCCTGGGCCAACAGCAAGGGGATTGTCCTGGGCTACAATGCTACCACCTTCGGCGTGAACGACCCCGTGACCCATGAGCAGGTAGCTCTGATTTTCCAGCGGTACAGCGGCGACCCCACCGTGCAGACCGAGGGCGCGGATTCCCCCAAGACCCCCGCCACCCGCGCGGAAATTGCGGTGACGCTGATGAACTTCGCCAGGAGCCGGAAACCGGGCACACTCTCTGTCCTCAGCGCAATTGACGTCATGTGCGCCCCCAGCGGCATTGCCGTGGACAAGGACGGCGTCCTCCTGGTCACGGACCTCTATAACAAGCAGGTGTGGAAGGTCCTCAACCGCGCCGGTACCGCCTACGCCGGCGGCGCAACCGTGCCCGACCTCTACGGCCAGCCCCTGGGCGGGTACAACGACGGCAACCTGACCGGCAGTTATTTCAAGGAGCCGTGGGCCGTGGCCCCGTTCCTGGACGGCTGGGCGGTGAGCGACACGGCCAATAATGCGGTCCGTCTCGTCACCGGCGGCGGCATCCAGACCCTCAACACCGCCTCCAGGGAGAAGCTGACCGTCACAAATCTGGGCGTAGCCTTCAACCGGCCCACCGGTCTGGCGGCGGATGAGGACGGGAATCTGTATGTAGCGGATACCGGCAGCGGTACCGTGCGGCGGGTCAGTCCCCAGGGCGGCGCGTCCACCGTGGCAAAGGGCCTGTCCGACCCAACCGGCCTGTGCTGGAAGGACGGCGCGCTCTATATTGCCGAGACCGGCAGAAACCGCATCCTCCAGCTCAAGGACGGTAAAATCACCGTTCTGGCCGGAAGCGGCAGCGACGGTTCCGCCGGCGGCAGAGCGGCCCAGGCGTCCTTCTCCGCCCCCCAGGGCGTGGCCGTGGGAGAGGACGGCAGCGTGTACGTGGCGGATACCGGTAACGGCGCGGTCCGGATGATTAAGAGCGGTACCGTCAGCACGCTGGCCGTACGCGACCCCGCCCAGCTCAGCGGAGATATGATCTCCCCTGTGGGCCTGCTCCTCCAGGGCGGCAGCCTCTACGTCTGCGACCCCTTCGTGAGAAAAATTTTCGTCCTTGCTGTCGCTTGAAATTGCGCCTTTTCTATCCTGCCAGGGGACCTGCCGGTCCCCTGGCTCTTTTCTGATAAGAAAAAAGTGAAAATCGTCTGTTGACACGGAGTGGTCTATCCTGTATAATAAACCGAAATACGCCGACCGGTCCCTGATACCGGGAAAGGAGTGTACTGTGGATTATATCCTGAAAAATGGGATGATTCTGAGAGACAGCCGGTTCGTTCCGGCTGATATTGCCGTTCGTTCCGGTCATATTGTTTCCATTGCCCAGGGGTTGGAAAACCTGACCGGCTGTACGGTTATTGATTTGCATAACGCCGCTGTTTTCCCCGGTTTCGTTGATGTACACGTCCATCTTCGAGAACCGGGATTTTCATATAAAGAGACGGTGCGTACCGGTACCCTGGCCGCCGCCCGCGGCGGTTACGCCCATGTGTGCCCCATGCCCAACCTGGACCCTGTGCCGGATACCCCGGAGCATTTGCAGGCGCAGTTGGATGCCATAGACCGGGACGCGGTGGTCCATGTCCATCCCTACGGCGCGATTACACGGTCCCAGCAGGGCGGAACCCTGGCGGACATGGCGGGTATGGCTCCCCATACCGCCGGTTTCTCCGACGATGGCCGGGGCGTGCAGGACCGGGAGATGATGCGGCAGGCGATGACCGAGGCGAAACGTCTGGGGAAGATCATCGCCGCCCACTGCGAGGATAACGCCCTGCTCCATGGGGGGTATATCCACGACGGACAGTACGCCAGGGAACACGGACACCGGGGGATCTGTTCAGAGAGCGAGTGGGGGCAGATTGCGCGGGACCTGGAGCTGGCCGGGGAGATTGGCTGCAAATACCACGTGTGCCATATCTCCACAAAGGAGAGCGTGGAGCTGATTCGTCAGGCCAAGGCCCGCGGGGTGGATGTGACCTGCGAGACCGGCCCCCACTATCTGGTCTTCAGCGACATGGACTTGCAGGAGGACGGACGGTTCAAGATGAATCCGCCTATCCGCAGCGCGGAAGACCGGGAGGCTCTGCGCAGGGGTCTGCTGGACGGTACCATCGACATGATTGCCACCGACCACGCCCCCCATAGCCGGGAGGAAAAAAGCCGTGGACTGGAAAAAAGCGCCATGGGCGTGGTGGGCCTGGAAACCGCCTTTTCCGCACTGTATACCCATTTGGTCAGGCCGGGGCGTCTGCCGCTGGAACGGCTCCTGGACCTGATGCACTCCAATCCGGCCCGCCGGTTTGGGTTCGGCACGCCCCTGGAGGCGGGCCAGCCTGCCGATTTGACGGCGTTTGATCTGGATGCGTCCTATACTGTGGACCCGGAGCAGTTCGCAACCATGGGCCGCGCCACCCCCTTCGCAGGGATGAAGCTCTGGGGCGTATGCCGGTTGACCATGAACGGCGGGAAAATTGTTTGGGAGGGATGAGCGTGAAACAGCTGCTGTATACAATCACAGGCAATCGGGAACTTGTCCCCGGCGTCTGGGAAATGACCCTGGGCGGAGATACCTCCCCCATTACCAAGCCGGGTCAATTTGTCAATATACAATTGGACGGCTTTTTCCTGCGCCGCCCGATCTCCGTCTGCGACTGGGACCGGGATAGCCTCAAGATTATTTATAAAGTGGTGGGCAAGGGTACGGCGGCCATGAGCGGGATGCAGCCCGGTCAGAAGCTGGATGTACTGAGCGGTCTGGGCAATGGGTTCGATACGGCCAAGTGCGGCCAGCGGACCGCTGTCATTGGCGGCGGCGCAGGCGTTCCGCCGATGTACGGCCTGGCAAAAGCTCTGCTGGGGGCGGGGAAGACGCCTATAGCGGTACTGGGCTTTAACACCGCCGGGGAGGTTTTTTATGAGGAGCAGTTCCGGAACCTGGGGATCGAAACCGTGGTCACAACCGTGGACGGCAGTTACGGTCAAAAGGGCTTTGTGACCGGCGCTCTGCCCCGGTCCTACGACTATTTCTGCGCCTGCGGCCCCCTGCCTATGCTGAAAGCTGTGTACAGCGCCACAACGACCTCCGGCCTGCTGAGCTTCGAGGAGCGTATGGGCTGCGGATTTGGCGCGTGTATGGGGTGCAGCTGCAAGACCAAGTACGGCAATAAGCGTATCTGTAAGGACGGTCCGGTGTTGGAAAAGGAGGAGATTATATGGTAGATTTGCGGGTGAATCTGGCGGGTATCGAGCTGGATAATCCGGTGATTCCTGCCAGCGGTACCTTCGGCTACGGCTATGAGTTCGCGGAACTGTACGATATCAACTGCCTGGGAACCTTCTCCTTCAAGGGCACCACCAGAGAACCCCGCTTCGGCAATCCTACCCCCCGTATTGCAGAGTGCTCTGCCGGAATGCTCAACGCGGTAGGACTGCAAAATCCCGGCGTGGAGCGGGTGCTGTCGGAGGAGCTGCCTAAGCTGAAAGCCTGTTTCCATAAACCGGTGATGGCGAATGTCAGCGGTTTTTCCGTGGAAGAATACGCCTATACCTGCGCACGCCTGGACAAAGCGGAACAGGTGGGCTGGCTGGAGGTCAACATCTCCTGTCCCAACGTCCACAACGGCGGTATGAGCTTCGGCGTATGCCCGGAGGCGGCGGCTGCGGTCACGAGAGCGGTGAAGGCGGTGACGGCAAAGCCGGTGTTTATGAAGCTCAGTCCCAATGTCACGGATATTGCATCCATTGCCAAAGCCTGTCAGGACGCAGGGGCGGACGGTATCAGCCTTATCAACACCCTGCTGGGGATGCGTATTGACCTGAAATCCAGAAAACCGCTGCTGGCCAACGGAACCGGCGGCTTCTCCGGCAGAGCCGTACTGCCCGTAGCCCTGCGGATGGTGTACCAGGTATACGAGGCCGTGGACATCCCGGTGATTGGAATGGGCGGCGTCAGTTCGGCGGAGGACGCGGTGGAGATGATGCTGGCCGGCGCTACCGCCGTGGAGGTAGGCGCGGCCAATCTGGTCAATCCCTTTGTCTGCAAAGAAATTATTGACCAACTGCCAGAGGTAATGGTAAAATATGGTATACACAGTTTGAAAGAAATCATAGGAGGCGCGCATCATGGGTAAGGACGTCATCATCGCTCTGGATTTTGAGAGCAAGGAAAAAGCCCTGAGCTTTCTGGACCAATTCGCCGGAGAGCCGAAAAAGCCCTTTGTGAAAATCGGTATGGAGCTGTACTACGCCGCCGGACCGGATATCGTACGGGAGATCAAAGCCAGGGGCCACCAGATTTTCCTGGACCTGAAGCTCCACGATATTCCCAACACGGTCAAAAAAGCCATGTCGGTTCTGTCCGGTCTGGATGTGGACATGCTCAACCTCCACGCCGCCGGGACAAAAGCCATGATGGAGGCCGCTCTGGAGGGCGTGACCCGGCCTGACGGCTCCCGTCCCCTGGTGATTGCCGTGACCCAGCTGACCTCCACCAGTCAGGAGCGGATGGAGGGCGATCTGCTGATTCGCGAGCCCATTGACCAGGTGGTGCTCCACTACGCCCAATGCGCGCGGGACGCAGGGCTGGACGGTGTCGTCTGCTCCCCCCTGGAGGCGGGTAAGGTCCACGGGGCCTGCGGGGAAACGTTCCTCACCGTAACGCCGGGGGTGCGGTTTGCCGATGGCGACGTGGGCGATCAGGTGCGGGTGACGACGCCGGAAAAGGCGCGGGAAATCGGTTCCGACTATATCGTCGTGGGACGGCCTGTGACCCAGGCGGCGGACCCGGCTGCCGCATACAGACGGTGTGTGGCGGAGTTTGTGGGGTAAGCCATGTGGAACATTATTCTGTTTGACCTGGATGGCACGCTGACCGATTCCCAGGCGGGAATTATCAACTCTGTAAAAAATGCGCTGGACTACTTCGGCATCCAGGAAAAACGGGAAAATATGACCTGCGTTGTGGGACCGCCCCTCCACGACACCTTCCGGGAAATCTACGGCTTTAATGCAGAACAGATTTCCGTGGGGACCGCCAAGTTCCGGGAGTATTTCAACGAAAAAGGCTGGCTGGAGAATGCGCCGTATCCTGGGATTGCGGAGCTGCTGCAGACGCTGAAAGCGGCGGGAAAGCAGCTGGTAGTGGCTACGTCCAAGCCGGAAGCTTTTGCCGTGCGGATTCTGGAACGCTTTGGGCTTGCGCATTATTTTGACCACATCTGCGGCGCGCCGATGGACGAGCAGTCGGGGGCGAAGAAAGCCCAGGTCATCAGCAATGCCCTCAGTTATTACGAACATGCCGGTTGGAATACCGACGCGGTGATGGTGGGCGACAGAAAGTACGACGTCATCGGCGCACACGAGAAGGGTCTGGCTGCAATTGGCGTTCTGTACGGCTACGGGGACCGGGAGGAGCTGGAGGAAGCGGGAGCCGATTTTGTGGCCGGGGATTTGGAGGAGCTGCGGGAGCTGCTGCTGTTTGACGCGGAGATTGGCCGGAGATGGTTCCAAGCCTTTGCGCCCGCTGTCAAGCCGGAACAGGTCTGCCGGTATATCCGCTCCAAATGCCTCAGCTCCTGCATGTGGACGGAACTGTCCTCGTCCCACTGTCTGGAGGGCGCGGAGGCCAGGCGGGTCTTTGACGCCCAGGAGTATGCGCGGGCAATTGTCTTCAAGGAGGGCTTTGACTGTGCGGGAAAAACCTGCAAAGTCACTGCCGCCGAGCTGGATCAGGAGGACGGAGACCTGTACGTGGTGGATGAAAATTTCCGCTGGACCTATGTACACACCCATGAGGACGGATGGTGCGGACCGTATTTCTGCTGGAATGCTGCAAACGGCATAAGCGGGAGCTAGAGGGCTGCACCGGCAGTTATGCACAAAGCAATATTTATATACGCAAAGGAGAAGACTATGGAAAAGATCAGCGAACGGATTGCAAAGGACCTGTTACAGATCAAGGCCGTGTTCTTCCGCCCGGAGGAACCCTTCACCTGGGCCAGCGGCATCAAAAGCCCGGTCTACTGCGACAACCGTCTGACCCTCACCGCCCCGGAGGTGCGAAACGACGTGGAAAACGCACTGGCGGAGACCATCAGACAGGCGTATCCGGACTGCGAGGTCCTGATGGGTACCTCCACCGCAGGGATCGCCCACGCTGCCATCACCGGCCATATCCTGGGCCTGCCCATGGGCTACGTCCGCTCCGGCAATAAGGACCACGGACGGCAGAATCAGATTGAAGGACGGCTGGAAAAAGGCCAGAAGACGGTGGTGGTGGAGGACCTCATCTCCACCGGCGGCAGCGTCATCGAGGTGGTCAACGTGCTCCGGGAGGCGGGCGCGGAGGTCCTGGGCATCGTGAGCATCTTCACCTATGGAATGCAGAAGGGCCTGGACCGTCTGGCTGCGGCTAATGTCAAAAACGTCAGCCTGACCAATTTCGATATCATTGCCCAGGTGGCCGCGGCAGAAAACTATATCAAACCGGAGGATGTGGACCGGCTCATCGCGTTCCGCAACAACCCCTCGGATGAAAGCTGGATTGGGAGGTAATTATGAGAAGCTTAATCGACATTCTGGACCTGTCCACGGAGGAAATCAGCCAACTGGTGGCCACTGCCACAGATATTATCAAGGACCCCGCCGCCTACGCCCACAAGTGCGACGGTAAAATTCTGGCGACGCTGTTCTTTGAACCCTCCACCCGTACCCGCCTGAGCTTTGAGTCCGCCATGCTGAGCCTGGGCGGACAGACCCTGGGCTTCTCCGAAGCCTCCAGCTCCTCCGCCGCCAAGGGCGAGAGCGTAGCCGATACCGTGCGCACCGTCAGCTGCTACAGCGATATCATCGCCATGCGCCACCCCAAGGAGGGCGCGCCCCTGGTCGCCGCCATGCACGCCGGCGTACCGGTAATCAACGCCGGGGACGGCGGACACAACCACCCCACACAGACCCTCACCGACCTGCTGACCATCCACCATGAGAAGGGCCGGTTCGACAACCTGACCGTAGGCTTCTGCGGAGACTTGAAATTCGGCCGCACCGTCCACTCCCTCATCAACGCCCTCAGCCGCTACCAGGGCATCCGTATCGTGCTCATCTCCCCGGAGGAGCTGAAGCTGCCCAGCTATGTGAAAAAGGACGTGCTGGAGAAAAATAATATCGTATACGCGCAGACCACAGACCTGGAAGCCGTTATGCCGGAGCTGGACATCCTCTACATGACCCGCGTCCAGCGGGAGCGGTTCTTCAACGAGGAGGACTATCTGCGCCTGAAGGACAGCTATATCCTGACGCCGGAAAAACTGTCCGGCGCAAAGGATACCCTCAGCATCCTGCACCCGCTGCCCCGTGTGAATGAAATCTCCGTGGCGGTGGATAAGGACCCGCGGGCCGCTTACTTCCGCCAGGCCCGGTATGGCCGCTTTATCCGTATGGCTCTGATTATGAAGCTCTTGGACATTCAATAATAAAGGGGGATACGAACCATGATTATCGACGCCATTAAAAACGGCATTGTCATCGACCACATTGCCGCCGGGAAAGCCATGGACCTGTATCAGATTCTGGGCCTGGGGGACCTGGACTGCTCCGTGGCGATCCTGAAGAACGTCACCAGCGGTAAGCTGGGCAGGAAAGACATCATTAAGATCGACCAGAATTTGGAGCTGGACTGGGACGTCATCGGCTATGTAGACCCCAATATCACAGTCAATATCATCCGGGACGGCGAGCAGGTGGAAAAACGCCAGCTGAAACTCCCCGATACCATCACCAACGTCCTCCACTGCCGTAACCCCCGCTGCATTACCTCCATTGAGCAGGAACTTCCCCAGACTTTTAAGCTCACAGACCGTACCGCACGGGTGTACCGCTGCCTCTACTGCGAGACGAAGGCGGGAAAGAAATAAGAGAAAGCGAGAATTCTGTCTAAACGCTGTCTGCTCAGGCGGATGAGAAAAACCTCCCGTGCTGTTTTGGCATGGGAGGTTTTTGGGGCGCAGCATCAAAAAGGCTCCCCTGAAAGGGGAGCTGGCACGCGAAGCGTGACTGAGGGGTTCGCTGCTTCCTAGAGGGGACGTTTGGAAGAAGTTCTCGTTTTATCAGTTGAAATTTTCCCGTTGCGGAGGTATACTATATTTAAGCAGAAAGGCGGTGAAAATGATGACAGCATTGAGACAACAGGCCCTGCAGCTTGTCAAACAGATTCCAGACGATCAGGTGCCAGACATCATTCAGTACCTGCATTCCCTCCTGGGAAACGTAGGACATCCCCTTGAAGATGAAGCCACGATTTCTCCAAAATTGAAAGCGTTTTTGGACCTGGAGAAGATGGTCAAACCCGTACCAGAGCTGGACTGCAAGAAAGAGTTAGAAACGGCGAGGGATGAAAAGTATGGTCATTCTGAAAAAAGGCTCCCCTGAAAGGGGAGCTGGCACGCGAAGCGTGACTGAGGGGTTCACTTCCCAACAGAAATAATTTTTCTCATAAAAATAAACTACTTGTCAAAGCGTGGAAAACGTGGTATGATAATAGCAACGAGGCAAATAATAAGGCAGGACATGGGCGATCGGAAGTCACCCATGCCCCTATGCAGGAGAAGAGTCCTCCTACACAATAGCATTTGCTACGCCAGCTCCTATTATAACAGTCTTCCCATCTTTTTTCAATACCCAGTTTTTTCATCTCCTAACTGCGGAGGACTGTTTGTTTCATAATACGGGGTTTGTGTTTTGCACTTATGCGGTGTGGGGTAATTATATCCTGCACCGCTTTTTGTTTGTCTCGGCGGGAAACGGTCCGGCGGGATGCGGGCAAAAACGCCCGCCCCGTCCGGGGCCAACCCGGCGAGATTTTGTGTCCATATGGCAGAAGCTGTAGGGAAGGAGAGGTATGGTAGACTACAAGAAAATGTATCTGA
>JAAWQS010000169.1 GCA_022800665.1 Oscillospiraceae bacterium
CCCAGATTTGTTTCCGTCAGCTCCGGCAGGGCGTCGAACGCTACGCTGCCGCCGGCCCTGTAGGTACTGGAGACCTTGGCGGAGATGGCTGCCGCCACCTGCTCCTCGGTCTGGTACTTGACGTCATTGGTCAGCTCGGAGACCTTCGTGGGAAGATCCTTCTTCCTGACATACTTGGCCCGCAGCTGCTCGGTATAGATTGTCATATTGTCCAGAGACATAGCCTGGACAGTGTTCGCCGCTGTTTCGCTCATAGTGTTTCTCCTTCAAAAAATAGTGTTGCCGGGAAAATTGTCATGGGGCGCACGGCATCCCGGCGGTACCGTGCGCCCGTCTGCTTACGTCCCGCTGTTATCGGGAGCTTCGTCCATCCGGAACATGTCCAGGACCTCCTCGGTGCTGGCGAAGGTGATATTGGCGCAGGCGGTCACTGCATCCGCGATCTGTTTCTTGACCTCCGCCTTTGTGGCGATGAGCTTGCTGGCCTCTGCCAGACTCTCCAGGGATACTGCCTTTTCGGCGTTGGTGATGGTGGTGTTCTCTTCCATTGCGATGTACCTCGTTTCATAAAAAATTTATTCCAGGCTTGTCAGCCGTTGGAACCTTTGAAAAGATTGACAACCGTATCTTTAGGCGCGGTGTCCAGCTTCAGATTGCCGCCGCTGTCTACTGTCAGGCCGGAGCCGCTGCGGACCTTCACGCCGCCCAGCGATGTGGCGGTTGCGGCAGGCAGTGTATAACTGCCGCCAGACTCCTTCCCGGCATTGCCCAACAGGGTCAGCCGCGCGTTGACCGGCCTATCTGGTATGGCTTTGGCGTATACCCGCAGGATATCGTCCAGAGTCCGGGCAAAGGGGCTTATACAGCACATTGCGGCAGTTCCCATGGAATCCGGCAGGATAGTAAGCAGCGGTGTCAGGGACTCGGCGGCGGCCTCGCTGGTCATATCCACATGCAGCGGATACTCGCCGCCGGTGTCCTCGTCCGGTACCCAGCCCACAGTCGGAATGATGATTTCTTCCTGGTCCCTGCCGCCGCCAATCAGGAGCAGGCTGGCGCTGATTGCCGCCGCCGGGATAGTCTTGGCATAGACCCGCAGCGCCCCAGGGAGCGTCTGCGCTGTCGGGCAGAGCTGGCAGTCTTCGGCGGCTGTCAGAAAAGCAGGCAGGATGGTCAGCGCCGGCATCAGATCCTCCGCAATGTTGGTGTGGGGGATGTCCAGATGATGCGGGTATATGCCGCCGGTGTCCTCCGTCCAGCCAGTGGGCGGGATGGTCAGCTCCAGGCATTCTGCCCGGACAATCCCTCCGCCCAGCTGCCGCCGCAGCTCTTCTATCACCTGCCGGATGTCCGGGTGAGCATCCAGGTCCTCATTATGTTGCTGGAATGCGTCTTCCAGCAGCTCCGGCAGGTTGTCAACCGCATGGTCCCGCAGGTCCGCGATCTCCTGCCGGATATCCGGATGGGCGTTGGTGTCCTTGCTATGTTCCCGGATCACAATGATCAGCTCGTCATGCGTTACGATTCCAGAGGGTGCGGAGACAGAGACGTTGATTTCATCCGAGATGATGATTTCCAGCGGAAAGCTGAATACGCTGGGCGGATAGGCTTGGTTGTATGCCGGTACCGGCTGCCGGTAGTCACCCAGGTTCCCGTACAGCAGGTCGGTTTCCTCTCCGGTTTCAGGATTCTCTGTATACACGATAAATTCAGACAGCAGGAACATCTTTATGTCCTGATGCTGGATATTGGCGTATTGGATGGTGAGCGTGAGCCGGTCATCTTTATGCTGCCGGTCTGCCACGGCGCCGTCTGAGATATAGGACAGCAGCTCATGCACGTCCGCCAGATCGACGTCCTCCTCCACCTTGCCGCCGCCGAAGGCCACGCGGACAATCTTCAGTGGCTTTTCCAACGCCATACATGCTGCCAGCATGGCGCGGCCATGAGTTGTCAGCTTGTATGCATAGTTCATTTCATATCAATCCCCCCTTGATAAATTTGAGATGATGGTACACACCCCGCCGGTGCGCAGAATGGTGGTGGCGGAGGGCGGCGAAATATCCTCCGGCACAGATAATTCTGTCTGACCGGAAAACACGCCGCCGGTATGCAGCGCAGCTCTGAAATGGAACGCATCTGCCGCCGCTGGCACGCCAACATCTGCTTTGGCCCCGAATGCGCCGCCTATATGCAGCGTATCCTGGAAATCAAATACATCTTTCTCCATCGGGACGCCTATGCTGGCAGAGGCTCCTGTGCCGCCGCCCACATGGAGCGTGGCTGGAACCGTGTGCATGACAAATACGATCTCCTCCAGATGGGAGCGCAGGCTCTTGTAAAAATTGACCCGCTCCAGTACCCGCCAAGGCCGTGTTTCGTCGCACTGAATGTCAGAGAGGTCGATGTTGAGTTTGAAGTGGTAGGGCTTGCCGCCCTCGTACTCAAACCACTCCAGCACCTCTGTATTCGGATAGACTGCCCGGATCGCCATCTCCACAGCAGCGCGGGTACCCAGCATCTTGTGGACCCGCCAGCTCTCCTTCAACGTCCGCCGCTTCTCTTCTAAAGTGTAGTTCGGGTCCCACCAGTCCACCTTGAAGTCGTAGGCCAGAATGTCCAGGAGCCGTTCCGGCAGCTGGTCTATCATAGGATAAATCCGCAGCTGGCTAATCTCCTCCGGCCGCCGGGCCAGTAGCCGGGCCGTGATCGCCCCCAAGGCAGCAGCCGAGGCATCGCCCTGCAGGGCAATGGGGAACGACGCCAGGATATTGTCCGCTGTCAGGCTGTGGTTGACGCCCGGATCATTCATCCTCGTACCCTCCATTGTGGATTGTAACATGCATCACCCGCGCCACCTGGGGGACTGCCTCCGCAGGGTCGTAGCTCATGTCCGCGTTCAGCGTCTGGTTCCCGTCCTGCAGATGGGTAAACGCCGGGGAGGCCAGATCCACCCGCTTGACGCCGGTCTGCATGAGCAGGCTGATGAGCTTGGAGGGGTTGATGTCCCGGCCCAGCTTCCCGCACTGCCACGCGATGTACTTGTCCACCGCAGCCTGCACCGCCGCCGCGATTTCCGCACCGCTCTGGTTGCTGCTGCGGTTGGTGTAGTAGGTAAATTGGATATCATAGGGGACCAGCTCTGCGTCCTCCACAGTCACCAGGTCCGTCAGGGGCCGGCGCTCGTCCGCGCTGCAGGCGGCCAGCACCTTGCTCTTGATTTCCTCCGTGGCCAACGTGCCATCGTCCATCAGGACGTATATTTTGACAACGCCGGGCGTGGGGGAGCTGGCGGCGACGTCCGCAATTTCCGTGCTTACCTGCATGGCCCAGTAGATGTATGCGCCGCGTGCGCCAGCGCAGCTGTAGGCGTCCATAGATGCTCTCATAAGCTCGTAATACTCCTCATCTGTCGGCACGTCGGAACCGCCATCCGAAACGTTGGTATTGGTGCATTTGGAATAATATTCATAGACATCCACCAGGGTGTTGATCTGCCCGGCGGCATAGCCATTCCCCACGATCCCCGGCGTCTGACACCTGACCTCTGCTTCGATGGAGCTCTGCCCAGCAGTGACATAGTGGTCCTCCAGGGTCTCCCAGACCAGCGTGTTGCTCGAATCGGTCACGCGGGTACCGGCAGGGATCAAAATAGCCTGCTCCTGCGGCTGGGAAATTTCGAACCGCATTTTGCAGGCCGCAGGTTTCGCCGGCGGGCGGGACTGGATGTA
>JAAWQS010000140.1 GCA_022800665.1 Oscillospiraceae bacterium
CGACAAGCAGTTCAAATGCTTGCTTGATGAATCTTTCTTGGATAAAGTCCTTCGTTGCGCCCTCTGTTCATGATTTGTTCACTCATTCAAATACCGTGCAAATAGCCTGGATTTTGAGTTTGACGGTTGACAGCATCCCCAAAATGTAGTAAACTAAATTTCCTTTTTGCCCCAGGCAGGAAGAGGGTATTTTATCTGGCGCGGGAGAGGCTCGTGACCGCCCGCGCCGTTCCTGATGAGATATCTCCCGCAAGCCCTTAAGGTTATGGAAGCGCGCCCAATCGCTTCCCGCTGGTCTGACCGCGACGGGATATTTTCAAAAAGGAGCGGACAGCAATGATTGAAATGAAAGGAATCAGCAAGACCTACCGGGTCCGGCGGCGGGAAGCCGGACTGACCAATGCTTTGCGCAGTCTCTTTTCCCGCGGGTACACCCAGATTCCCGCCCTGCGGGACATGACCTTCACCATCCCCGACGGCCAGATTGTGGGCTATATTGGTCCCAACGGCGCGGGCAAGAGCACCACCATTAAAATCCTCTGCGGCATTCTCCGGCCCGACAGCGGGACCTGCACAGTAGACGGACTGGTCCCCTGGGCCAGCCGGAAACAGCATGTCTCCCGCATTGGGGTTGTCTTTGGGCAGCGGAGCCAGCTGTGGTGGGACGTGCCGGTGAAGGAATCTTTTCTCTTGCTGCGGGACATCTACCGCATACCAGAAAGCGTCTTCGCCTCCACCCTGGACCGCCTGACGGACCTGCTGGACCTGGCGGACCTGCTCCGGACACCGGCGCGTATGCTCTCGCTGGGCCAGCGGATGCGGTGCGAGATTGCGGCTGCGCTGCTACACAGTCCCCAGGTGTTGTTTTTGGACGAGCCCACTATTGGTCTGGACGCGGTGTCCAAGCTGAAGGTCCGGGAGTTCATCCGGGAGCAAAGCCGCCTCTGCGGCACCACGGTCATTCTCACCACCCACGACATGCAGGACATTGACGCCCTGTGCAGCCGGGTGCTGCTCGTCGGCAAGGGACAGCTGCTGCTGGACGGCAATCCCGCTCAGATTCGCGCCATGGCGGGGGAGAATCTGTCCACCGAGGAGTCGGTGGCGGACCTGTACCGCCGGTTCGGCATATAGAGGGCGGGGTATGAGAAAGTACATATCTTTTTTCCGTATGCGGCTTATGGCGGGTTTGCAGTACCGGGCCGCGGCTCTGGCGGGACTGAGCACGCAGCTGGTGTGGGGCGCAATGGAGGTACTGCTGTACCGCGCTTTCTGGCTGGAGCATCCGGAGCGGTTTCCCATGGGCATGGAGGCGTTGGCGGCGTATATCTGGCTTCAGCAGGCGTTTTTGACCCTCTTCTCCATGTGGTCCTGGGAGCGCGATTTAATCAGCTCTGTCAGGACCGGCGCAGTGGCTTACGAGCTGGCCCGGCCTGTGGACCTGTACGGCATGTGGATGGCCCGGTCCCTGGCCCTGCGGCTCAGCCGCGCTCTGCTGCGGATGTTTCCGGTCATCCTCATTGCCCTGCTCATCCCCGCACCCTACGGCCTGCGGCTGTGGACAGGCGGTGCGGTACTCCCCCTGTTCCTGCTGTCCACGGTTCTGATGCTGCTGGTGGTCTGCGCGTATACGCTGCTGATTTACGCCCTGACTTTCCACCTCACGGACCCAAACGGGATTATGGTCTTATCGGTGGCGGCGGCGGACCTGCTGGGCGGAGCGATTGTCCCGCTGCCCTTTCTGCCGGAGAAGCTGCGGCTTCTTGCCGCCCTCAGTCCCTTCGGCTCCATGCAGAACGTCCCCCTGCGGATTTACAGCGGGGACATCCCCCTTACGGACGCCCCCGCTGTCATGGGATTACAGGTATTCTGGATTCTGACGCTGGTTCTGGCTGGGTGCCTGCTCACCCGGAGCGGCCTGCGCCGGTCAGTCATTGCAGGAGGTTGACGCTATGAGACTGTATCTGCATTTTCTGTCCATCCACCTGCGCAGCGCGATGACCTACCGGGCCTCCTTTTTTCTCAGCTGCCTGGGCCATTTGCTGACCACCATGAATGTTTTTTTCGGCGTGGTTTTTCTCCTGGACCGTTTCCAGTCCATCGGCGGCTACACACTGCCCCAGCTGGCGTTGTGCTTCTCTGCGGTTCTCTCGGCCTCCGGACTGGCGGAGTGCTTTGGCCGGGCCTTTGACGTGTTTCACCAGCTGCTCTCCGACGCCCGTTTTGACCGTATCATGGTGCGGCCTCGGTCCCTGGTCTTCCAGGCGCTGTGCCAGGAGATCAAACCGACGATGTTTTTCCGCTTTCTCAACGGCGTCATCCTGCTGGTCTGGGCGGTGCGGTCCGGAGCGGTGGCGTGGACTCCGTGGAAATGCGCGGTGTTGACGCTGATGGTCCTGTGCGGTGCGCTGGTCTTCTTCGGCCTGTATCTGGTCAACGCGGCTGTCTGCTTCTTTACGCTGGAGCACGTGGAAGTATTGAATATCTTCACCGACGGCGCACGGGAGTACAGCAAGTATCCCTTTGGCGTTTACGGCAGGAGTGTGCTGTACATCCTGACCTTCCTGGTACCGCTGGCTCTGGTGCAGCACTGGCCACTCCAGTACCTGCTGGACCGGGGGCCTGCATGGTACGGCGCGCTGCCGCTGGCGGCGTTGGCGTTTCTGCTGCCCTGTGCGCTGCTGTGGCGGCTGGGGGTCAGGCATTACTGCTCGACTGGGTCTTGAGATATTCACGGACAGCGTCTTCCACCGCCGCGTTCAGCGTGATGCTGTGCGATGCCGCAAACAGGGCAACGGCGCGGTGCAATTCAGGCTCAATCCGGACATTAAAGGAACCTTTATACATTTAGTGTGAATGATGCCTGTATTTCGCATTGAAATGCAGGCATTTTTCTATGCGCACCATTTCTCCTTATATCTCATGATTCATTTTCTATGGCTTCAATGTTGGAAGAATCCGCTATAAAGCGATAGGAAGATTCTGATTCATAGTCGGAAATATCGTATCCATCGGGTGTTTTTTTATTGCCAATCTGCCGGTTTCACTTTCAATAGTATAATCATATTCTCCGGCCAAATTTTCCAGCGCATCTGCTTCTTCTCCGGCTTGTCCTGCCTCTGGTTCGTCTGGCGCGCCGTCAGGGAAGGAGTAGACATCTCCGGCGTGCAGTCCGAGGGCACCTGTAATAACTGTCACTTCTGCCTTGCCGCCGGTAACAGTGATGTCCGCCAGCAAAGGGGCGTCCTCGCTGGTAAAGCGGAGGACGTCTCCCTCCCAAGCCGCCGTGCCCTCCAATTCGGTGGTACGGTAGACGCTGATTTTTGCCGCATAGGTTCCGTCCGCCTGTAGGGCAAGCGTCAGCTCGCTATAGACATCAGATGTACCCTGCTTATCGGTATAGATACCGGAGAAGTCTGCTTTCTCCGCCTGCTTTGGTTCCTCCGGTTGTTCCGGTTGGTTCGGCTTTGCTGTCTGCTGCTCATCAGCCCGGTTCTGTTCTTCTGTCTGCACCGAATTTGACTCATTTCCGCTTGGTTGATTTGTCTTGGTGGACGGGGATGAACCGCTATCCCTTGCGCCACAGCCAGACAACAGAAAAGTGCTCAACAGCAACGCCAGCAATATTTTTTTCATAGAAATACCTCCCAAATACGTTTTTGCGACTGAACAATTTTTTCATGTGTTGGCTCTCATTTCATTGAGGCGAACAAAA
>JAAWQS010000141.1 GCA_022800665.1 Oscillospiraceae bacterium
GACTGGGGCGGCAAATACCAGAGCCAGGACATCTCGGCCAAAAAGGGCATAGGTGTCGACGAACTCATGGAAAAGGTGCTCCTCGAAGCCGAGATGCTCTAGTTCGGCGGCAAATTGATCCTGCGGGAGCGTCAGCCTGAAATGAGATCCATCCTGATGGGCTTCTACGCTAAAAACGGGGTTCTGCGTCCAATGTCTGGAGAAAAACTGAGCCAAGACTATGACAAGAACCCCAAATGTTCAGACGAAGCAAAGGAGGATATCGAGTTCAGGACCCCGGCCTGGCCTTGATATACTCCGCGTTTCATATCAAAAAGGTCGGAAGGGGCAATTCTTCCGGCCCTTTTGAATCCAGCACAACAACTTTGCAAATTAGTTTGCAGAATTCGTTCTATCTCGCCTCATTTGTGGAGAAAAAATACAAACAAGCCGCTGTTCGTTGACACAAGGCACGATGCCGGATACAATAGAGCCATCCTAATCAAACACGCTGTCATCTGTTTGCAATTCATATGAAAGAAGGTTTTATTGGGATGAAAAAGTTTCAGGACAAATTTCCCGAAAATTTCCTGTGGGGCGGTGCGATTGCGGCAAATCAGGCGGAGGGCGCTTATCTGGAGGACGGCAAGGGCCTTGATATCAGCTGCGGCTTTCCGCACGGCATCAAGCACGATTACGACCCGGTGATTGATCCCAGCAAGTTCTATCCCACCCATGAAGCGGTTGACTTCTATCACCGCTATAAGGAAGATCTGGCGCTGATGGAGGAAATGAACTTCAAAGCATTCCGCACGTCCATCAACTGGTCCCGCATTTTCCCCAATGGCGACGACGAGCAGCCCAATGAGGCCGGATTGAAATTCTATGACGATCTTTTTGACGAAATGCGCAGGCGCGGCATGGAGCCGGTCGTGACATTGAGCCATTATGAAACGCCGGTCCATCTGGTGGAGAAATATGGCAGTTGGCGCAACCGCAAGCTCATCAACTTTTTCCTCCGCTACTGCGAAACAGTCTTTACCCGGTATCGCGGCAAGGTCAACTACTGGCTGACCTTTAACGAACTGAACAATATGCGTCGGATGCCCGGCGGCGCCGGCGGCATTTTCTTTGCGGAGGGTGAAAATAAGCAGCAGGTTGTCTATCAGGCCAGCCACCATATGTTTGTGGCCCATGCTCTGGCGGTGAAGCTGTGCCATGAGGTCTGCCCGGAGGCAAAAATCGGCTGTATGCTCTCCCTCAGCAACGTCTATCCCCATACCTGCCGCCCGGAAGATGTTTTTGAAACAATGGAGCTGCGCCGCCGTTCGCTGTTCTATGGCGATGTGATGATTCGCGGCCGCTATCCGAACTATATTGCTCGTGTATGGGAGGAAGAGGGCGTGAAGGTTGAGATGCTGCCGGGAGATGAGGAGATCATCCGCCAGCATACATCCGACTACCTCGGCTTCAGCTTCTACCGTACTTCTACCCATGAATATGGCCAGCCCTTCTATGGGGATACCGGCGGCGACCAGGGAACGCCCAACCCCTATCTCGAAACGACCCCCTGGGGCTGGCAGATCGACCCGGTGGGCCTGCGCTACACGCTCAATGAACTGTACGACCGTTACCAGATCCCTTTGTTTGTGGTGGAGAACGGCCTTGGTCAGGTGGATGAAATTTCTGAGGACGGGAAAATCCACGACGATTACCGTATCGACTATATTCGCCGTCATGTTCAGTCGCTGAAAGAAGCGATCAAGGATGGCGTTGAAATCATGGGGTATACTTATTGGGGACCCTTTGACATTGTTTCCGCCGGAACCGGCGAGATGAAGAAACGTTACGGCTTCGTCTACGTTGACCGCGACAACGAGGGCAAAGGCACTTTGGCCCGCAGCAAAAAGGATTCCTTCGAGTGGTACAAAAAGCTGTTGGCCACCAACGGCGAAGAACTGTAAGGGAGGATAGACGGATGGATTACGCACAGAGAGCGCTGGAGCTGCATACACAGCTGCAGGGCAAACTGGAAATCAAGTCCAGAATCGCATTGAAGGACAAGGAGGACCTGGCCTTGGCCTATACGCCGGGCGTTGCCCAGCCCTGCCTGGAAATCCAGAAGGACCCCAGCAAGAGCTACGAGCTGACCCGGCGCTGGAACACCGTGGCCGTGGTCACGGACGGTACCGCCGTGCTGGGCCTGGGCGATATTGGCCCGGAGGCCGGTATGCCCGTTATGGAGGGCAAGTGCATCCTGTTCAAAGAGTTCGGCGGCGTGGACGCCATCCCCCTCTGCGTCAGGAGCAAGGATGTGGATGAGATCGTACACACGGTCCAGCTACTGGCGGGGAGCTTCGGCGGCATCAACCTGGAGGACATCAGCTCCCCCCGCTGTTTTGAGATCGAGGAAAAGCTGAAAGCCGCCTGTGATATTCCCGTGTTCCATGATGACCAGCACGGCACTGCCGTTGTTGTGACTGCCGCCCTCATTAACGCGGTCAAGCTGACCGGCAAGAAAATGGAGGGCTTGAAGGTGATCCAGAACGGCCCCGGCGCGGCAGGGACCGCAATCATTAAAATGCTGCTGGGCCTTGGCATCAAGGATATTGTTGCCGTGGACAGCAAGGGGATTATCTACCCGGAGCGCGCCGCTGGTATGACGGAGCAGAAAAAGGCTCTGGCGCAAATTACCAATCCCCGGCATCTCACCGGCGATCTGAAAGCCGCTGTGGAGGGCGCGGATGTGTTTGTCGGCGCCAGCGTTCCCGGCTGCCTGACCAAAGAAATGATCCGGTCTATGAATGAGAAACCCATCATTTTTGCCTGTGCCAACCCCACCCCGGAGATCTACCCGGATGAGGCGATGGAGGCCGGAGCTGCCGTGGTCTGCACAGGCCGTAGCGACTATCCCAATCAGGTGAACAATGTGTTGGTGTTCCCCGGCCTGTTCCGGGGGGCACTGGATGCCAGAGCCAGCAAAATTACGGAAAACATGAAGGTAGCCGCCGCCTATGCCATTGCCGGTATTATGGGTGCGGGGGAGATGGATGCCGGACATATCCTCCCGTCTATTTTTGATGAGCGCGTCCGGCCCACCGTGTCCGCCGCCGTTATGGAAGCTGCAAAAAAGGACGGCGTGAGCCGGTTATAATATGAAAAAGTTGATAAGGTTTTGCGATGTCATAGCAATGCTTCTGTGGACAATCGCAATCATCCTTCAACTGGTTTTGGCTTATAAAAATGGATGCTCCCCATTAAGCGCCGCCGTTATGATAGCAACGTCGGCTGCCTTGTTGGCGGCAGTAATCCGGGGCACAAAAAAAGGCTCATCGGTAGAAAGAGTGGGTGGTAAAAACTGAACAAGCCCATGGCAACACAGGGGAAACGACTATGATTAAATTGCGAAACAAAAATCATGGAAGAAGGCCCCCCAAGTGCGAGCCAAGAAGCTTGTTCAGACCATCATCGGAAGCGCCGGTGCGGAATCTGTCATCGCAAGGTGGCGCGGTACGACAAGGGGCGCGGACGTCGGCGTTGGCGCGCCCTGGACATAGGCGGAAGCAAAGTATGTATTGAGGCAGACGAGCCACGGGTACGCTGCAGGAAACGCGGTGCGTAGACCCGTTTCATGTGGTTTCCTGGGCCACAGACGCCCTGGATCAGGTGCGTCGGGAAGCCTGGTCTGAGGCTCGCCAGCAGGCCAAAAC
>JAAWQS010000160.1 GCA_022800665.1 Oscillospiraceae bacterium
TCGCGTACACTACCATGCGATTGTCAACGAATTCCAGAGCGGTGGAAGCATTCTTGGGGTTCACAGTGAACTCTGCGCCAACGGAGAAATAGTAGGTCTTCAAATCGCCAGCGGCCCGTGCCATCCGGCTGCCCCAATCCCAGTCGGTCTCGTTGCCGCCAACCGGAGGCGTATCGGGATTGTCAGGGTTATCAGGGTTGTCAGGATTATCGGGGGTGTCGGGATCCATATCACCGCCGCCAACGCCGCCGTCAACCTTGACCTGGAGACCGATGTAGATGTTGATGGTTTTGCCCTCAGAAGTGAAGGTGTTATTGGTGACGGTCAGTTCGCCGTTCTCGTCATCGGCCAGAACGCCAAGGACAGTGATACGGTCAGCAGCGACCAGGTTGCCGTCTGCATCCTTTACGATGACCTTAGTGGGATCAACCGTGTACACGGTCTTGCCGTCTGCATCCTTGGTGGATGTCCAAACGCCAGCCGCTTCCCAATCGAAGGTGAAGCCTTCCTGGGGATCGCCGTCGACCTTGACAACAGTCTCACCGGGGTTAGGACCAGGATTATTGCCGTTGGCATAAGTGGTGAAGTGGTCGACACCGGCAGCGAGGTCAGCCTCGGCCTTGGAAGCGGAACACTCAGCAATCACAGTAGCGAAGACGCTGGTTTCCTCAACATCGCCCAGGTCAGTGACATAGTCGGGCTTGCCGAAGAACTGCCAATCGCCATACTGCTTTTCAGCGGTGAAGGTGGTTCCGCCGATACCCTTGACGGTGAAGTGCCAGATGATCTTGGCATTCGCGTCAGCGGAGAAGGAGCGGACGAAGGAATCCAGGCTCATGCCCTGGTTGGCAATGATCATGCTGCTGTCAATGGTTCCAGCGGCAGTCAGGAAGCTGCGGCCACTGTTGTCAGTGAGGCCGGAGCGGTGGCTGGCGGGAACGAAAGCGAAGGTGTAGTCCGCATAGAGGGTGTTGCCGCCGTCGCGCTGCGTCATGACCTTGATGGTCTCGGTGGGCAGGCTGGCCTTATCCTCAGCGACAGGCCAGTCATAGCCGAGCGCGGGGACTTCATAACCAGTGACGGGGATGGAATCATAGGTGAAGGTGCTCTTGCCGTCCACCGCGATCTGATGGTTGACATCAGCGGGGGTAACGAACAGGAGAGCCTTGTGTCCGGCAAAAGCGGACCAGTTCTGGAAGGGGATGTAGTTGACGGTGTCCCGATCCAGGTCCTCCGGATAAATCAGGACCTTGTTGACATCCGTCACGCCAAGGACATCCTCACGCAGAGTAACGGTGGGATAGTCGGTACCCTTGAGGGTCCGGCTGGGGATGAGGCTCTGCCAGACGTTCTGAGCGAAGTCGGCATAGTGCTCATGCTTGCCGTAGCTGTTGTTCAGCTCATCGCCGCCGTCGTAGTTCTGGAAGGAGACGACATAGATGGCCTTGCCGTCCTTGTCGCTGGCGACGAGGATGTTGTTGTAGCAGCCAAACTCCTTGCGGCCAGCGATGTTGTTCAGGTCGTAACGGAATTCAGCCTTTGCTCTGTCGCTGTAGGAAGCTTCCTCAACGCGGGGGGACAGGACTGTGCTCAGGATGCTGTCGCCAAGGGAAGCAACATACTTGTTGTTTTCGTACTTGTAGTTGAGGGTGTAATACTTGGTGTCATTGGTCAGCTCATAACGGGGATAGGCGCCGTCGCCAGTGTAAGGCGCATCGGGTCCGGTTGTGGTGACCATGGTGTTGACCTCGACATAGTCGCGGTCCACGGTGTAGCGGGAGGTGCTGACATCGCCCACAGCATAGCGTCCGGTAGCATCGACCTCGTCAGCGGAGAGGCTGTCGATGGTGTAGATGTCGGGATCGCTGGTGGTGTGGAGGTTGTAGATGCCGGGCTCCGCGCCGGGAATCCGGGAATTCGCGCTGTTGTAGGTCTTGATATGGGACTTGGTCAGGTCGATCTTGATGGTCTCCTTAACGCCGTTGCCGCGGATGACATCGACCTCGTCGATCTGGATGCCCGCGCCGACAACCGGTGTGTCAACCAGGAAGATTCTCTCGGAGAACTCGTTGATGTAGTCAGCGAACTCCACCACGACCACGTCAGCGGTGTAATAGGTGTTGTCGCGGGTCTCATCGCCAGCCGCACTGGTGCTGATGCGGGAGCGGCGGGTACCGACGGCATAGATATCCTCAATGCCCGCCAGGTCAGCGTTGGACAGGCTGGGGACATTGGCGTAGCCCACGTACTCGCGGACACGGATGTCGTTGCCGTCCTTCCAGACGAAGTAGTAGACGGTGTTGTTCAGAGCGCGGACCTCGAAGGGATCCTGCCCGGCAGTGGTTCTGTTGCTGTCCACGGGGTTGGCATAAGCGTCGCCGTTGGCAGTGGTGAACACATAGCCGTCCATGGCCTTATCCTTGAGGATAGCGGTGTAGTAGGTCTCGTTGCTGGTGTTGATGCCCTGCTTCGGCATAGCGATCATGGCGTGTTCGCCGCGCTCATAGACGGACTTGAAGTCCACAGGGATGAGGTTGCCGTCCTCGTCCATACCGGCCACAGTGGTCTTCAGGACATCGCCCTTCGCGTTGAGGGACTGCGCGGTACGGGCGGCGCCGCCCAGAGCAAGGATGTTGCCCCAGCCGTTGTTCTGACGGTCCACGTCAATGAACAGCTTGCCGTTGCGGGTGACGTCCTTGTTGACAATGCGGGTATCCTCATAGACCTTGACGGCGTACTGATCGTCCTTGCTGGAACTGTTGTAGTAGCCGTCCACCAGGAGCTTGAAGCTGGAGGCGGTGGTCTTGATGAAGGTGAGGAGGTAGCCGCCGCGGCCCAGGAACATGTCATAGCTGACGCCGCCAGCCATCTCGGTCACGGGCTTGACGTAATCGGGATTGTAGATGTGCTCATGCACGCCCGCCTCTTCATAGACAGTACCGTCCGCAGTGGTAGCGGTGAGGTTGTTGCGGTCGATCTTGTCGATCTTGGCGGTAACAGGCTCGGCCTTGTAGGTCTGGGCCTTACCGTCGATGACAGCGTAGTAGACTACATCGTCCACAGCCAGGGTGTCGGCGGTAACGACCTTCTGGGAATTGATCTCGTTCAGCTCATCGCCGTCATTGAACTCCAGGTCCTTGGTGTCCAGGGTGATGGCGCTGTCGGAGACCTTGGCCACCTGAGCGGTGGTGTAGACGACCTTCAGGACATAGTCGGCAACGCCGTCCTTGTCGTTGTCGATGACCTTGACCCAGTTGCCCTTCTCGTTGGCCTCAACCTTCGCCTCGGTATCCTGATTGATGTACTCAGTGACAAACTGCTTGTAGGACATGCTGTCAGAGACGTCCTTCAGGCTGGAGGTACCGACGTACACTTCGCCGTAGGTGTAGTCGTCACGGTTGTCCTCGACCTTAACAAAGCGGTCTGCATTATCGAAGATGGCTTTGATATTGGTCTGATGGTCGGTGTTGATTACCTCATCGGACTTAAAGGACTTGCTATAGGTCCAGAGGTATCCGCCGTTGGGCAGCTGTGTGCGGACGAAATCCGTTGTAGAGAAATCAATTGTCCACTTATAAGTGGCGCGGTCTCTGTCATACTGAGCCTTTGCGTCAGCCGCGCTGTCAGTAGTGGTTCTGACGTTGAT
>JAAWQS010000030.1 GCA_022800665.1 Oscillospiraceae bacterium
CTTCTATCACCCCGCCACCGTTTCCCATCCCCATGCAGAACTGATCTCCGTTAACGAAGCTCGTTCGGTTTACCGTTTCCGCAAGGATGAGATTACCGCGGCCCGGCTGATCGCTATTACTACTATTACTATCAATGTTCAAAAACAAAGTTGGTGTTTTTGTGTTTTTAAGGATCAACATAGTGCAAATTCCTGTCATATAAGACGGCGTAAAGCAATACAGGAGCGAGAGAAATGTTATACTATACTGAATTCGGGCTTAGCCATCGTGAAGTTCCCAACGAAAGCTCAATCTGCATTTATATATAATATTGATTCTTCCACAACGGAAAAGGTTGTCAGCTACTATGCGATTGATGTAACCAATGGCGACAAATTGACTGGTCTTGTTGAAGATTTGGATGAAGTCGCTGCTCCCACATATCCACTTTATTTGAATGATGAAAGCGCCCCGCTTGTTCCCAGAATTACCCAAGATAATGCAGCAGTAACAGAGTACAACGTAGCAGTTACTGTGTCCGGAAATGGGAAAGCATATGGGAATGGGACATATGTGAATGGAACGTTTGCTAAAGTTGAAGCTGCTACCGATGGCGATGAAAAATTCCAAGGCTGGTATCTTGATGATTCTCTTGTTTCCACTGAGGGAGAATACCGGTTTTTGGTGGATAAGGATATCAGCCTTGTAGCAAAATTCGGGGAGTCGCCATCAGCAGGCACATATGCGTTGACAGTAGTCGATGGGACTGGGAGCGGCAGTTATGAGTCCGGGGCACAGATTTCCATCACGGCCAATTCAGTACCAGATGGCAAGGTGTTTGACAAATGGACAACCAACAATGGTGGAACCTTTGCAAATGCCTCCAGTGCCACCACCACGTTTGCCATGCCTGCCAACAATGTAACGATTACAGCAACCTATAAAGATATTGTAACGCCGCCCACGCCGGGAGGACATACGCATAGTTGGGCAACAGCATGGAGCAGCAACGGAACCCACCACTGGTATGAGTGTACTGCAAGCGACTGTGACATAGCTGACAACAGAGATAAGAACAGCTATGGTGTGCATGTCTACGATGATGACGCAGATTCCATTTGTAATACCTGCGGCTATACTCGCGCTGTGACCCCGCCCACGCCGCCGCGTCCAACTGACAAGAACGAGACTTACTACATCAGCATCTCCAAGACAGACAATGGCGAAGTCATCCCCAGCACCCGCCATGCGGAGGACGGCGAGCGTGTGACCCTGACAGCGCACCCGAATGCTGGTAACGAGTTGGACAGCATCACCGTCACCAATGTCCGTGGCCGCGAAATTACACTGCGTGATTTAGGCAGTAGCAGATACAGTTTTACAATGCCCAATACTCGCGTCAGCGTGAGTGCCAGTTTTACTAAAATCGTGGACGGCACTCCCAGCACCCCGGCTGATGACGAACCCTTCACCGGCCTGGGTACACCCGGTATTTCTGGCATCGTTCTGAATCCGGCGGCGATGCCTTTCACGGATGTAAAATCCAGCTATTGGTTCTACAACAACGTGGATTATGTCTGGAAGCGCTACCTGATGAGCGGTGTGTCTGATACCCAATTCGCCCCCAATACTACCACCAGCCGTGCCATGATTTGGACTGTCTTGGCCCGGATGAACAATGTCCGCACAGACATCAATCCCGGTTCCACATGGTATGAAAAGGGGATGCTTTGGGCGATGGAACAAGGCGTGACGGACGGTTCCAATCCGATGGATGACATCACCCGCGAACAGCTTGCGACCATGCTGTGGCGTAGCGCTGGCAGTCCCGGCGGTAGGGCTGACCTGAATCAGTTCAGTGACAGCAGCGTGAGCGGTTATGCGGTAAGCGCGATCCGCTGGGCGGTAGCCAACGGTATTCTGCAAGGTTCCGATGGAAAGCTGAATCCTAAAGGGACTGCGACCCGTGCGCAGGTTGCGGCGATGGTCCAGCGTTATGGTGAACGCATCGGCGCATAAAACAAGCAGAATATTGGATCATATATTAAAGAGTGGCCAGCCAAACGCACCGTTTGACTGGCCACTTACCCTATAGGTCCCTGCAAAGGGCGTATGAACAAAGGGGCAGACCCCCAGCCGCCAAAGAGAGCTGCATTCATTCGTTGTATTATGCGGCGCATATCCAAATATCTCCACAATGTCTTTATTCGCTCTTTGGACTATCATCTCCATTTGCTCCAATCATTTGCAGGATTGTCTTTCCAACTTCATTCCATTCGGCAGCAGGTCAAAGGGAATATCCCTCCAATTACCGCAAATTAAGCTGGGCCGCTCCACGGGAAATGGAGCGGCCCAGTCCAAACAGCATTCAAAAATAGGATTTACTTCCCAAATCCCTCGATGATATCCACGATCTCCATACCAATTCTCTGCTGGGCCTCCTTTGTGGCCGCGCCGATATGGGGGGTGCAGGAGACGCTGGGATGGTTGTACAGCGCCTTGTTGCTGGCTGGCTCGTCGGCATAGACGTCCAGACCGGCGGCGCGGATTTTACCGGAGTTCAGGGCCTGCAGCAAATCGTACTCATTGACGTTGTCGCCCCGGCTGGTGTTGACAAATACCACGCCGTCCTTCATCTTGTCGATGTTCTCTTTGCAGATGAGCTTCACGCCGTTGAGGGAGGGGGTGTGGAGGGAGATGAAGTCGGACTTTGCCAGCAGCTCGTCCAGCTCCACGTACTTCATGCCGATCTGCTCCTCAATGCCGGGAACATGGAAGATATCCTGCGCAATGACCTCCATGCCGATCCCCTTCGCCATGCGGCCCAGGGACTGGCCGATCCGTCCGAAGCCGATGATGCCCAGGGTCTTGCCGCCCAGCTCAATGCCCTTGCCGTACGCCTTCTTCTCCCACTGATCCTGCCGCATGGTGTGGCCGGCCACGGAGATAAACCGGGCGCAGGAGAACATATGGCCCATTGCCAGCTCCGCCACAGAGTTGGAGGAGGCGCGGGGGGTGTTCTTCACGGTGATGCCGGCGTCCTCGGCGTACTTCACGTCGATGTTGTCCACGCCAACGCCGCCGCGGATAATGAGCTTCAGTTTGCTGCCCTTGGCCTCGTCGATGTGGTTGGCGCGGACCTTGGTTGCGCTGCGCACCACCACCGCGTCAAAGTCCCGCAGGGCGGCGCCCAGTTCCTCAGGCTTGTAGAAACGCTCCACGACCTCGTGTCCATTGGCTTTCAGCTGCTCCAGGGCGGTTTTGTCCATTCCGTCGGTAACAAGGATTCTCATAGCTGCATCTTCTCCTATCAAGTAATTTATTTTAGCAAATCAAGAATTTTCGGCTTCGAACTTCTTCAGGAAATCCACCAGAGCCTCCACGCCGTCCTTGGGCATGGCGTTGTATACGCTGGCCCGCAGGCCGCCCACGCTCTTGTGGCCCTTGAGGTTATCGTATCCGGCGGCCTTGGTGGCGGCTACCACCTTGGCGTCCAGATCCTTGTCGCCGGTGACGAAGGGAATATTCATCAAGGAGCGGGAATCCTTGTCCACGGTCCCTTTGAACATCTTGGAGCTGTCCAGGAAGTCATACATGACCTGGGCCTTTTCGATGTTCATTTTCTCCATGGCCTCCAGACCGCCGATGCTCTTAAGGTACTTGAAGACCTTGCCGCAGCAGTAGATTGCCCAGCAGTTGGGGGTGTTGTACATGGAGCCGTTGTCCGCATGGGTCTTGTAGCTCATATAAAGGGGCGTCTTGGGGTCCAGCTCCGCGTCGTCGCGGATGAGGTCCTCCCGGATGATGACCACCACCATGCCCGCGGGTCCCACGTTCTTCTGCACACCGGCGTAAATGAGGCCGTAGTCGGACACGTTGCAGGGCTTGGAGAGGAACATGGAACTCTGGTCGCTGACCAGCACATGGCCCTTGGTGTTGGGGAGCTTGGCCCAGGTGACGCCGTGGATGGTCTCATTTTCGCAGATGTAAACATAGTCTGCATTCTCCGGGATATCCAGGTCGTCGCAGTTGGGGACATAGCTGTAATTGCGGTCCTTGCTGGAGGCGACGACATGCACTTCGCCGTACTTCTTGGCCTCCGCAATGGCCTTCTTGGACCACGCGCCGGTCTCCACGTAGCAGGCCACGCCGTTTTTCATCAGGTTCATGGGGATCATGGCAAACTGGAGCGTTGCGCCGCCCTGGATAAACAGGACTTTGTAGTTATCGGGAATGCCCATCAGGTCCCGCAGGTCCTGCTCGGCCTCGTCGATAATCTGCTGATAGACGGGGGCGCGGTGGCTCATCTCCATCACGCACATGCCGGAACCCCTGTAGTTCATCATCTCGTCGCGGATTTCCTCCAGGACAGGCTCCGGCATTGTGGCAGGTCCAGCGGAAAAGTTATAACTGCGGTCGTATTTCATTGGTCTTTCCTCCTCAAAATTAGGTTCGTAAAGCGTCTTCTCCAGACCATCTCAGTATAATACATTTTTTCGGAAGAATCAACCGCAAAAAGAAATATTTGCCAGCGGTCCTGAAAATGTTTCAGTCCGCTGGCAAATATAACAGATCCCTGGGATTCAGGGCAGCATGTCGTCGAAAATATCCGCGAGGGCGATATTCAGGTCGTCAAAGAGGCTGCACCGGAAATGGGTAGCAACTCTGGCGCGCTCCTCCTCCTTCATACCCTCCAGCATCCAGTCCGGGTGAATGGTATACACCTGGTCCAGAACCAGCTCCTCCCCCTGCAGCAGATAGACCTCCACCGCCTGCTCGCCGGTGCTGACCAGCCAGTATTCCCGGACGCCGCACTGACCGTAAATTTTTTTCTTGTAGCCGCGGTCCCGCTGGGATGTGCTTGGGGAGAGCACCTCGATGACCAGGTCCGGCGCGCCGTATATTCCGTCCCGCCTGATTTTATTCCGGTCACAGACTACCATCATATCCGGCTCAAAGACATCCTTGTCCGTCAAATGCACATCAAATCCATCCTGGATGGCTGTACACTTTTTACCCTTCAAATATTTCTTAAATATGTGGTAAATATTCCCGGCAACAGACACATGGTTCCAGCCGGGGCTGGGCGACATTGCAACCAGCTCTCCGTTGATTACTTCTTCTCTCGGCGCCTCTTTGTACGCCAAATTGCTGTTCATGTTCCCCACTCCTTTCGTCTACACTGCGATTCTTCTGCTGATACCCATAGCGAAGGCGCCTGGTCCGGTGTGGCTGGCGATGCTGAGGGTAAGGGGGTCGTACTGGACCGGCTCGCCGGGGAAGGTCTGGGCGGCCAGGGCCAGCCACTCCTCTTCCTCCTCCCTGCGGTCGAAGCTGCCGGAGGCGTCCACCCGGATGTCCCAGCCCTTGGCCCGGTACTCCTCCACGCTTTTTTTCATCGCCTCCAGCAGCCGGGCCTTGCACTGTCTGGTCCCGCGGACCTTGGCAAAGGTGTCCAGCTTCTCGCCCTTGATGGTCAACAGGGGCTTGATGCCCAGCACGGTTCCCATAGCGGCGGCGGCGGGCGTGATCCTGCCGCCTTTTTTCAGGTACTCCAGTGTGTCCACGCCGATATAGATGAGGGAGTCCATGCCCACCGCCTCCAGCCGGGCCTTGATTTCCTGGGCGGAGAGTCCCGCCTCCGCCAGAGCCAGGGCGTCCCGGACGGCGTTTTTCAGCGGTACGGAAATCTGGCGGTTGTCCGCCACCTGCACACGTCCGCCGAAGTCCGCCGCCAGGATCAGCGCGGTCTGACAGGAGCTGCTCAGCCCGCTGGTCATGGGGATATAGACCACCTCGTCATAGCCGCTGGACAGGGCCTCCTCCCACAGCCTCAGAATATCCTCCGGCGCGGGCTGGGAGGTGGACACGCTCTTCCCCTCCCGCAGCATCCGAAAAAATTCCTCCGGGAACAGGTCCACGCCCTCATAGTAGGTTTCGTTCTCAATGATGATGGGCATGGGTACAATCCGCACGCCCCACTGCTCGCCCAGCTCTCTGGTAATTCCGCTGTTGCTGTCGGTAATAATCGCTGTCTTCACGCCGTCTTTCCCTCTTTCTCCACAGATTCCAGTTTATTCATCCAGTTTCAGCACCGCCATAAACGCCTCCGTGGGCAGCTGCACCGTGCCCAGGTTGCGCATCTTCTTCTTGCCCTCCTTCTGCTTCTCCAGCAGCTTTTTCTTCCGGGTGATATCGCCGCCGTAGCACTTGGCCAGCACGTCCTTACGCATAGCCTTTACCGTCTCCCTGGCAATAATGCGCCCGCCGATGGCGGCCTGCACCGGCACCTCGAACAGCTGCCGGGGAATATTCTCCTTCAGCTTCTCGCACAGCCGCCTCGCCCTGGGATACGCCTTGTCCCGGTGGGCAATAAAGCTCAGGGCGTCCACCTGGTCGCCGTTGAGCAGCAGGTCCACCTTTACCAGATCGCTGGGCCGGTAGCCGCTCAGCTCGTAGTCCAGGGAGGCGTAGCCCTTGGTGTGGGCCTTCAGGGTGTCGAAGAAATCGTAGATAATCTCGTTCAGGGGCATCTGATAGTGCAGCTCCACCAGATGGGTGTCCAGATACTGCATGTCCTTGAATTCCCCCCGGCGGTCCTGACAAAGAGGCATGATATTGCCCACGTACTCATTTGGTGTTATAATAGAGACCTTCACATAGGGCTCCTGGGCCTCGGCAATGGCGCTGGGGTCGGGGTAGTTGTGGGGGTTGTCCACGTCCACATGGGAGCCGTCGGTCCGGGTGACCTTGTAGATGACGGAGGGCAGGGTGGTGATGAGGTCCAGGTCAAACTCCCGCTCCAGCCGCTCCTGGATGACCTCCGTGTGGAGCATTCCCAGGAAGCCGCACCGGAATCCGAAGCCCAGCGCCACAGAGCTCTCCGGCTCGAAGGTGAGGGAGGCGTCGTTCAGCTGCAATTTCTCCAGCGCCTCCCGCAGATCCGGATACTTGCTGCCGTCCTCGGTGTACACGCCGCAGTAGACCATGGGCTGGGCCTTGCGGTAGCCGGGGAGGGGCTGGGCCGCCGGAGCCTCGCTGCTGGTAATGGTGTCGCCCACCTCGGTGTCCCGCACGTTTTTGATGGACGCGGTGAAGTAGCCCACCTGTCCCGCCTGGAGCTGCTCGCAGGGCTCGTAGCCCAGGGGCCGCAGGAAACCGCACTCCAGAATCTGGTATTCCGCCCCCGATGCCATCATGCGGATGGGCATACCCTTTTTGATGGCGCCGTCGATGATGCGGAAATAGACGATGACCCCCTTGTAGGCGTCGTAATAGCTGTCAAAAATCAACGCCCGCAGGGGAGCGGCGGGGTCCCCCGCAGGGGCGGGGATATTCTGCACCACGTCCTCCAGCACGGCGGGAATGTTCAGTCCCACCTTAGCGGAAATCTCCGGCGCGTCCATGGCCGGGATGCCGATGATGTCCTCGATCTCGTGCTTGACCTTCTCCGGGTCCGCGGCGGGCAGGTCGATCTTGTTGATGACGGGGCGGATCTCCAGGTCGTTGTCCAGGGCCAGATATGTGTTGGCCAGGGTCTGGGCCTCGATGCCCTGGCTGGCGTCCACCACCAATACCGCGCCCTCGCAGGCCGCCAGGGACCGGCTGACCTCATAGTTGAAGTCCACATGGCCGGGGGTGTCGATGAGGTTGAGGGTGTAGGTCTCCCCGTCTGCGGCCTGGTAGTCCAGGGTCACGGCGCGGGCCTTGATAGTGATGCCCCGCTCCCGCTCCAGGTCCATGTTGTCCAGAAGCTGGTTCTCCATCTCCCGGTCGGACACCGCCCCGCACACCTCCAGAATGCGGTCGGCCAGGGTGGATTTTCCGTGGTCTATATGGGCGATAATCGAAAAATTCCGAATTCTTTTCTGATCCATAGCAATTCATTCCCTTCTATAAAGGATTGTGGCATTTATTCGTCAAGCGTTTTTACCCGCTCGTCGGTATTGTGGAACACCTGGGCCACCGCCTGGGCCATACCCTGGTAGCTGTTGGCCATGGACTGGGCGTCCACCGCCGGGTATTCGCCCTGGTATGCTTCCAGGGCCTTGGCGTAGCGGATGCGGGAGAGGGTCATGTCCGCGGAGAGCACATCCATGTCAAAGGTACGCACGGCGGTGGAGAAATAGCTCTCGTTTCCCCCGGCGCAGCGGTAGAGCTGGCGGAAGAGCTGATAGAGGGCACTGCTCAGATACGCCCCCGCCGCCTCCACAGCCTCCCGGCTGCCCACCTGGCCCAGCAGGTCAAACAGGACGCTGGTGGTGTTGACCAGCAGTTTTTTCTGGAGCTTGGCCTTGACGCCGCCCTTGAGGGACTCCTTTTCCTCGCTGGCGTCCACCAGCTCATCCATCTCGATCATGGCCCCGTCCCGGCTGAGGGTGCGGCCCAGGAGGTAGTCGGCGGACACATGGTAGTAATCGCAGGCTTTGGCGACAAAATTGAGGCCCGGCTCCCGGATGCCGTTTTCGTAGTGGCTCAGAAGGGCCTGGCTGATGCCAAGCTCCGCAGCGGCTTTTCTCTGGCTGATGCCCTTCTCCTGCCGCAACAAGGAGAGGACCCGTGAAAAATTGGCGTTTATGCTCACAGCAATATACCTCGTTTTCTCTTTCAATACAAGACGTATAGTATAACAGACGCTATACCTCTTGTAAAGACGGTAAATCGCATTTTCTAACAATAGTTTTATAAAAAAATCCAAAATCTGGAAAGGAGACGTATTATGTCCACACCCCGCGTCGCTGCCATCCACGATCTCAGCGGCTTTGGCCGCTGCTCGCTCACCATCGTCATCCCCACCCTCTCCGCCATGGGCGTGCAGTGCTGTCCGCTGCCCACGGCCTACCTCTCCACCCACACCGGCGGCTTCACCGGGAACACGTTTCTGGACCTCACCGGCCAGATTGCCCCCACAGCCGCCCACTGGCGGGACTGCGGCGTTGCCTTCGACGCGGTATACACCGGCTTCATGGGGAGCCGGGAGCAGATGTCGCTGACAGCGGATTTTATTGAGAGCTTCCGCCCCTGCCTGGCCGTGACCGACCCCGTCATGGGGGACCATGGCCGGACCTACCGCACCTACACGCCGCCCATGTGCCGCGCGATGGTACGGCTTGCGGAGCAGGCGGACGTCATCACCCCCAACCGCACAGAGGCGGCCATTCTGCTGGGGGAGGACTACGAGGCCCTGCGGCTGGACACGGAGGCGGACTGCCGCCGGTGGGCGGAGGCATTGAGCCTGGAGGGCCGGCGTTCGGTGGTCCTCACCGGCGCGGCCCCCGGACAGAGGGACCGGGCGGGAGCGGTGTGCTTTGACCGGACCTCTGGCCGGACGGATTTTGTCTCCGCTCCCCTGGCCCCCGGACAGTTCCACGGCACAGGGGACCTGTTTGCCAGCGTCCTCACCGGGGCGCTGGTCCGGGGATATGCCCTGGCGGAAGCCGCCCAGCTGGCGGCGGATTTCACCAGCCTCTGCGCCCTTCGCACGGAGGGCCTCCCCGTCCGGGAGGGGCTGGATTTCGAGCCGCTGCTGTGGCGGCTGGGCCAGGCGGCGGAGGGGCATTCACCCCAACGCCGGTACAATCAGGCTGAGCAACATCAACGCCACCAGTACGCCGATAATGATGCGGGAAATCAGCTTCACTAGCTTCTGACTCATCATTTCCCCTCCTCCCCTACGATTTTTTTGATGGCTTTTTCCGCTTTGCTCCGGGGGAGCATCAGCTCATGGCCGCACCCGGCGCAGCGCAGTTTGATATCCATACCCACCCGCAGGACGGTCCAGATTCTGCCGCCGCAGGGATGGGGTTTCTTCAGCTCCACCTGCTGGTTCAATTTCAGTTCCATGATACAACACCTCTGTTTTCAACAGTCAAGCTGTCTCCTGCATACACTGTCTTATCTGAAAAAGATAGGACGGTGTATTGCTTGCGCAGAAACGAATACTTACCGGAAGGGGCCGGCCCCCTCTTTCCGGAAAATCAAAGCCTTGCAGTCCTCCAGGAGGCGCGGGACCGGCAGACGGTCCTGGAGGGCATGGCCATCCGGTGCGGCAGCAGCCGGGACCTGGCGGTCCGCTTCGGCGGCTACGAGGGGACCATCCCGCGGGCCGACGCCATCCATCCCTCCATCAGCGGCTCGGACCGGGATATCGCCATCTTATCCCGTGTGGGCAAGCCCACCTGCTTCACCATCACGGACATCGCCGTGGACGGCGGCGGAAAGCCCCATCTCACCCTCTCCCGCCGCCGCGCCCAGGAGCAGGCCATCGCCTGGCTGCTGGAAAACGGGAATCCCGGCCAGGTTCTCCCGGCCAAGGTGACGCACCTGGAAAAATTCGGCGCGTTTGTGGACCTGGGCTGCGGCGTCACGTCCCTGGCGCCGCTGGAGAACATCTCCGTGTCCCGCATCCCCCATCCCTCCGCCCGCTTCCGGACCGGGCAGGAGATTCTGACCCTGGTGGTGGGGGTGGACCGGGAGGCGTCCCGGTTCTATCTCAGCCACAAGGAGCTGCTGGGGACATGGATGGAGAACGCGGCCCAGTTTGCCCCTGGGGACGCGGTGACGGGAATTGTGCGGGGAATCCGGGACTACGGCATTTTTATTGAACTTACCCCCAACCTCTCCGGCCTGGCGGACTGGCGTCCCGGCCTGGAGCCGGGGGATCAGGTCTCCGTGTACATCAAGTCCATCCGTCCCGATACCCGGAAAATCAAATTGCAGGTCATCCAGAACCTGGGGCCGTCGGAAACCCTGCCCGCTCTGAAATACTTCATTACCGACGGCACGGTGGAGAACTGGCGGTACTAGCTCTTGCGTTTTTCCCAGTATGCCTGGGCTGCCTGTTCCGTTTTATTGTCGCCGTAGCGGTAGTAGACGGTTCCCGCCAGCTCGTCGGGCAGGTACTGCTGCCGGACCCAGTGGCCGGGGAAGTCGTGGGGATAGAGATAGCCCTGTTCCCGCTCCTGGCCGGTGGTGTCGGCGTGGACGTTCTGCAGTTCCCTGGGGATGGCTCCGGTCCTTCCCCGGCGGACGTCCGCCCTGGCCGCGCCGATGGCCGTACAGACGCTGTTGGATTTTGGCGCGGTGGCCAGAAGAATCGCCGCCTGCGCCAGCGGCAGCTGGGCCTCCGGAAGCCCCAGCTGCATGGCCGTGTCCACGCAGGCTTTTACAATGGCCGCCGCCTGGGGGTAGGCCATCCCCACGTCCTCGCTGGCGGAGCAGAGGAGGCGGCGGCAGGGGGTAATCAGGTCCCCGGCCTCCAGGAAGCGGGCCAGGTAGTGGAGGGCCGCGTCCGGGTCGCTGCCCCGGAGGGACTTCATCAGTGCGGAGGCGATGTCGTACATGGCGTCGCCTCCCTTGTCGTAGCGCATGGCGCTGCGCTGGGAGACCTGCCCGGCGTCCGCCAGCGTCAGCAGCAGCCTGCCGTCCGCCGGCTGTGCCGCCTGGGCCAGCAGCTCCACCGCGTTCATGGCCTTGCGCACGTCCCCGCCGCAGGACTGGGCGATATACATTGGCAGGTCCTCCTCCCATTCCAGGGGCAGGGGGCTCTCCCCGCGGACCAGCTCCAGGGCGCGCTCCACCGCGGGCAGGACCTGGCTGGCGGCGACGGGCTTGAACTCAAAAACCGTGCTCCGGCTGAGCAGGGCGGCGTACACATAAAAATAGGGGTTTTCCGTGGTGGAGGCAATCAGGGTGATGGAGCCGTTCTCCATAAATTCCAGCAAAGACTGCTGCTGCTTTTTGTTGAAATATTGTATCTCGTCCAGGTACAGCAGCACGCCGCCGGGAGCCATCAGCGTCCCTACATCGGCTATGATGTCCTTGATGTCCTGGAGGGATGCCGTGGTTGCGTTGAGGCGGTACAGGGTGCGGTGGGTACGCTTGGCGATGATGTTGGCGATGGTGGTCTTTCCCGTGCCGGACGGGCCGTAGAACACCATGTTGGCGTCCGTTCCCTTCTCGATAAACCGCCGCAGCAGCGCCCCCTGTCCTAAAAGATGCTGCTGTCCCACCACCTGCTCCAGCTCCTGGGGCCGGATGCGGTCGGCCAATGGTCTGTCCATTGCATCGCTCCCTTCTATGTCAGCGGTACTGCCCGACGGCCAGCACAATCATCAGCGAACAGAGGGTGTTGGCAGTATCTTCCACATCCAGGGCGTAAATGTTGTTCAGCTGGCAGCGTTCCTTTGACGCCGACGCGACCAGACCCTGCCGCGGACTGGTGATGGCATATTCCGACCCCATCGCGTTGCCCGTCACCACCCAGTCGCTTCCCTCGATACAGAACTGCGGCTTGAGGAGGGTTATCCTCTGCTTCATGCGGCCCAGGTACTCCCCATAGGCGAACAGGTCGTAGGACGGCAGGAAGGTCGAGGTGCGCCTCTGTATGCTGGCAACCTGCTCCCCCGCCGCGTCCAGGATGTGCAGGCAATAGCCCCAATCACGGCAGCTCTTCACGGTAAACAGAATTCTGCCGGTCTCGTCATAGACTTTGCTGCCGCCGAACCACGAGAACACGATTTGTTTGAACCTCAGCTTCATTGCTCGATATCCTTTCAGAAAAACGTATTACTTTATCTTAGCACATTTTTTTCGGTTTGCACAGATGTTTTCCTCGAAAAATGTCGCGGAGTATGGTATGATGGCAGGGAGGTGAATGCTATGAAAGAACAAGCGGCGGTTTCCGCCATTATCCAGGAACTGAAAAATATCTATCCCATTGCGGAATGCACCCTCCCCTTCAACCCGGAAAAAGCGTATGAACTGCTGTTTTCCGTCCGTCTGGCCGCCCAGTGTACCGACGCCCGCGTCAACATGGTGACGCCTGTCCTCTACGCCCGCTTCCCCACCCTCCAGGCCCTGGCCGAAGCCAGCGAGGAGGAGATCGGCGAGATTATCCACTCCACCGGCTTCTGGCGGGCCAAGGCGCGGGACATTGCCGCCGCCAGCCGGATGCTGCTGGAGGAGTACGGCGGACGGGTCCCGGACACCATGGAGGACCTGCTCCGCCTGCCCGGCGTGGGCCGCAAAACCGCCAACCTGATTCTCGGCGATGTATACGGGAAGGAGGGCTACGTGTGCGACACCCACTGCATCCGGATTACCGGCCTGCTGGGCATCACCGACGGCAGCAAGGACCCCCTGAAGGTGGAAAAGCAGCTGCGGCAGTGCATACCGCCGGAAGAGAGCAACAACTTCTGCCACCGGATGGTCATGCATGGCCGGGCGGTGTGCGCGGCCCGGAAGCCGGACTGTGAAAACTGTACCCTGCGGCCCTGGTGCAGCCACTGGGCGGGGAAGCAATGATAGAGCAAAGGCCGGCCTCCTGATGACCGGCCTTTGCCCGCTCTATCCAATAATCTCATCCAGGGTGAGGATCTCAAAGCCCTCTTTCTTTCCCTTCAGCTTGATGGTATCCCCCAAAGATGTGGTGCGGATGCGGCCCTCCAGGGCGTCCGCCACCGCGCGGGATATGTAGATTGTGCCGCCCGGCGCGTTGGCCTCCAGGCGGGCGGAGGTGTTGACCGTATCCCCGATGGCTGTGTAGTCCATGCGCTGGGGAGACCCGATGTTGCCCACAACCGCTTCCCCCACGTGTACGCCGATTCCAAAGGATACCGTGCGTCCGAACTGCTCCATCAGCTCCTCAGACAACGCCTGGGACCCGCTGGCCATATCCGCCGCCGCCTGACAGGCCCGCATGATATAGTCCTCCTGGGGCAGCGGCGCACCCCAGAAGGCCATGGCCGCGTCGCCTACGAATTTATCCAGCGTGCCGCCGTTTTTCAGGATGCAGTCCGCAATCAGGGTCAGGTACCGGTTCAGAATCGCAACCACCTGGGGCGGCTCCAGCATCTCCGACATGGTGGTAAACCCGCGCACGTCCACAAACAGCACGGCAATGGTGGTCAGCTTGCCGCCCAGCTCCAGGGCCTCGGTCCCCTCTTTGAGAATTTCGTTGACGATCTCCGGGGCGACGTACCGCTTGAAGGTATTAGTGACCTGCCGCCGCTCCGCCGCCGCCTGGATGTAGTTCACCGCCAGACAGCCCGCGTACAGAACCGTCACCCCCACCGGAATCCACAGCACATGCAGCGCCCAGCCCGCCTGGTACAGCACGGCGCACAGTCCGATCCAGCCGCCGCAGAGCACAGCCCACAACGCCGTTGCCGCCAGCACCCTGCGCCGCCAGAAGCCCCACATGCCCAGCAGCAGCGCTGCAAACAGGACCGCCAGCTGCAGGCCGTCCCCGGCCTCCTGCTTGTACTCCCCCCACAGCAGCGCCTGCACCGCGTTGGCCTGGAACTCCATGCCGAACATCTGCCGGGCATGGTCGATGGCCGACACATAGCTGTCCTGCAGGCCGATGGTATACGGTCCGATAAAGACCACCTTTCCCGCGAAATACTCCGGGTCAATGTCCCCGTTAATCAGGTCCACAATGGAAATGGACTCGTCAAAATCCCCCGGCATACCGCAGAACGGCATATACCAGAAGTTCCGTCCGTCCACCGGCGGCAGCGTTACCGGACCCAAGTCCCAATAGTCGGTGTACATCTGCGCCAGAGCCAGGGCCATGGAGGGCATCTCCCTGCCGTCCGGCGTGGTGTAGCGCAGGAGATGGTGGCGGAGAATGCCGTCCTTGTCCAGCATGGCGTTGATGTGTCCCTGTGTGGTTACAGAGCGCAGGGCCTGGTACGGCTCCTCAAAATTCAGGATGGAAAAATCCTTCAGGTAGAAGCTCCCATCCCCGTCCTCCACAGCCGCCGTGCCGAACTGGGACAAACAGGCGGTTACGACGTTTCCGTACCGGCCCGCCGCATCCGCCAGCCGCTGGTCCCACTCCGGCTCTGATTCCCCCGAATAGAGCACGTCGATGCCAATAGCCGCCGGGCGGCAGTCCTCCGACTGGTTCAGCGCGTCCAGCGCCTGCGCCATAATTTCGCGGGTCCACTGGCCGTATGGGCCAAGCTCGTCAATGGCCCGGTCGTCGATGCCTACCAGCAGCACTTCGCCGTCTGTGGCGGCCCGGCTCTGGTAAAGGGCGTCGGAAGCCGCGTAGTCCGCCGTGTCCAGCGCGCCCATCCACACCAGGGCCGTCAGGACCGAGGCCGACAACAGCGAGACCAGAATGATACGGGACCTTTGCTTCTGCATATGCGTTCTCCTCCTGTGTTGGTTTTGCGGGAAAAAAGGGACTCAGGCCGGAGGGCTCTCCGGGTTTTCCCAGCACCGGCTCTCGATAAACAGCTTTGTCAGCTGCGGGTCCAGCTTCCCCTCCTTCTCCGCCATAATGGTCAGAATATGGAGGCCCTTTTCAATGGGCATACCGGGTTTGTAGGGCCTGTCGTCCGCCACCAGGGCGTCGAAAATATCCAGTATGCTGATAATGCGCACTTCCATGGGAATTTCATCACCGGAGAGGTGGTTGGGATAGCCGCTGCCGTTGAGCATTTCATGGTGGGACGACGCCCACTGGCGGACATGGGACAGCTCCTCGGAAAACTCAATCTGACTGAGCAGCTTCCCTGTGACCACCACGTGCTCCTCCATGACCGTCCGCTCCCCGTCAGAGAGGGTCCCCTTGCGGATGGAGAGCATGGCGTACTCCTCCGGCGTTATCCAGGGCTGCTCGCAGCCGTTGGAATCCATGTATGTCCGTCTGCTCAGCGCGTCCAGCTCTGCCAGCCGCTCGTCCGTGACAAAGCCGCAGCCGTTGACGGCGTCCACCAGGGTCCGGGCGTCCTGAGCGGCCCGGCAGAGCGCGTCCTTTTCCGCCGCCGTGATCTGCCCGGAGAGCAGCTGAATCTCCCCCCGCAGGCGGATGACCTCCAGGCGGTGGACAAAATCGCTGTACTGCTCCGGCAGAAGCCGGTGCATCTTGTTCATAACCTCCAGGGGCGTGACCAGCTTGCCGATGTCGTGGAGCCATACGCTCATGAGCACCTCCTCTTTGTGGCTTGGGGTGAAGGGGATGTCCTCTCCGGCGGCAATGGCGCGCTGGTTGAGAAAGTCCAGGAACCGGTCGCCGTACATGGCCATGTGGCGGGTGTGGCTGCCGTTGTATGGGGTCCTCTCGTCTACGGCGGAGGACATGACCTTGACAAAGGAGTGGAAAAGGTTCTTGATCTGCTGGATATAGCGGACGTTCTGCACCGTGATCGCCGCCTGGGAGGCCACGGACTCCACCGCCAGCACGATCTCGTCCTCAAAAGGGATGACGTTCCCCTCCTCGTCCTGGGCGTTGATGAGCTGCAGGACGCCGATCTTGCCCCCCTCCCGGTTCCGCATCGGCACGACAATCATAGACTGGGTGTGGTAGCCGGTGATGGCGTCGTAGCGCATGGGGCCGGTGAGGTCGTACTCCGTGCAGTGGTAGGCGTCCTCCACCCGGATGGTCTTGTTGTCCAGCAGGGCCAGGGCGCATACGCTCTCCCTGGTCACGGCCACCGGCGGCAGGCCGCAGTCCGACCCGTCCCCGCCGGAGTAGGTATTCATGGTGTTATTGCGCATGATTTTGAAGTGCAGCGCCCCGTTCTCCAGCAGATACAGGGTACCGGCGTCGCAGTTGGACAGCTCCATCACGCACAGCAGGATTCGTTCCAGCAGACGGTTGTAGTTCCGTTCGGCGGAGAGGGACACGCCCACCTCCAGAAACATCCTGAATTTCTCTTCTCTCATACGAGCGCCTCCATGTACTCGCGGGCAAAACAGACCCCCGGCCCTGCCGCCAGACGTTCCTGCTCCCGCAGAAAATCATCGGTATAAGATTGATTATAGTGTGTCATCAGAATCAGTCCGGCCCCGGCCTCCCGGCCCAGCTCCACCCCCTGCTCCCAGGAGGAGTGTCCCCAGCCGGGATGCCGCGCCAGGTCCTGACTGGTAAAGTTGGCGTCCCAGACCAGCGCCCCCGCCCCGCGGCAGAACGCCGCCAGCCGGGGCCGAAGGGCGTCCGTCAGCTCGCAGTCCAGTGCGTAAGCCACGCTCCGCGTTCCGGAGTCCAGCCGGTACAGCAGGCTCAGATTGGGATGGTTGCCCCGCATGGTGCGGACCGTCCGCCCGCCGGAGAGGGGGACCGTCTGGTCCGGCCCGATCTCGTGGATGGCGATACCGGCCTTGAAGTCGCTGAAGCCCACCGGCCAATAGGGCGGGCCGACAATGGCCTCCAGCTGCCGCTGGAAGGACACGCCGCCGCGGGCTTCCCCGTAGAGATGGACCTCCGCGCCGGGGGTGTGGAACAGCGGAAACGTGTACAGGCCCAGCAGGTGGTCGATGTGGACATGGCTGATGAAGATGTGGACAGGACAGCTGCCGGACAGCTGTCCGGCTAAAGCCAGCAGACCGCTGCCTGCGTCAAAGACCACCAGGTCTCCCGCCCCGCAGTCCACGGATACGCAGGAGGTATTGCCTCCATAGTCCAGGAAATTACGGGACGGCGCAGGCATCGAACCGCGTACGCCCCATATGTTCAGTTTCCAATCCATCCTGTCCTCCTTTCCCAGCCGTCCCCGCCGCCGGACGGCCCGCGACAAAATGCAGGCTATATTATAATGGTATACCTGGAAAAAAGCAAGGCATTTTCCCGCATTTTGCCGCCAAATTCCGACGGGGCGGGGATTTGACAAAACGCCGGTATTGTGGTATATATGGGTCACTGTCAACAAATGCTTTTAGAGGGGCTTTATGGAGGAGATGTCATGAAAATCGTAATATTGGACGGCTATTGTCTGAACCCCGGCGACCTGAGCTGGGCGGATTTCGAGGCTCTGGGCCAGGTGTCCGTCTACGACCGCACCCCCCTGGACGATGTGGAGGAGATCGTGCGCCGCATAGACGGCTGCGATATTGTCCTGACCAACAAGACGCCTGTGACCCGCGAGGTGTTGGCCCGCTGCCCAGGCGTCCGCTATATCGGCGTTCTGGCCACGGGCTTCAATGTGGTGGACATCCAGGCCGCCGCGGAGCGGGGGATTCCCGTGTGCAACGTACCCGGCTACGGAACCGGGGCCGTGGCCCAGTTCGCCATTGCCCTGCTGCTGGAGGTCTGCCACCACATCGGGGAGCACAGCCGGGCGGTCCACGCCGGACAGTGGAGCAGCTGTCCGGACTACTGCTTCTGGAATTACCCCCTGGTGGAGCTGGAGGGCAGGACCATGGGCATCATCGGCTATGGCCGGATTGGCCGGGCCGTGGGCCGCATTGCCGCCGCTATGGGTATGCGCGTCATCGCCTATGGCCCCCACCCCTGGACGGAGGGCGATGCGCCGTACACACCCTTGGAGGAGCTGCTGGAAAAGAGCGACGTGGTCAGCCTCCACTGCCCCATGACGCCGGAGACGGAGCGGCTGATTAACCGGGATACCATTGCCAGGATGAAGGACGGCGCAATCCTGATTAACAACAGCCGGGGCCAGTTGCTGGCAGAGCAGGACGTGGCCGAGGCCCTGGCCGCCGGGAAGCTGGCGGCGTTGGGCGTGGACGTGGCGGAAGCGGAGCCTATCCCTGCAAACAGCCCCCTGCTGGGCGCGAAAAACTGCATCATAACCCCCCATATCAGCTGGGCCGCGCTGGAGACCCGGCGGAGACTGCTGGAGATTGCGGCGGAAAACCTCCGCTCCTTCCTGGCGGGAAAACCAGTGCATGTTGTCAATTCCCTTTGAGTTCATTCGTAAGGAGGCCCCTGCCTATGCCGGTATGGATGCAGCCCGTTGCAAACAGCCGTCCGGGACGGTTTATCTCCCACATGGTGCGCCGGTACTTTGCCCACGACGTGGGCCGTCAGGGCGCGGCCCTGGCCTATTACCTGCTGTTCACCATCTTCCCCTTCCTGATTTTCCTCAGCAGTCTGCTGGGTCTGCTGGACCTGGATATCTCCGGCATCACCCAGGCCCTCTCGCCGCTGCTGCCGGTGGAGGTCGTGGATGTGGTGGAGACCTATCTCAGCTATGTCTCCGCCACCTCCAGCGCGTCTATGCTCTGGTTCGGCCTGTTTTTCAGCATCTATTTCCCCATGCGGGCCGCCGACTGTCTGATGCAGGCCGTGCGCCGGGCCTACCGCCTGCCTGTGCCGAAAAATCAGATTGCCTATACCTGTAAAGTGCTGCTGTACACCATTTTCCTGCTGCTGTCCGTCGCCCTGACGCTGGCGTTGGCTACGGTGGGGGAGTGGGCGCTGCAAATGGTGAAACACGTGGCCGCCCTGCCGGACGACTTCATCCGCCACTGGATCGACTGGCGGTTCGTTGCCCTGGGGGTGGTCATGTTCGCCGCCGTGGGCATCCTCTACGCCGCCGCCCAGGACCAGCGGCAGCCCGCCCGGCAGGTTGTACCCGGCGTGTGCGCCGCCCTGGCGGGCTGGATGGTGGTGTCCGCCGTGTACTCCTTCTATGTGGAGAACTTCGCCAGCTACTCCATCATTTACGGCGCGCTAGGTACTGTGATTGTCCTGATGGTCTGGCTGAACCTCTCCGCCGTGGCCCTGATTCTGGGGGCCGAGGTCAACGACACCCTGCTGGCTATGAGGCTGGAGAAGCAGAAAATTCAAAAGCAGCCGGAGACTGCCTCCGGCAAGGAGAAAGCATTATGAAAATCATCATCATCGGCAACGGCAAGGTGGGCTTCACCCTGGCCAAGCAGCTCAGCGGGGAGGACCACGACCTGGTGCTTATCGACCACAACGCCGAGGCCCTGCGCGTTGCCGACAGCACTCTGGACATCATGTGCCTGGATGGAAGCGGCGCATCCATCCAGATTCTGCGCACCGCCGGCGTCCGGGAGGCGGAACTGGTGGTCGCCGTCACCGGGTCTGACGAGCTGAATATCGTCTGCTGCCTTATCGCCAAAAAGCTGGGGGCGCGGCATACGGTGGCCCGTATCCGGTCGCCGGAGTATTTCAGGGAGGCCAACCTCCTCAAGCGGGAAATCGGCCTGAACATGATTATCAACCCGGAGTACGCCGCCGCCCAGGAGATCAGCCGCCTGCTCCGGGTCCCCTCCGCCTTCAGTGTGGAGACTTTCGCCAGGGGCCTGGTGGAGATGATCGGCTTCCCCATCCAGGAGAGCGACGGTCTGGCCGGTCTGAGCCTCTTTGAGTACAACAAGCGCAATCCCAACAACCGGGGCGTCCTCATGTGCGCCGCCATCCGGGGGGACGAGGTCTATGTGCCTAACGGACGGTTTGTGCCACAGGTGGGCGACAAGGCGTATGTGATCGGGTCCCAGCAGGAGATTGTGCAGTTTTTCCAGAACCTGGGCCGGGATTCCGGCAGGCTGCGGCAGATCACCGTGCTGGGCGGAAGCCGTATTGCCACGTATCTGACGTGGGCAGTGGAAAAGGTGGGCATCAAGGTGCGAATCGTGGAGCAGAGCGGAGAAAAATGCCTGGCCCTGGCGGAGAAGCTGCCGAAAGCCCTGATTATCCAGGGCGACGGCACCAGCAGCGAGCTGATCGACGAGGAGGACCTGCTGGATACGGACGCCTTCATCGCCCTGACCAACCGGGACGAGGAGAATCTGCTGATGGCGATGACCGCCCAGCGTCACGGCGTAAAAAAGGTCATCGCAAAGATGACCCGGCCCAACTATATTGAGATGATTCGGGAGTTCGGCGTGGACAGCGTCATCAGTCCCAAGGATATCACCGCCAACCAGATCTCCGCCTATGTCCGCGCGATGGCCCGCAGCCAGGGCAGTGCGGTGGAAAACCTATACAAGCTCCTGGGCGGCGCAATCGAGGCCGTGGAGTTCACCGCCACCGAGACCACCAGATTCCTGGACACCCCCCTGAAGGACCTGCGGCTGAAACCGGGCATGCTGGTAGCCGCCATCGCCCGCGAGGGTAAGACGATCATCCCCGACGGTTCCACCAGCATCCACGCCGGAGATAAGGTGATTGTCATGGCCAAGAGCCTGTTTTTGCAGGATTTGGACGAGATCCTTCAGTGAATCGAGGTATGGTACTGCAATGAATTACAGACTGGTTTTACACGTTTTGGGCCTGATCCTCCGGGTGGAGGCTGTCTTGATGATTCCCGCCGCCGTGATTGGCGTGGCGCTGGGAGAGGCGGGGTCCGCCATGCTGCTGTCAGGCGGTATTACCCTGGCCGTGGGACAGGCGTTGGTGATGCTGCCGGTGAAAAACAACAAGATGCAGGCCCGCGACGGCTTTGCCGCCGTTGCGCTGTGCTGGATTGTGCTGTCCATGTGCGGCGCGCTGCCCTATGTGTTCAGCGGCGTGCTGCCCAACTACGCGGACGCCTTTTTTGAGACCGTGTCCGGCTTCACCACCACCGGCGCAACGGTGTTTACTTTCATCGAAGGTCAGCCGGACGCCATCCTCTTCTGGCGCGCGCAGACCCAATGGATGGGCGGCATGGGCGTACTGGTGCTGGCTCTGGCGTTGGTGCCGAAGCTGGGCGAGGGCAGCGTGTACCTGATGCGGGCGGAATCCCCCGGCCCTATCAAGTCCAAGCTCACCCCGCGGGTGGGCGATACCGCGAAAATCCTCTACAGTATTTATATCGGGCTGACCGTGGCGGAAGCCCTCTGCCTGCGGCTGGCCGGTATGCCCTGGTTTGACTCCGTGATTCACGCCTTTACCACCATTTCCACCGGCGGCTTCTCCGTGAAAAACGCCAGCATCGCCGCCTATGGGAGTATTGTGATTGAGTGGATCATCATTATCTTTATGTTCCTGTCCGGCATCAACTTCGCCCTGCTCTTCTACGCCCTGCGGCGGGATTATCAGGCCGTGTTCCAGAGCGAGGAGCTGCGCTCCTATACCCTCATGACCGCCGCCGCCTCCGGGCTCATCGCTATGAACCTGATTGTCCACGCAGGTCAGGCCGCCACCTTCCAGACCGTCACCGACAGCGTCTTCCAGGTGGTGACGCTGATGACCACCACCGGGTATATGACCAAGGACTATGTGCTCTGGCCCACGTTCTCCCAGGTGGTTCTGATTCTGGTCATGTTTGCCGGAGGCTGCGCCGGGTCCACGGCGGGCGGCATCAAGCAGATTCGTCTGGTCCTGCTGTGCAAAAACCTGCACCGGGAGGTGCAGCGGATCCTCCACCCCCGTGTGGTGAAGACGCTGGACAGCGACGGCGACCGTGTGGAGGAGGCCACGCTGTCCGGAATTTCCCTGTTTTTTTTCGCCTACATTCTCCTCCTGCTGCTGGGGACGCTGGTGGTGGCCTGGGACGACGTGGGGTTCACCGCCGCCTTTACCGGTGCGCTGACATGTATCAGCAACGTAGGTCCGGCCTTCGATGCGCTGGGTCCGACAAGCAATTTCTTCGATTTGGGGAATGTGAGCAAGGTGGTGCTGAGCTTCGAGATGCTGCTGGGAAGGTTGGAGATTATGCCCCTGCTGCTGCTGCTCTTCCCAGGGCTGTGGAGTAAACGGTGAGGCGTCAGAGGGAAAGGTTTATCCGGAAAACCCATTGACATAATATCAAATCTTGCGTTGCAATATCATTTACTGACAAAAACAACGAAAAAGGAGACACACCCATGCAGGAACAACTGAAAGAATACGCCAAGTTGCTGGTAGAGGTAGGCGTCAACGTCCAAAAGGGCCAGAATCTGGTCATCAACAGCCCGGTGGAGTGCGCCTGGTTCGCGCGCCTGTGCGCTCAGGCCGCCTATGACGCCGGGTGCCGCGAGGTGGTCATGAGCTGGAGGGACGACGCCTTGGACCGGATGAAGTACCTGCAGGCCGCAGAGGACGTGTTCGACACCGTCCCCGATTGGCAGTCCTCTTTCTACAACGGCTACGCCAAAGAGGGCGCGGCTTATCTGGTCATCGCCGCCAAAGACCCGGAAAACCTGAAGGGCGTGGCCCAGGACCGCATTACCCGCGCCCAGCGCAGCTCCAGCGCGGCGCTGAAGGATTTCCGCCGCTTGCAGATGCGCAACGGCTTCCCCTGGTGCATCGCCTCCGTCCCCATCCCCTCCTGGGCGCGGAAAGCGTTCCCGGACCTGAATGATGAGCAGTCGGTCTCCCGGCTGTGGTCCGCGATTCTGTCCGCTGTGCGGGTCGATGGACAGGGCCATGCTGTGGAACGCTGGCGGAAGCATCTGGAGACGCTGAAGGCGCGGGTTGATAAGCTCAACGCGCTGGATTTGGAGAGCCTGCACTATACCAACAGTCTGGGAACAGACCTGGTGATCCGCCTGCCCGAAGACCATGTGTGGGCCGGTGGAAACGGCGTGGCCTCCAGCGGCGTGCCGTTTATCGCCAATATCCCCACGGAGGAGATTTTTACCGCACCCTTGAAGGAGGGCGTTGACGGCGTGGTATATGCGTCCATGCCGCTGTCCCACGACGGAAACCTGATCGACAAATTCTCTATGACTGTCAAACAGGGCAAAATTGTGGAGGTCCACGCGGAGGTGGGGGAGGAAAACCTGAAAGCCGCCATTTCCGTGGACGAAGGCGCGTCCTTCTTTGGCGAGGTTGCCCTGGTCCCCTACGACAGCCCCATTTCCCGGCAGAAGCTGCTCTATTACAACACGCTCTTTGATGAAAACGCCTCCTGCCATCTGGCCTTCGGCGAGGCGTACCCTGAGTGCGTGAAGGGGGGCGAGGCGATGTCCAAGGAGGAACTGAAGGAGTGCGGACTCAACGACTCGATTACCCATGTGGATTTTATGGTCGGTACGGCGGACCTGAAAATCATGGGCCGGACCTGGGACGGGGAGGAAGTGCCGGTGTTCCTGGACGGAAATTTTGCGCTGTAAGGCATTCCGCCATCACTTCAAATCCTCCAGCCCCGCTTTGCAGAAGGATTTCAAGTATTGATAGTACGGCTCCAGAAATGTGAAGCCGTCCACCAGGGCATCTATCAGCTCTGGTGAGCAGACCAGAGCGTCAAAAGGACGGTCGCATCCGATTGACAGGGATTTTTTGTTGTACCAGGGCGTCAGCAGCGGAGAGGGATCGCCTTTGCTGCGGGCATAGTCCTGTCCCTGCAGACGGAAGCGTCCGTCCTTTTTCAGACGCCGCGCCAGCTTTGCCAGTCGTTTCGGGTCCTCGTCGATGTCCCGGCGCATGGCGGCCATGGTCCGGGCGTCCGCGTTCCAGAAACCAACGCCGTAGCTCCAGCCCTCCGGGGTGATTTCAAACCAGAATACCGGCTGGTGGCTCCACACGTCGTTCTCCGGGCGGATGGTGAGCCAGAGATGATCCTTATACGGCCCGCGGCCATGGAGGCGGCGGGCATCCCGGTAGATGCGGCAGACGTGGAGGTTCAGGTCCAGCTTGGGGAATTTTCCCATAAAACGGGCATAGACCTCGTTTCCCAGGTCCATGGTGGGCTGGTAGAGGTATTGGAGATAGTCGTCCTTGTGTTCGGTGAACCAGGCGCGGTCGTTGTTGAGGCGGATGCCCCATAGGAAGTCCAGAGTTTTGTCGCAGTAGCCAGTAAACATGGTTGTCTCTCCTGTATCTTTTGATTAGGCAGGCGCGCAGGGCCGGGTTTACCTCTCTGCCATTTGTAATGATCGTATGATTTCCACCCTCCCGGAGCAGCCGCCATCCATTGCTGTAAAACAATTTCAATAAATCCCTTTGCTTCATCCCCATCCCTCCCCACGAAAATTATACCCGCAAGCCCCGGCTCTGTCAAGGAAACAGAGTTTTTCCGGACAGCGGCGCAAAAGGCCGGACAGCGTAGTTTTGCAGATTTGAAAAAAATGCTTGACATTTGGGCGCAGCGGTAGTATAGTTAGTTACACAAGTAATGAACCACTCAAGTAGAGAATCAGGAAAGAAGGAGGATCAATGAACGGACGGCTGACAGAACAGAAATCCATTTATCTCCAAATCGGAGAAATGATTGAAACAGACATTCTGCGGGGTATTCTGCTGGAAGAGGAGCAGGTTCCCAGCACCAACGAGCTGGCTAAGCTCTATACCATCAATCCCGCTACCGCCGCCAAAGGCGTCAACCTGCTGGTGGACGAGGGCATCCTGTACAAACGGCGGGGGATCGGTATGTTCGTGTCCAAAGGAGCGCGGGACAAGATTTTGTCCAAGCGTCGGGAGGCGTTTGCAGAGAACCACATCGCCCCCATGGTGGCAGAGGCGAAAAGCCTGGATATTACCAAGGAGAAATTAGTGACCATGATAGAGGAGAAATATATATGAGCCTGATCTGTGAAAAAATCGTGAAAACCTATAGCGGAAAGGATGTGCTGCAGTCCGTTTCCCTGGAACTGCAGGAGGGGAAAATTTATGGACTCATTGGACGCAACGGCGCGGGCAAAACTACCCTGTTGTCAGTCCTCACCGCCCAGAACCCCGCCTCCAGCGGCTCTGTCACCCTGGATGGAATGCCGGTGTGGGAAAACCGCAGAGCGCTGGAAAAACTCTGTTTCTCCAGAGAACTGAACGCCAACGCGGAGAGCGGTCTGGCGGCGCTGAAGGTCAAAGAGTACCTGCGCATCGCGGCGACCTATTACGAGGGCTGGGACAAGGAGATGGAAGGCCGGCTGCTGAATCTGTTCCATCTGGAGGTGAAAAAGAAGCTGGGCAAGCTGTCAAAAGGAATGCTCTCCATGGTGACAATCATCGTGGCCCTGTGCTCCAAATCGCCCTATACCTTCCTGGATGAACCGGTGGCGGGATTGGATGTGGTGGCCCGCGAGCAGTTCTATAAACTGCTGCTGGAGGAGTACGCCGCCACAGGCCGCACCTTTGTCATCTCCACCCACATCATTGAGGAGGCCGCCAATGTGCTGGAGGATGTGATTATCCTCCACGAAGGGAAAGTTCTTATTCAGGGCGACACCCAGGCGTTTGTGGACAGCGCACGCTATGTCAGCGGCAAGGCGGAGGACGTGGACGCCGCCGTGAAGGACCTGGAGGTCCACCACACCGACATAATTGGCCGGAGTAAAGGCGTGACGGTATTCCTCAAACCAGGCCAGGCGGTGGACGAGAGCTATGATGTGTCCGTTCAGACCGTCAACTTGCAGCAGGCGTTTGTGGCTCTGTGCGGAGAGGAGGCGCAGCAATGAGACGGAATCTGCGCTTCTGGAGCCGGTATACCTGGGAGAGCATGGAGGCGGAACTGATTGCGATGGGCGCGTTCGTGCTGATAAGCGCCGTCAGCAGCGACCCCCTCTGGACCAAGGGTATGAGCGGTCAGTCGGGCTGGACGGATTACCTGGCCCTGGCTCCCTTTTATCTGATTGTAGCCGCCGTGATCTGCATCATGATACTTGGCCCCGGCAGTCAGACGCTCTACATCCCCCTGCTCATTTCCAACGGAGAACCCCGTAAAAACATCTTCTGGGGCTATCAATTCCACCGCCTTCTGCTGGTTGCGGCGACGTCCGTCATCGCGGGACTGACCTGGCTCTTGATTCCCAGTGAGATTTCCGATGCCTGCCTGTCCTGCCTGCCCATGATTGTCACAGGGCTGGTCATCTGCTCCTCTGCCGGCAATCTGTTGGGGTCGGCTTATGTGAAATGGAAGTGGTTCGGTATGGTGGCGATGGTGCTGTTTTTTGGCGTCTGCGGCGGGCTGGGCGGATGGCTGGTCAGCACAGGGGGCCTTAAAATCCCTGCGGTCTCCCTGCTGACCCTGGGGTTGACTACTATTATTCCATCATGGCAGATGGCGGCTCTGGCCGCCGCGCTGCTGGCGGTGGATCTGGGGGTGCAGTGGCTGCTGCTGCGCCGCCGGGAAGTGAAATTTTGAGGAGGAGAGAAAACATGGTAATTCCCAAATATGTGCGGGCCGTTAAGAAGCAGTTCCTGTATATGCTCTGGCTGCAGCTGGGCATGTTTGTCATAGGCGTGGCCTTTGTAATCATCATCAACGGTCTGTTCAATGAAGACCAGGATTATGCCTGTATGGGTACGCTGATGGCGCTATCCGGACTCATAGCAGGCGAAGCCCTCCAGCTGAATAACGTGGACTTCCGGCTGGCGGTGCTGATGGGGGAGACACGGCATCATTATCTGCTGTGGAAACCGCTGGTCGCCCTAGTCGCCGCCCTCCAGGGGTGGCTGACGGCCTTCTGCCTCTACAAGCTGGAAATGCTGCTGTACAGTGTCGTTTATCCAGGCTACGAATCAGGTTTGCCGGTTGGTGCGGCTTTCAAGTGGCCGGTGGTTTTGCTGAGCGCAGTGGCCGTGAGCATTATCTGCCTGTTTTTAGGCGCTCTGTATGCGAAATTCGGCCCAAAGGGTACCATGACCGTCTGGCTGATTTTCTGGTCCGGCTGTATGCTGATCCCCCAGGGGGTTCAGCAGTTCCAATCCGGCAGGACCAGCCTGCTGGCCAAGCTGGGCTGGCTGACGCTCACGGTGGTGGAGCTGCTGACTCCAGCTATGTGGGGTGCAGTGGGCGGAGCGCTGCTGCTGTGCGCTCTGGCTTTCAGCGTGCGGATTTATCTGCGGGCGGAGGTGCGGATGTAAAGGAGAATTGGAGAAAATCGCAAACCAACATAAATGCCACGGACCAAGAATAGTCCGTGGCATTTATATATATTATTCCTGTTCAAGCAAATCCATATACTTCTGACGCTCTGCCTCTGGAACTTCCAGTACAGACATTGCCTGTTCAACAGACATACCCAAGTTCTTTACAAGGTTTTTAATGGAAGCCAAGATACCATTTGTCATGCCTTTAGCCTCAACACCCTTACTCAGATTACACATAACCGACACCTCCTGTTCCATTGTCTGTGTCATTTGAATCCCATAATCGTCCTGAAGGATTTTTCGTTTCTCCACCTCGCTGGTCTCGTTGGAGAGCAATACATCCAGCATCCGAAGCACGCCCTCATAATTTCCTCCCCCCGGACCTCCCAGGCACAACATTACAATAGACAGCAAATCATAATTCTCCACTGGCTCTACTGCCTCTCCCACAAGTTGCTCCTCCACCAATCGATACCGCGTGATGCTGTTCTTTCGATACTTTGGCGGATTCATACAAATCCATATGGAATAGACCTTCTTTATGCGTTCGTAATGAGAGCCGGTGAACTCCCTGCCATACTGGGAGGATATGATGCGGCAGCAATAGTATACGCCCCGCGTGATAATCGGATAACCGGGGTAGAAATCATTCTGCGCTTCTACATTGATAATCAGGCCGATCTGCTCCTCCGTTCCGGGGACGACCGCACGAAACCGGATATCATAGGTGACGCTTCCCTCCCGTATAGATTTATCCTCTGTGTCCATACCGCTGATGACACTGCCGCTCTCGTCCGGCAGCACGGGGACTTCTGATACCTGGGGTTGACCTTCAATATATTTCCCTGCAATGTCGTTGACATCGCAGTTCTTATATTCTTCCAGACAGGCTTTCATTATCCTTGCCAGAATCGCCTTTTCCGACAGAACCCGCTTACAGGCGGCATCATAACCCGCATTCTCATCTGTAATGTGCAGCCCTTGAGCCATAGTCGTTTCCATATCCATCGTCCCTCTACCCTCTTTCAACTTATTTTACCACGGCTTTACGGCCACGTCCACTATTTTTTGTTTCCGGCAAACGTCCGGCTGGTCAAAGAGATAGGACCAGCCGGACGTTTAATATTCTATCCTATTTTCGCGCTTTCCCTGGGTTTTGACCGGTAGTCCCGGCGGTGCAGCACATCCTCCCGGATATACGCCAGCGTTTCCGCCTCGCCCTTGTCCCGCAACATTTTCAACAGCCGTTCCAGCAGCTCCTGGGTCTCCGGATGCAGCAGGTAGTGGTCCTTAGACTTGGCGTAGTACTCCCACGGCGCGGCGTCCGTGTACTGCTCCATCATATAGGTCTGACTGGCCGCCACCCGGTCGCAGAACATCTCCACTACATACCGTACCGGCATTTTCATGCCGCTCATGGCAAACCCCTGCCTCGGATCGTAGTCAATCCAGTATTCCAGATGGTGCCTGTTCCGCCCCTTGTGGTGCAGCCACGCGGACGATACCCCGGTTGCCAGCCGTTCCGCCTCGTTGGGACTGCGGTTCCCCTGGTAGTATTTCGCCCCTACCAGAAATTCCCTGGGTCCGTATTTGCTCAAGTCATGGGCCAGGCCCTGCCGGTACAGACCCACCTGAAAACAGTATTTCATCACCCGCCATTTGTGGGCGGTGATGGTCTTCAAATGACCGCGCCAGTTTCCCATATCCGGTCCCCCTTTCAGGAAAGCAGTTCTTCCATCTCGCCGGTCAGCTGTTCAAACAGCGCCAGCGCGTCCTCTACCGGCTTCGGCGTCCCCAGGTCCACCCCGGCTGTCCGCAGCAGTGAAAGCGGGTCTGTGGAACAGCCGCCGCTTAAAAATTGCAGGTAGTCCTCCACAGCCGCCGGACCGCCCTCTAAAATCCGTTTCGACAACGCCATTGCCGCCGAAAAACCGGTGGCGTACTGGTACACATAGAACCGCCGGTAGAAATGGGGGATCCGCGCCCACTCCAAGGCAATTTCCTCGTCGTGAACCACATTTTCGCCGTAATAGAGCTGATTCAGGCCGTAGTAAATCTCGCACAAACGGGCGGCGGTCAGCGACTCCCCCGCCTCCGCCAGCCGGTGGGTCTCCAGCTCGAATTCTGCAAACATCGTCTGCCGGTACAGCGTCGTACGGAACTGCTCCAGGAAATAGTTGATCAGTACCGCCCGCTTCTTCCGGTCCTCCGTCTTCCCCAGCAGGTACTGCATCAGCAGAGCCTCATTGCATGTGGACGCCACTTCCGCTACAAAGAGCACGTAGTCGGAATAAACCGGCGGCTGGCGTTTTGTGCTGAGATAGGAGTGCATGGCGTGGCCCAGCTCGTGGGCCAGGGTGAACTCGCTGTTGAGATCGTCGGTGTGGTTGAGCAGCAGGAAGGGATGCGTGCGGCACCCGCAGGAGTACGCTCCGGAGCGTTTGCCCTCGTTTTCATAAATATCCATCCACCGCTGTTCAAAGCTCTGCGCCGCCGTCTGGCAGTAGGCATCGCCCAGGGGCCGCAGGGAGGCCAGTACCTCCTCTTTTGCCCGCTGGAAGGAGATGACCTCGTCTCCGCCGGGGACGATGGGCGTATAAATGTCGTACATGTGGAGCTCGTCCACCCCCAGCGCCTTTTTCCGCAGGTCCATATACCGGTGCAGGGGACGGAGGTTTTTGTGGACGGCGTCAATCAGGCTGTGGTACACCTCCGCCGGTACCTCGGAGGCGTGCAGCGCGGCCTCCAGCACGCTGGAATACTTCCGCGCCTTGGCAAAAAAGACATTCTTTCGGACCTCCGCGTTCAGCGACGCCGCCAGCGTGTTCCGAAAACCGCCGTATACGCCGTACAGCGATGTGAAGGCGTTTTTCCGCAGGGTCCGGTCCCCGCTCTCCATCAGGGAAATATACGTGCCGTTGGTCACGGCGCGCTCTGTCCCCTGGCTGTCCCTGGCAGAGGGGAACTTCATGTCCGCATCTGTCAGGGCCTGGAAAATGTTGCCGGGTCCCTGCCCCACGCCGCCTGCGGCGGCCAGCAGCTCCTCCTCGCTGTGGGAGAGGATGTGCGCCCGCTCCAGACGGGCCTTTGTCAGATAACGGCGGTACTTTTCCAACGCCGGGACCTGGGCGTAGAATCCGTCCAGCGTCTCGTCCGGAATGGCGGTCAGCTCCGGGCCCTCAAAGGCGGCTGCGCTGTTCAGACGCACCAGCAGGTCCATACAGCGGCCATACATGGCCTGGTGGTCCGCCTGCGCGGTGTCCTCGTCGTGGCGCAGGAAAGCGTATACATAGACCGGCTCTATGCGCACGTCCAACGCCTCGCTGAAGGTCAGGTAGTCATAGAGGGACTGGGCCGACTCCCCCAGCCGTCCTCTCCACGCGGCGGCTTCCTCCGGCAGCCGCCCCAGGGCCTGGAACGCCTCCTCCCACGCCTGATCGCTGGGGAAAAGGTCGGAGATGCTCCAGCAGACGCTGGGGTCCAGTTCTTCTCTTTTGCGGATTTTCTTTACTTCTGTCATGCTTTTAATCGCTCCTCAGATTCCGTATTGCTGTAACGCTTTTTGCCGTTTGATTTTACCACATCCACAGGGAAAAGTCTATCAAAAAACAGTTGACAGGGAAAATGTGGGGCGCTATAATCACTCTATAAACCGATTTAATTGGTGGGTTTTTAAGCCGCTTTCCCGGTCTCCGCCCGCCCAGATTATAAAAAACGAGAGGTAAGCAGCCATGAGCAAGTATAAATTTGAGACTATGCAGCTCCATGTGGGCCAGGAACAGCCCGATCCCGCTACCGATGCCAGGGCCGTACCCATCTATCAAACCACCTCCTATGTCTTCCGGAACGCCGCCCACGCCGCCGCCCGCTTCGATCTGTCCGACAGCGGCAATATCTATGGCCGCCTGACCAACTCCACCCAGGACGTGCTGGAGAAGCGGATCGCCGCCCTGGAGGGCGGTTCGGCAGCTCTGGCTACCGCCTCCGGCGCAGCCGCCATTACATACGCTTTCCAGGCCCTGACCCATATGGGCGACCACATCGTGGCCCAAAAGACCATCTACGGCGGTACCTACAACCTCCTCGCCCATACCCTGCCCGCCTGCGGCGTGCAGACCACCTTTGTGGATATCCACAATCTGGAGGAGGTGGAGGCCGCGATCCAGGACAACACCAAGGTCCTCTTTATTGAAACCCTGGGCAATCCCAACAGCGACATCCCCGACCTCGACGCTGTGGCGGCCATCGCCCACCGGCACGGCCTGCCCCTGGTGATCGACAACACCTTCGGCACCCCCTACCTCATCCGCCCCATTGAGCACGGCGCGGATATCGTCGTCCACTCCGCCACCAAGTTCATCGGCGGACACGGCACCACACTGGGGGGCATCATTGTGGACTCCGGGAACTTTGACTGGAAGGCCAGCGGAAAATATCCCGAAATCGCGGACCCCAACCCCAGCTATCACGGCGTGTCCTTTGCCGAAACAGCCGGTCCCGCCGCCTTTGTCACCTATGTGCGGTGCATCCTCCTGCGGGACACCGGCGCGGCTATTTCCCCCTTTAACGCCTTCCTGCTGCTGCAGGGCGTGGAGACCCTGTCCCTCCGGCTGGAGCGCCACGCGGAAAACACAAAAAAAGTGGTGGAGTTCCTGGCCCGGCACCCCAAGGTGGAGCACGTCAGCCACCCCAGCCTGCCGGACCATCCCCAGCATGGGCTGTATGAGAAATACTTCCCCAACGGCGGCGCGTCCATCTTCACGTTTGAGGTCAAGGGCGGTCAGGAGGAGGCCCACCGGTTCATTGACAACCTGGAAATTTTTTCCTTGCTGGCCAACGTGGCGGATGTAAAGAGCCTGGTCATTCACCCCGCCACCACCACCCACGGCCAGCTCACCGACGAGGAGCTGCTGGACCAGGGCATCCGGCGGAATACCATCCGGCTGTCGATTGGAACAGAACACATTGACGATATTCTTGCCGATTTGGAAAAGGGCCTTGCCGCGGTATAAACGGACGGGCTTGTGCGCGGCGGCTGGGTCAAGGCCCGGCCGCCGCGTTCTCCTCCGCAGAAACTATAAAAATATTCCACAGGTAAAGTGCATTTGTCAGCACGCAGCACACGGTAATTGAATGAGTAAAGGAAATGTGAACAGAGGAAGACAAGGGAGGAAAAAGGTGATATACTGGGTTTCAAAAAAGAGGAGGGCAAAAGGAT
>JAAWQS010000031.1 GCA_022800665.1 Oscillospiraceae bacterium
AGCATTTGCTACGCCAGCCCCTATTATAACAGTCTTTCCGCCGTTTTTCAATAGCTATTTCTCTCATCTCCTACTACGGAGGACTGTCTGTTTCGCAATACGGGGTTTGTGTCTGTACATATGCGGTGTGGGGTAATTATATCCTGCACCGCTTTTTGTTTGTCTCGGCGGGAATCGGTCCGGCGGGACGCGGGCGTAAACGCCCGCTCCCGTCCGGGGCCAACCCGGCGAGATTTTGTGTCCATACGGAAAAAGCCGTAGGGAAGGAGAAGTATGGTAGACTACAAAAAAATGTATCTGACACTGTTCAACGCCACGGAGGATGCAATCAATACCCTGGAGAATGTCAGACAGTCTCTCATCCAGGCCCAGCGGGAATGCGAGGAGCTGTATGTATCCGAACCGGCGCAGGAAAAAGAGTCGGAGAGCGGCGGAATGGCCGCGCCAGCTGCTACGTGAATACAGACCAAAAGGGAGGGTACCGGTTTTTCGCCGGTATCCTCCTTCTCTATCGGGTCTGCCCGCACATCCGCTCAGGCAGCAAGTTTCTCAGCCGGGCAAAAAATTGTCAGCGTACACAGCAAAAAGAGCTTGCGTTTCCCCCGAAAACAAGTTATGATATACTAAAAGATTTTTAGGTCTAAAAATTTTTTGTGAACGCAAAAAGAAATACAGACGGCTGCAGAAAGGAGCCCAAGACATGGCTGCATTTACGGTGAACGGCAAGGCCGTTTCTACGGAGAAAAATCAGAAGCTGATCCGTTTCCTGCGGGACGAACTGCGCCTCACCTCTGTCAAGGACGGATGCAGCGAGGGAGCCTGCGGTACCTGCACGGTCCTCATTGACGGCAAAGCCGTCCGGGCCTGCGTCTTTACCACAGACAAGGTGGACGGCAAGAACATTCTGACCGTGGAGGGCCTCAGCGCATTTGAGAAGGATGCCTATACCTACGGTTTTGGAGAAGCCGGAGCAGTCCAGTGCGGCTTCTGCATTCCGGGGATGGTCATGGCCTCCAAAGCGCTGCTGGACCAGAATCCGGACCCCACGGAGGATGAAATCAAAAACGCCCTGCGGACCAACGTCTGCCGCTGTACGGGATATGTAAAAATCATTGAGGGCGTGCGCCTGACGGCAAAAATTCTCCGGGAGGGCCGCCTGCCGGAGGATGCGGGCCAACGGGAGTGGAAGCTGGGGGCCAAGGTCCACCGGGTGGATACGGCAGAGAAGGTCCAGGGGACGGGGCTGTATCCAGACGACGTGTATATGGAGGGGATGCTCTACGCCTCCGCTGTCCGTTCCGCCCACCCGCGGGCGATTGTCCGAGCTATTCACACCGGCGAGGCCCTGTCCCTGCCGGGCGTGGCGGGCGTGTTCACGGCGGCGGATATCCCCGGCGAAAATAAGGTGGGCCACCTGGTAAAAGATTGGGATACCATGATCCCTGTGGGCGGTATGACCCACTACCTGGGCGACGCCATCTGCATTGTGGCCGCTGAGTCGCCGGAAATTCTGGAAAAAGCCAAGCGTATGGTTCAGGTGGAGTACGAGGCGCTCCAGCCGGTCCGTTCGCCGCAGGAGGCCATGGCCTACGACGCGCCCCTTGTCCACCGCTCCGGCAACCTGCTGGCGCACAAGCACATCCAGCGCGGCAACGCTGCCCTGGCCATTGCCCGGTCGAAGCATGTGCTCACACGGCAGTTCACCACCCCGTACACAGAACACGCCTTTCTGGAGCCGGAGTGCGCCGTGGCCTATCCGGACGGGGACGGGGTGATGATTCTGTCCACGGACCAGGGCGCCTACGATACCCAGCATGAGACGGCCCCTATGCTGGGACTGCCTCCGGAGAAGGTGCGCGTAAAAAATATGCTGGTGGGCGGCGGCTTCGGCGGCAAGGAGGATGTGACGGTCCAGCATCATGCCGCTCTGGTGGCATACCTCACCCAGCGGCCTGTCAAGTGCAAGCTCAGCCGTGCCGAGAGCCTGCTCATCCACCCCAAACGGCACCCCATGGAGATGGAGTTTTCCATCGGCTGCGATGAGAACGGCCTCATCCAGGGCGTGGCGGCCAATGTCATTGCGGATACCGGAGCCTATGCGTCTCTGGGCGGACCGGTGCTGGAGCGGGCCTGCACCCACGCATCAGGACCCTATCACTACGAAAATTTCCAGATCGACGGCTACGCCTACTACACCAACAATCCCCCTGCCGGAGCCTTCCGGGGGTTCGGCGTGACCCAGACCTGCTTCTGTATTGAGACCCTGCTCAACGAGATGGCGGATATCGTGGGCATCTCCCCCTGGGAAATCCGCTACCGCAACGCCATCCGTCCTGGCGAGGCGCTGCCCAACGGCCAGATTGTTGGTCCGGAGACGGGACTGGCGGAGACCCTGGAGGCGGTGAAGCCCTACTATGACGCGGCCAAATACGCTGGCTTGGCCTGCGCCATGAAGAATGCCGGGGTTGGGGTGGGCATCCCGGACACCGGGCGGTGCCGTCTGGTGGTGGAGGACGGAAAGGTCCATATCCAGGCGGGCGCGTCCTGCATCGGCCAGGGGCTGGGGACCGTGCTGACGCAGATGTGCTGCGGCCAGCTGCATCTGTCCAGGGAGGATGTGGTCTATGAGCGGGCCAACACCTTTGAGGCTCCGGATTCCGGTACCACCTCCGGCTCCCGGCAGACCCTGATTACCGGCGAAGCCTGCCGCCGGGCCTGCGAGGCGCTGAAAAAGGCGTTGGAGGGGAAACGGCTGTCCGAGCTCAACGGCACAGAATACTATGGCGAGTATTTAGCCAAGACCGACCCCCTGGGCGCACCGGTACCCAACCCTGTCAGCCATGTAGCCTACGGCTACGCCACGCATTTGTGCGTGGTGGGGGAGGACGGAAAAATTGAGCTTCTGGCGGCGGCCCACGATGTGGGCAAGGCGGTCAACCCAACCTCCTGCGAGGGCCAGATCGAGGGCGGCGTGGTCATGGGCATGGGATTCGCCCTGACGGAGAATTACCCGCTGACGGATTGCAGGCCAACGGCAAAATTCGGGACGCTGGGGCTGTTCAAGGCCAACCAAATCCCGGAGATCAAGGCTATCATTGTAGAGAAGCCGGGCCTGGACGTGGCCTGCGGAGCCATCGGCATCGGGGAGATCACCTCCATCCCCACCGCCCCCGCCATCGCGGACGCCTACTACCGCTACGACGGCAAGCGGCGGTACAGTCTGCCCCTGGAGGGGACGCCCTACAGCAGAAAGAAATGAGGAAAACTGTGACCCACACCTTGATTACCGGTCCCCGCGGCGTGGGGAAGAGCTTCCTGATCCGGCGGGTCCTGGAACAGCTGGGACGCCCTGTCTACGGCTTTGAAACAAAAAAGGAGGGCGCGGCCAGTCCGGCAGCGCCGGGTGCGCCCCTCTATCTCTACCCCCTGGGAGGCCGTCAGACAGAAAAATTCCTGCTGGGCTGCTGTGGAGAATGCGGGGTACGCCCCGGCTCTTTTGACCGCTTTGCGCCTCTGCTCCTGCGTCCGGTCCCGGAGAACGGGGTGATCGTCTTTGATGAGCTGGGATTCATGGAGGCCCAGGAGAAGCAGTTCTGCGCGGCGGTCCTGTCCCGGCTGGACGGCGATATCCCGGTGATTGCCGCTGTGAAGGACAGGGCGGTCCCTTTCCTGGAACGTGTGCGGTCCCATCCCCGCTGCCGCTGCTTTTCGGTCACGGCGGAAAACCGTGACGCGCTCTTTCAAGAAGTCCTGCGCTTTGTGCGGGAACAGGCGGGGGAGGACCGCAGAACGCTTTGAGCCCCCGCTCGATCCATATGTTTGTCCTGCCCGCCGCATGTCCGGATTGCCCCATCGCAGGGCAGGAAAAAGATCTTCTGAAAAATTTCTCCAAAGCCTGCATAAAACCCCTCCCGGCGGCGCACAATGTGGCTAGAGACGAAACTCGTCTCTGCTCAAACAACAGCCGCCTGCAGGCGGCAGGATGATGAAAGGAAGAATCGTATGGACAACAGAGGTAAGCGGCAGGCTTCCTCCATTTTCGGCGGCATGGGCTTCTACATAGCCCTGCTCGTCTGCGTACTCGCAGCCGGAGTGGTTGGCTATTTCGCCCTGCTGAACGACAACGAAGCGACTCCCGAACCGGAAGACACCCATCTGGTAGTGGACCAGCCGGTCCAAGGCCCTGTACAGAGCGTATCCAAGCCGGCGGCGGAGCCGGCAAAGCCCGTCATCTCACAGGAACCCGTGGCAGTGGACAAGCCCTTGCCCACGAAGGCGCAGGCCGTGCCTGACGCCCACGATGAAGCTGCCGCTCCGGCCCCTGCCGCAGCGGCGGAACCCCAGCCTGTACAGGCCCCGGTGGTAGGCGAGACCGTAGCGGTATTCTCTGCGGACCAGCTGGCCTACGACCCCACCTTAGGGGACTGGCGCATCCATGACGGTATTGACATCAAGGCCGCTGCAGGCGACGCTGTCACTGCCGCAGCCGCCGGGACGGTCCTCACGGTTGAAAACGACGGACGGCTGGGTACCACCGTGACGGTGGACCACAACAACGGCTATGTGACCACCTACGCCAGTTTGCAGGAGGACGTACCGGTGCTGGCTGGGGACGAGGTGGAGGCAGGCACAGTGCTGGGCACGGTGGGCAACACATCCCTGTCCGAAGCGGGGATCGGCGCACACCTCCACTTCAGCGTCACCAAGGACGGACTGCCGGTTGATCCCGCAGAATATCTCAGCGAATAATCCAGCGCGGCCCTCCCGCCCTTCACCGGCGGAGAGGGCCGCTTTTCTGCCGCAATGGGACCGTCATGTTCGTCCGGAATAGCGCATATGTATGGAGCAAGGCAAGTAAAAAGCAAAGGAAGGATTGCGGTATGAAACGGTTGCTCTCATGGCTCCTGGCCCTGCTGGCCGCGCTCTCCATCGCCCCTGCCGCCCGTGCGGAGGAGCTGGCTGTATCGGCTCAGGCGTGTATGCTGATGGAAAAGACCACGGGGCAGGTGCTGTACGCGGTAAACGAACACCAGCAGCTGGAACCGGCCAGCGTGACGAAGGTGATGACCATGCTGCTGGTGATGGAGGCCATCGACTCCGGGGCGCTGGCCTACGAGGATACGGTCACAGCGTCCGCCTACGCCTGTTCGATGGGCGGGAGCCAGATCTGGCTGAAGGAGAACGAGCAGATGACGGTGGAGGATATGCTCAAGGCAGTGTGCGTGGTTTCAGCCAATGACTGCAGCGTAGCGTTGGCGGAGCATGTGGCGGGCAGCGCGGAAGCATTTGTGGAGCGGATGAACCAGCGGGCGGAGGAGCTGGGCATGGCGGACACCCACTTTGAAAATCCCACGGGCTTACCGGCTCCTGGGCATATCACCAGCGCCCATGACATTGCGGTGATGAGCCGGGAGCTAATTCTCCGCCATCCGGATATCCGCCGCTTCACCACCATCTGGATGGACACCCTGCGGGGCGGTGAGTCGGGGCTGAGCAACACCAACAAGCTGATTCGGTTTTATGAAGGCGCAACCGGTTTGAAGACCGGCAGTACCAATGCGGCGCAATACTGTCTCTCCGCCACGGCGGAGCGGAACGGCATGGAGCTGATTGCGGTGATTTTGAAGTCCCCCACGTCTCCCCAACGGTTTGAGAGCGCGAAGGTACTGCTTAACTACGGCTTTGCCGCCTACACGCTGGTGACGGCGGACCCGCCGGAACCGCTGCGGGAGATTCCGGTGACGCTGGGCGACGCCCCGGCGGTAGCGCCCCGCCTGGAGGGAGAGAACACGTTCCTGACCACCAAGAGCAAGGCGGCGGGAATCGAGGTACAGGTGGAGCTGGAGGAGGAGCTGGCCGCGCCGGTGGAGGCCGGGCAGCCGGTGGGACGGATGACGGTGGCCTCCGGCGGCGAGACGCTGGCGTCGATTCCCATTGTGGCGGACCAGGCTGTGGCGCGGCTGACGTACTGGCAGATTTTTCAGCGATGCCTGCGCCTTGCCTTTTGCGGCGGGGACTGATTGCAGCAATCTGAAACAGCGGCAGAAAAAATACGCCCTGCTTCCATCTTGCGACACTTTCACAGGATGGAAGCAGGGCGTAGGCTGCTTACGGACGGCTCCGCGCGTTTGGCCCTGTTACTTCACAGGCTCAAACGCAATCTGCGGGGAGAGCAGCTGCAGCGTTTTATACCGCAGGAAATCCTCCTCCGTACCGCCAGCCGCCACCAGCAGCAGGGGTTTATACAGCGCGGACTGCGCCGCCTGGCTCAGTTTCCGGTAGACGTAGGGTACGCCGGGGGTCTCCGTCTGCTTGAGGGTCATCCGCCCATTCTCCAAAACCAGCTTCAAAATCCGCACACAGGGCGTCTCCACAAAATCAAGGCGGATATAGAATACCGGGCGGTCCTCCTCGTCGTGGGTGAAACGGCCCAGAGCCGCCACCTGATAGGCGTCCCCCTGGAAATCCAGAGCGCTGATCCGCGGCGCCCCCAGTCCCACCGGCAGGCGGTAGACCGCCCCTTTTTCCCGGTAGATCAGCTCCGGCAGTCCGTCCCGCACGCTCACCGCCACCGACTCCACCCCCTGGGTGTAATCGTTGTGCAGCGCCTGCAGTACCATTGGGAGCAATCCCACAGACGCGGCCCGCGGGTCCTCCGTGGCAAAGGAGCGGTTCAAAAACAGCTTCGCTTTCTCCGCCACCCCGGCCTGGTCCACGCGCTCCGGCTGGCGGCTGTAGGCGGACAGCGTCCGGACCGTCTCCGCCAGACGGGCCGCGCCCCCAGGGTCCGGGGACAGTCTGTCCGGGAACGCGCCGCCGAAATAGCGGCTTACAATCTCAAAATACCGGCTCTCCTGGAAATCCGTGTCCTCTCCGGCGTTGGTGACGACCAGAACGCCGCTGTCCCGGAACCCCAGCACATTCTGGCCCAGCATACCGTTGAACAGGAAGGTATTCTCCCTCCGGCCCACCCAGATCTGATAGCCATAGTTGAAATCCCCTGTAGATGCGGGGGGGATGGCGTGGGGCGCGAGGGCGGCGTCGAGGTATTCCCTGCTGAGCAGCCGCTCCCCCTGCCAGACCCCGCCGTCCAGCACCAGCTGACCCAGCTTTGCGGCGTCCTCCGGGCGGATATACAGCCCCCAGCCACCCTTTTCCACACCCATGGGACACTTTTCCCACAGCACGTCTGTAATACCCATGGGGGCAAACAGCCGCTCCTGCAGGAAATCCGTCAAGCTCCCGCCGGTCCTGCGGCAGACGATGGCGGAGAGCAGATAGGTATTCAGGCTGTTGTAGAAGAAGCCTGGTTCAGATTTCTGCGCTGCGCTGAGGAACCGGCGCACCCAGTCTGTCTCTGTCAAAGCCTCCGCCTCGGTGAACAGCAGTCCGGCCCGCATGGTCAGCAGGTCCTCCACCGTCAGGTCCTTCATCCGCCGCCGCAGGCCGGGGATATCGTCAAAAATATCCGCAATCCTGTCTGTCACTGCCAGCGTTCCGCTGTCAACCAGCAGGCCCACCGCCAGGGAGACCACGCTCTTACAGGCAGAAAAGGTGTAGGCCGGGGCCAGCAGGGTCTGTGAGCCGAAGGCGGCCTCGCAGAGCGCCTGCCCCCGGCGCAGGATCAGCACGGTCTGCATATGCAGCGCGGGGTCGGACAGCTCCTCCAGGAATTTGCGGATGTGGCGGGATGCGATCCCGGCCTCCTCCGGCACGGCGCGGGGGAAGGGCTGGGCGGAAGGCCGCAGAGGCAGGGCGCGTTTATCCCCCGCGCCGGGGACAAAGGGCTCGGTGGAGGACCGGGGGTCCAGCAGGCGGCTGAGCAGCTGAAACGTCCGGCTGGCGGAGGAGAGATTCATAGCGCGGCTCCTTTAGAATTTCTGGATGTCGTCCAGGTCCATGATGAACACCACCACGCCTCCCACGTCCATTTGCACAGGCATCATGGGGATGGAGGGGTTGGGACCTCCCGCCGACATCGACAGGTTTGAGTAGGTCATCTGCTTGCGCCGGCCTGCGCACTGCTTCAGGATATCCAGCGCGGACTGCACCTTCGGCTCTTCCACACCGATCATGAGCGTCATGCTGCGCTTTTTCAGGAAGCCCCCCGTAGAGCTGAGAATGGTGGCAAAAAATCCAGCGCGGTTTAAGTCGTCCACTGTATCGGGGTAATCGTCGCTTTGAATCACTGCCAGCAGCAGTTTCTTTTTCGTCGTCTCTTTCTCCATGCGGTTCACCTCATCTTTCCCAGTTTAGACCCATGGATGGTCTGTCTCTATTATACGCCATATTGACACATTTGCCAAGGAAAAATTTAGTTAAGGCTTTTCCCGTCTTTTTGCAAAGCCCCCGGCTGCGCGCAAAACGCCGCCGGGGGACCAAAATCTGCAAAAATCGCTTATTTCGCGGCAGCTCTTCTCTTATAGGGCTTGCCGTCCATATCCTTCAGCGTGAAGCCGACGGCGGCGAAGATCAGCGCGGCCAGAGGCATCATCCAGTTGAAGAATGCGAAGGGGATATACTGTGCGACGCTGATGTCCAGGGTGGTGGCAATGAACACGCCGCAGGTATTCCAGGGAATCAGCGCGGAGGTAACGGTACCGGAGTTCTCCAGAGTGGAGGACAGCACGGTGGGATGCAGGCCCAGCTTCCGGTATTCCTCGGCGTACATACGGCCAGGAACCACGATGGAGATGTACTGCTCCGGCATGGTGGCGTTGGAGACCACGCAGGTGACTTCGGTAAGGGCAACCAGGCCAACGGGACCGCGAATCAGCTTCTTCAGCTGGTCCACAATGACCTCCAGCTGGTGTGTCGTCTCCATGATACCGCCGAACATCATGGCGATGATGGTCATGGACACGGAGAACATCATACCCAGGATACCGCCGCTCTCCAGCAGGCGGGTCATGGTGTAATGGGTCTCCTCAGACAGGGTGGAGGCCAGCATCTCCGACACCTCGTCGGCGAAATAGTAGCCGTTCATACCGTAATCAAAGATGGTACCCAGGTTGCAGTCCGGCTGGAAGACCATACCCAGCACGCCGCCGGCAATGATGCCCAGGAAAATGCCGGGGATGGCGGGTATTTTCATAGCAACCGCCACAATGACGATGACCGGCGGCAGCAGCAGGGCGGGATTGATGTTGAACACGCCGCCGTTTGCCGCGTTCAGGGCGTTGGCGAACTCATCCACACGGCTCATATCCGCGTCGCCGCCGCTGTACTGGGCCGCGCCCAGCACGCCGAAGATCACCAGCACGATGGCATACACGGTCACGGTGGGGACCAGCATGGCCTTGACGTGGCTCATGACGTCGGTACCGGCCATAGCGGGAGCCAGGTTCGTGGTATCGGACAGGGGAGACATCTTGTCGCCGAAGTACGCGCCGGACAGGATTGCGCCGGCGGTCATGGCCGGATTCATGCCCAGGCCGAAGCCAATGCCCATCAGAGCCACGCCCATGGTGCCCATGGTGCCCCAGGAGGTACCGGTAGCAAGGGAGGTGATGGAGCAGATAAGAACGGTAGCGATGAAGAAGATTGCGGGATGCAGAATCTTCAGGCCATAGTAGATCATGGAGGGAACCACGCCGGCGTTGATCCACACGCCGATGAGGATACCGACAATAATCAGGATGCAGCAGGACTGGAGGGCCTTATAGATGCCGTCCATCATGGATTTTTCAATCTCATCCCACTTGTACCCCAGACGCATTGCCATCAGGGCTGCGGCCACGACGCCGATAAACATGGGCACATGGGGGTCCACGCCGTACTTGATGATACCGACAGCCAGCGAGGCCACCAGGATCAGCAGCGTAATCAGAGCCTCCCATACCTTTGGCATCCGATGGTTTGTTTTCTTTTCTTCGCTCATGAAATTGTACCAACCTTTCTCCTAATACACACACCATCCGCCCCGGAAGACACAGTCCGGGCCAAACAGTGCAGTTCGATTGCGGAACTGAACAGGATATTTGCGTGTGTCTGGGATTCGTCGTACGCCATGGTCTGCCGCAACACCTCTCTCTCCCTCCGATACGTTCCGCCGCGCCTCTTACCCAAGCGCGGGAAACAGTTGAATTCCATACTACTTATGGGAATTATACTACAACCAGCACAACAAAGCAATAGAATAATTGAGATTTCTTGGATAAAATTTACAATATTTTTCAGCTGGACGCCGTCTCTCCGGACGCGCCGGGCAGTTGGGCCAGCACCACCGCCGCCATCATCAGCGCACAGCCCAGCAGTTCCCGCACACCCATGCGCTCGCCCAGCAACAGCGCGCCGCCGATCACGGCAAACACCGACTCCAGGCTCAGCAGGATGGACACCACCGTTGGGTCCGCGTCCTTCTGGGCGAGGATTTGCAGCGTATAGCCCGCCGCGCTGGAGAAGAGGCCCGCGTACAGCAGGGGCAGCAGGCACATGGCGATTCCCGGCAGGGTGGACCGCTCCGCGGCGAACATACCCGCGCCGGAGATGACCGCCGCCGCCAGGAACTGGATACAGGACATGTGGATGCCGTCCAGATGGGGGGAGAAGCGGTCAATGACCAGGATATGTCCGGCGTAGAGCAGGGCGCAGAGCATGATAATCAGGTCCCCGGCGGCAATGGTAAACGCCTCCGTCACGCTCAGGAAGTACAGCCCCGCCACCGCCAGCGCAACGCTCCCCGCCAGCAGCAGGGTGGGCTTGCGGCGGAACAGCAGGAGGCTGAGCAGCGGTACGAGGACGATGTACATGGCGGTAATAAACCCGGCCTTGCCCGCCGAAGTCCCCACGGTGATGCCCAGCTGCTGGGCAAAGGACGCCAGCGCCAGCATTGCGCCGCAGGCGCAGCCCCCCAGCAGCAGGAATTTCTTTCCCGCCCCGTCCAGCTGGAACATGTTCCGCCGTCCCGGTATGAAGCGGGAAGCCGCCAGGTCAATCAGCAGCAACGCCAGGAAGGCGATGATATTACGCACACAGTTAAAAGTAAACGGGCCGATATACTCCGCGCTCATGCTCTGGGCGGAAAAACCAAAGCCCCAGATCAATGCGGCCAGCAGGGCCAGGGAGTTTTGTTTCATTCTGCTTTTCACGGGACGTCTCCTCTCTGTCTTGACAGTCTCTTAACGGCCTATACGCTCGTAAGAGCGGCCCACATAGCCGCTGGTAAAGCCCCGCAGCAGTCCGCCGTAGGTCATGGTAAAGGAGAGGGCATCCCCCACCTCCACCGGTTTCTCACAATCGGTCACATCTAAAATCAGATGGTCGGAACTGGCTCCCACAACCGTCACCCCGGCCAGCGCCGGGCGCAGGCTGTCGCAGTCCATATCCTGCCGGCCAATGGCGGCAATGGCACGGCGGCGGGGGCCGATGTCCGTATAGCTGCCCCGCTCGCCAAAGGCGTTGACGCCAATCTCGCCGATGGGATAGGAGGGCTTGACCTGCACCTCCACCACCTCCGCCTCCAGCCGCACTGCGTCGCCGTACATGCCGTCCAGATCCGCGCCATAGGCGGTCTCCCGGCCCAGGACCAGAGCTTCGCCCAGCCGCAGGTTGTTGACCCGGCCCGGCATCTTCCCCGCCAGCAGCAGGGGAATGGAGCTGGAGTTGCCGCCGGAGATAAAGGGCAGCCGCCGTCCGATCTGTTTTTCAATCTTCTCCGTCATTTCCAGGAACGCGGCCAGATTCTCCTCCGACGGCAGCACAGAGCCGTAACAGGTCAGGTTGAAGGCCGTCCCGAAGAGCTCCAGGTTGGGATCAGCCTCCGCCATCGCCGCCGTCTCCAAGAGCAGCGCCTCGTTCTGGAAGAAGATCCCTTCCCGCAGGTCGCCCAGGTCGATCATCAATACCGCCTTATGGACCAGCCCCGCCTCCCTGGCCGCCTGGCTGAGAGCGCGGAGCGCAGCCTGTTCCGAGTTGAAGCTGATCTCCGCCGCCCGGACCACCTCCGCCGCCTGAGAGGGCATGGGCAGGCGCAGCAAAATACGCTCCTTGCCCATGCCGCCGCTGCGGGCCAGGTTCTCCACACGGGAGTCCGCCAGATACCGGCAGGGGGACGCGGCGATGGTCCGCACCATCTCCGTGTCCGCGCAGAAAACTTTTGTGACAAAGGCCAGCTCTGTCACGCCCCGTTCCGCCGCTATGCGGCTGAGCTGGCGCGCATTGTGAGAGAGCTTTTCCAAATCAATTACCACTTGGGGATACATATTCGTCACCTCAAAGACAGATTCTGCCGCAGCAGGCGGACCGCCGCGTCCGGATAGGCCCGGCTCAGCGCGCCCAGGGAGGCCATACAGTACCAGCGGTCCTCCAGGGCCTCCAGCTTGCCGGCTTTGGGGAAGAGCAGCTTGCCAGAGCTGTTGATGCCGCACAGCTGGTCCATGATGGCCTTCCGGCCCGGCAGACGGGTCAGGGCGCCGCCAGTGGCCACCAAATACCGCACTTTGGTCAGGTCCTTGCCGTCGGCGTATGTGACCCGGCCATTGGAGCCGTAGGTATAGCGGAATTTTCCGCAGTGACGCTCCAGAGCCATAGAGGCGGCATACCAGGTCAGTTTTTCCGTTAAGGCAAACTGCTCCGGCGTGGCGGGGATGGGCCGGTAGTCCGCAAACAGCGTCGGGACGTCCAGCCCCAGCTCCTTGGACAGCTTTTCCATGCCCACCTGTCCAGCCAGGCTCTTCGCGTTGACATACACCCCCAGGTCCCCCTCCACCGTCCGCTTCGCCATTGGCTCAGGGGTGATCTGGATGAGAGCGATCTCCTCGCTGCCCTCGGTTACGGAGTGGATGTCCGTGGTCGCGCCGCCCACGTCCAGCACCAGCAGGTCGCCGATCTGGCTGTGGAGCAGCTTGGCGCACTCCATCACCGCGCCGGGGGTGGGCAGGATGGAGCCTGTAACCATATCCCGGATGCCCTCCATGCCGGGAGCTTTAATAATGTGTTCCTCAAAAACCTGGTGGATAATCCGGCGGGTCGGCTCGATGTTCAGCTCATCCAGACGGGGATAGACATTCTCCGTTATATAGAGCTGCGCCCGCGCCCCCTCGAAAATCCGGCGGACCCGGTTCTGGTTCTGCACATTGCCCGCGTAAATCACCGGCACGTCCAGGTCCATCCCCCGCAGGCGTTTGGCGTTCTCCAACGCCGTCTGCCGCTCGCCGTAGTCGGTGCCGCCGGCCAGAAGGATCAGGTTGGGACGGATGTCCCGGATATCCTCCAGGTCGTCCTCCTCCAGAACGCCCGCCGTGGTCAGGTGGAGGTTGGCCCCCGCGCCCAGAGCCGCCTCCTTCGCGGCCTTCACCGTCATATCATAGACCAGGCCGTGGACCGTCATGCGCAGCCCTCCGGCGGCGCTGGAGGTGGCCAGCATGGTCTCATACTGCACATCCTCCGCCCCCAGATTGCGGCACAGATCGTCCACAGCCCCCTGCAGGCCCACCCGCACATCTCCGGCCAGCACAGAAGTCGGGGCCTGTCCCTGTCCCAGGAATACAGGCTCCGCCCCGTTGATCCGGTCAAAGGCGTTGACAACGGTGGTGGTGGAGCCGATCTCCGCCACCAGGACGTCTATTTTCATCCCAATCCTCCCCTTTCCTTATACGGCTGCCGGCGGCAGAGCGGACCCCTGCCGCCGACAAATTTCCAGACCGCACCGCTAACATTTCATTTTATTCAAATTCGCCGCGCTGCTCCCGCCTGCGTTGCCGGACGGCTGTCCCGGCGTTTCGCCGGAGGAGGGAGCGCTCTGGCGGCGTGCCTAGCGCGGCCATTTTCCGGCGGCTTCCAGCTCCCGGCGGCGTTTGACCATAAAGGTGGCGTCGTGGATGCCCTTGCTGCCGCGGCCAAAGCCCGCGTCCGCGCCGTTCTCCACCGCCAGCTCCGGGGTGATCTGGGTGCCGCCCGCAATGAAAATCACGCGGTCGCGCACGCCCATCTCGCGGGCCAGACGGTCGATGTTGGCGATGTTCTTGTAGTGGATATCGTCGTGGCTGATGATGGTGGACGCCATAATCACGTCCGCATCCAGCTCCACGGCGGCGTTGACCAGCTTCTCCACCGGCACGGAGGTCCCCAGGTAGTGGACCTTAATGCCGTACTTCTCGATGCCGCCGTGCTTGATGTCAATGATCTCCCGCAGGCCCACGGAGTGCTCGTCGTCGCCCACCGTGCCGCACACCACGACCATGGGTTTGCGCTCGATGTCCGCGCGAATCTCCTCGTCGCTCATCACGTCCGGCTCCTCGGGAATCTCCAGCTTATCCAAGTCGATATCCTGGCAGAACTTGCCCTTGACCTCCACGCGGGTACCCTCGGCCTGCTGCATGATCTCCCGGCTGATAACCTCCGGCTCCGCCAGACCCATGCGCCGGGCCACCTCCAGGGCGGCGGCTTCCGCCACCCGCTTGGATGTGGGGAAGAACATGTTCAGCATCACCGTGCCGTCGGCCAGCCACTCCATCTCCGGACGGACCGTGTGACAGTCCTTGCCCCGGTACTGGGCGGTCTCCTTCATGCGGACATTGACGTTGTCCTCCTCGTCCAGCTCGTCGATATAGACGATCTTCTCCGGCTGCTCCAGGGTGCAGCCGCCGATGAGGCTGGCCGGGTCATTGACCGCATTGGCATCGTACTGCGCTACGTTGTTGTAGCCGTAGTGGGCGGTAACGGGGGCCATATAGTCGTCCTCCCGCTTAAAGACAGTGCCTGCGCCTACGCCGCCGGCGGCCTCGCGGCAGATGCCGTCGCCGCCCCGCTCAGGATAGAAGCCGGAGTCCACAAAGAAGCCCTGCTCCACGGCGTTGAAGTAGCCGCCTACCGCCAGAATCTCCTCGAAGAACAGTACCGCCCGCTCCTTCAGCTCCCGGACCTTCTCCGGCAGAGGGCCGTCCTTGCGCAGCTCCACCATATCCATCAGGCCGTCCAGTCCCAGCAGGGTCTGCTTGGCGGTGTCGCACGCCTCGATGTTGTAGATGTGCCAGGGTACATTCCGGCCCTCATCGGGGGTGATGGTGGACTGAATATCCGCGCTGGTCAGCTTGGAGATGAGCATATTGAGCACGTGGGTCACTGTTGCGTCCCGTGTGGAGGACTCAATATACTTGGTGTTCATCTGGGCGCGCATCCGGTACTCCGTGAACAGGTCCCGCAGCGCCACCGCATAGGGCAGGTCCATGAACACGCAGGGGGCCGGGGTGGCCGTGGGGGGAACGGTGGACAGGCAGACATTCTTCTTGTCAATGCCCACGCTGGCGGAGAACGCCGCGTTAATGGCGTGCTGCACCATCAGCTCCGGCATCACCTTCCACGCCTCCCGCGCGGTGGCGTTGGCGTTGTGCGCGCCGTCGATCTGGGCCATGCCCGCCCAGGCGATGAGCTTTTTCGACTCGCAGGCGTCCACAAAGGAGCGGATCATATTGATATTGCGGTAAATGACATTGTACTGGGGGTCCTGGTGGACGCCGTTGACGCCCTCCTCGGCAAACATCACCGCCACCTCCGGTCCGGCTACGCCGGAGACATAGGAGTGGTAGTTGATGGGACGGCCCACTTCATCTTCAATCAGGTCCAGGGCCTTCCGCTGGGCGCGGACCTGCTTGCGGGTGATGGGCACGCCGCCGATTCCCTGGGGGGTACCCTCAATCAGACCGTCGAAGTGGGACTGTCCGGCGGTGCGGATGACCATGATGTGGTCCGCGCCGTGGTGGGCGGCCATGCGCATACGGCGGATGTCGTCCTCAAAGCGGCCAGAGGCAATCTCGGTGGTGATGGAGGGAATGGGCTGGGGGTCGATGTTGTCGAAGTAGTGGGCCGTCATCAGGCCCACGCTCTCCCCGCCCATGGGCTCGGAAATCTCCCGGTAGACGAAGGGACCCGCGTGCTGGTCCTCCGCCGGTTTGCGCCAGACCCAGTTTCTCCGCCGGGGGCGGTACTGGTCCAGGTCCTGCAAAATTTCCTCCACGTCAATGCGCTGGTCCATCTGCAATTTCTTTTCACTCATGCCTTGACGCCTCCTTCAAAGAGACCGGCGGCCCGGTCCCACAGCTTTCCTTCTGCCAGGGCCGCGCCTGCGTCCCGGATGGACATGTTCTCCGCCTTGGACAGACGGTAGACCACGTTCCCCACGCCGTGGCCGATGAGATCGTGCTCAATGGCCTGATCCACCATGGGCTTGGCCTCCAGGGAGGAGAAGCCCATACGCAGCAGCACGGAGCGTTCAATGGAGGGCGTGGTGTGGGTGCGTCCATACTCCAGCAGGGGGTCCACCACCTGCTGGGCCAGCTGCCAGAAATAATTTTTCAGTTCCTCGTCGCTCATCTTCCGCAGGTGTTCCCGGCGGCTCTCAAAATCGTCTGCTCTCTTCATCTCATTCCCCTCTCTTCTCAGGCGAGCTGATAGCCCAGTTCTGTCAATACGCCCTTGACAAAGGCGTCGCTGCTGTTGGTCTCCTCCGCCAGATAGGCGATCTCCGCGGCGGTCACGGGACCTGTGGCGCGGGTGGCCTGGCGGCGGATGAGGGATTTGCGCATATGGTCCAGATCAGCCTCCCGCGCTTTCAGCAGCGAGGGACGGGCGGGCAGGATAATATTGGAACCGGGAATCTCCTCCGCCGGGTCGCCGAACAGAATCTCAATGCCGTTTTTCCGGGCAAAGGCCAGCTGGGGCTGGATGTGCTTGCCCGCGCCGGTATACTCGGTCTCCTGGGCGACGATGATCTGGTCCTGGTCCATCTCCTGGGCCAGGGCGAAGGCGGCGGCCAGGCTGGTATTGCCGGCGGGCCCCTTCTCCATGCCCTCCAGGGTGGCCAGGGCTTCTGTAATATAGAATACCTCGCCCTGCTTTACCGTCACGTAGCGGTCCATGTACCGCAGGGGACGGGCGGCGCTGCGGGGTACGTCGCTGTGGTCGGGATCGGTGGCGTAGGGGACGCCAAAGCCGGTGTGGGCGGTGGTGAAGGACTTGCGGTTGAACTGCTGGTCAGAGGCCATGCTCAGGCCCTTCAGGTCCACGGACGCGGCGATAATCTTCGCCTTGCTGCCCGCCTTGCGCAGGCCGCGGGCGGTACCGGTGAGGTTGCCGCCGCCGGCGTTGGCGCACACCACCACGTCGGCGTCTCTGCCGCAGCGGTCGCGGAACTGATGGGCCAGCTCCCATCCCAGGGTCTCCACGCCGCCCACGCCAAAGGCGGAGTACAGGGAGGCATTGAAAAAGCCGGTCTCCTCCAGCATCATCAGCACCTCATAGAACAGCTCAGGACCCACAGACAGCTGGAGCACTTCCGCGCCCAGGGCCTCGCACTTGCGGGCTTTTTCCACGATCTCCGGCTGGCCGCTGCCCTTGGAGTCGTAGCACTCCTGGACAATGATGCACTTCAGGCCCTGCATCGCGGCCTGGGAAGCCACTGCCGCGCCATAGTTGCCGCTGGTGGCGGCGATGACGCCCTTGTAGCCCATCTTTTTGGCCTGGTAGACGGAGGCCACCGCCCGGCGTTCCTTAAAGCTTCCGGCGGGGTTGGAAGCCTCGTCCTTGACGAAAATGCGCGCGCCCTTGCCGGGAGCGGCGCACTTGCGGGCCAGCTCGGTCAGGTTCTTCAGCTCGAAGATGGGGGTGTTGCCCACGTTGAACTGCTGCTGCAGGCGGATGTGATCCTCCAGGGTGTAGCCGGTGTCGTTCATCATGTCCTCGTAGCGGAAAGCGATGGAACCGGTCTCGTAGCGGCTGTAGTCCACGCCCATGGCCTTGTTGATAATCTCACCCTTGCGGCCTGTGACGGCCTGATAGCTCTTATCTACGATCATACCTGTTCACCTCCGAATAACGCGCCCCGCAGCTGCTCTTCCATCTCCAGAATCTCCGGCACAAAACAGCCGTAGTTCAGCTCATAGCAGGGGTCCACTTCAATCATGCGTCCGTGCTCCTCGCGGCCCGCGCGGGTCAGCACGGTGACATCGTCGCCAATCTCTGCGCTCTCGTTGAGCAGCCGGCCCTTCACCCACATCTCCAGGGGGACCAGCTTGGTGTCCTCCGGCAGCTTGCCGGTTCTCTGCTCCGGCTCCAGCACACTGCGGTGGACCCGGACCCAATCGTTTTTCTTGGCCATAGTCTCCTCCCAATTATATAAAAATCCAGACCCGGCGGCAGGGCGGACCCCACCGCCAGGTCTTTAGTCAGCTCACAATATGAAAGAACGAATTACTTGACGATCTTGCGGCTGGGGTCGATGCGGTTGCGCATGTCGCCCATGATGGCGCGGGGTACGGGCAGGGTCAGCATGGTGTGCAGGCCCGGCTCGGCGTTGATGATCTGGGGAATCATGTTCACGCACATAGCGATGGTGCCGATGCCGCCGTCAATCTCCGGGGAGTTGAGCATATTCACAGCGGGGGTGCCGTTGATAATCACGTAGTCGCCGGTCTGGACGCCCACCTGCTCCGGCTCGATCTGCTGGGGGTGATCCATCTCAATGAGGCACTTGCCGTCCTTATAGCCCCAGGCCTTCATAGCCACGCCCGCCACGCTGCCGGCAGCGGCGAAGCCGTAGGGACTCTTGCGGTCCACGTCGGTGACGATGGGCTCCATGTCCTGCTTGAAGTCGTCCAGGTCCCAGCCGATGCCATCGGCGATCATGCCCACGCTCTCCGCAAACCCCACGTGGCCGGACAGGTGGCCGGAGCCCTTGCCCTCTTTGCGCAGGTAGAACTCCTCCTTGCTGATGCCGATGCCCTGCTCCTCCATGACGGCGGGGCCGAAGGGGGAGAGGCTGTTGACGCGGCGGGAAACGATGTGCTCCACATCCTCCATGCAGCCGGTCCAGATGAGCACCAGCAGGTCCATAATCAGGCCCGGATTGATGCCGGTACCCAGCACGGACACGCCGTTGGCCTTGGCGATGCGGTCCAGCTCCTCGGTCAGCTCCGGCTCCTGGGCCTTGGGATAGGCCATTTCCTCAGCGGAGGTGATGACGTTGATGCCCTGCTCCAAAATAAACTTAATCCGGGGGAAAGCCTGCTTGGTGAAGGAATCCGTGCACAGCAGCACCACGTCCGCTGCGCCGGGCTTGATGACGTCCTGCTCCGCCTGAATGATGACGTCGGGACGGTCGCCCCGCTCGGTCTTGATATAGTCGTACATGCTGGTACCGATCTTCTTGCCGCGGCCAGCCACGCCGACGATATCCACGCCCTTCTTCTTCAGCAGCATGTCGGCCATACCGCCGCCCATAGCGCCCAGACCCCAGATAATTACCTTTACGTTTTCCATAGTGTACCTCCATCACAAAAATTTGGTTGCGTTTTCCATATTTTTATTATATACTGCCAAATAGTATTACACAAGCAAATATTCCTCATGTTATACATTCCAATTCAGAATGGAGGGTGGAAAAACTTACCATGAGTTTGCAGAAATATACTGCTCTGCTGAAGACGGTGGAACTGGGGAGCATCAGCCGGGCGGCGGAGGAAATGGGGTATACCCAGTCGGCGGTGAGCCGGATGATCGCGGATCTGGAGGAGCAGTGGGGCCTGGACCTGCTGCGGAGGAGCCGGGCGGGGGTGTCGCTGACCTCTTCCGGAAAGCGGCTCCTGCCCATTCTCCGCTCCATCAACGCCGACTGCTCGGAGCTGGAGTATACCATCGGAGAACTCCACGGCCTGCGCCGGGGCCTGATCCGGGTGGGGACGTTTACCAGCGTGGCGGACATGTGGCTGCCCAGACTGCTGCAATCCTTCCAGCGGTCCTTTCCCAACATTGAGTTTGAGCTGAAAAACAGCGAGAACTATTCGGAAATCGAGTCCTGGATCATTCACGGACAGGTGGACTGCGGCTTTGTCAGTATGCCCACTGCCAACGATCTGGATACGGTCTTTCTCCAACGGGACATGCTGGTGGCGGTACTGCCGCCGGACCACCCTATGGCGGACGAGGCGGTGTTTCCCGCCCGGCAGCTGACAGAGGAGCCGTTCATCAAATTGAACGAGGTGGACTATGAGATCGCGCGGTTCATGGACCGGACCGGCATCCATCCCCACGTCCGCTACGAGGTCAGCGGGGACCACACTATCCTGTCCATGGTGGAAATGGGGCTGGGCGTCAGCGTGATGCACTCCCTCCTCGCCGGATGCGGGCGGTACAACGTGGTGTGGAAAAATCTTGACGTGCGGCAGTACCGGGACATCGGGTTGGCCACGGCAAAAAATGTGCGGATTTCCAGTCTGGTCAAGCTCTTTGTGGAGCAGGCGGCGGGAAGAAGCCGTCTGCTGTAACCCTTCCCTTTTCCGGCTGGATATGGTATACTGAAATAAAAGGAGGAATGCGCTATGGATTTGAACAGAATACTGGGGGCGGTGGACCACACGCTGCTGAACCCGGCGGCCACCTGGGGGCAGGTCCGGACGGTCTGCGATGACGGCGTGCGGTACCGCACCGCTTCCGTCTGCATCCCGCCCAGCTTTGTCAGGCAGGCGAGAGACTACCTGGGGGACCGCCTCCCCGTCTGCACGGTCATCGGCTTCCCCAACGGCTACAGCTCCACGGCGGCAAAGTGTTTCGAGGCGGGGGACGCTGTGGACAGCGGCGCGGACGAGATCGACATGGTCATCAATATTGGCTGGGCGAAAGATAACAGATGGGACGATTTGCTGCATGAAATACAGGCCGTAAAAAATGTCTGCCGCGGCAGAATCCTGAAAGTAATTGTTGAAACGTGCCTGCTGACGGAGACAGAAAAAATCCAGCTCTGCCGGATTGTGTCGGACGCCGGGGCGGACTTCATCAAGACCTCCACCGGCTTTGCCGGGGGCGGAGCCACCCGCGAGGACGTGGCGCTGTTCGCCAGGTATGTCCAGCCGCATGTGAAGATTAAAGCCGCCGGAGGCATCTCCGGCCTGGAGGACGCGGAGGCGTTCTTACAGCTGGGCGCGTCCCGTCTGGGGACCAGCCGGATTGTCAAGGCGGTCAAGGAACTGGAACAACCGTAACAGAGAAAGGAAGGTACCAATATGTCAACACCTCACAATGGAGCAAAGCCCGGCGATTTCGCCAAAACGGTACTGATGCCCGGCGACCCCCTCCGCGCCGCTTTTATCGCGGAGACCTTTTTGGACAGCCCCCGGCTGGTGAACAACGTCCGGGGGATTCAGGGCTACACCGGCACGTACCGGGGCGTACCGGTATCTGTGATGGCCTCCGGTATGGGAATGCCGTCTATGGGTATTTATTGTCATGAATTATACAAAGAGTACGAAGTAGAGAATATTTTGCGCATCGGCTCCGCAGGGGCGATCAGCAGGCGGCTGCAGCTGCGGGACGTCGTCGCCGCCCAGGGCGTGTGTACCAACTCCAACTTTGCCCACCAGTTCCAGCTGCCTGGGACCTTCGCGCCCATTGCCGACTTCACCCTGCTGGAGACGGCGGTGGGGGCCGCCAGGGAGATGGGGGTGGAGATGCCGGTGGGGAACCTTCTTTCCTCCGACACCTTCTATGACGCCTCCAACAGTACCATGAAATGGGCGGAGATGGGGGTGCTGGCGGTGGAGATGGAAGCCGCCGCGCTGTATATGACCGCCGCCTGTCTGGGGAAACGGGCGCTGGCGATCTGCTCCATTTCCGACAGCATCGTCACCGGGGAGGCCCTGTCCGCCGAAGACCGGCAGACCACATTTACCACCATGATGAAAATCGCACTGGAAACTGCCGTCAAAATGGCAGAGAAAGAATGAGGAGACGACTATGAAACAGTCGCGGGTATGCCCCAAGTGCGGCGGTACGGACATCCTGATTTTCGAGGGCTATGCGGGCGCGTATGGCAGTGGAAACCACATTATGACCGGGCACTCTATCTTCTCCGCCGTCCCCATAGACCGGCATATCTGCTGCGGGTGCGGTTTTGTGGAGGAGTGGGTCCGTGAGGAAGATATGGAAAAGCTGAGAAAATCAAAAAAAGGGTACCGCTAAGTGCGGGTACAGTCCAGGAAAAAGCCCTCTCAGTCCGCCTGCAGCTGACTGAGAAAGCTGATCCCAAGGGCAGCGGCCCGCTCTCAACCGTCCCCATCTATGTCTCCCGGCCCTCCCGTGGAACGCGGTCCAGGTCAATACAGGCAAAGTCCGCCGCCAGCCGCGTCCGCATCTCCGGCAGAATCTTCCGGGCCAGCTCCAGCTGCTCCCGCCGCACTTGCAGCAGACCGTCCCCGCCCCGCAAACGCAGGCGGAAATCTATCAACCCCGCCGCTGCAAACGCCGCCTCGCCGCGGGCCACCCGGCCCAGAGCTGAGGCGGTGATTTTTGTCCCCGCAGGGACCCTGGTGGCCAGACACGCATAGGACGGCTTGTCCCATACCGGCAGCGACGCCGCCTCTGCCAGACGCCGGATCTCCGCCTTTGCCACGCCGCACTCCCGCAGGGGCGAACGCACCCCCAGTTCCCGCAGCGCACGCATTCCAGGGCGGTCCCCGGCGTCGTCCGAGGCGTTGCTGCCGTCCGCAGTCACCGGGAAGCCGTCCGCCCGCGCCGCCGCCATCAGCCGGGTGAACAACGCATGTTTGCAGTAATAACAGCGGTCCGGCGGGTTTTCTGCCACCGCCGGAACCGTCAGAATATCGAAATCTATGACCGTCAGCTTCGCACCCAGATGCCGGGCGGTTTCCGCCGCGTCCTCCAGCTCGAAGTCCGGCTGAAAGGGCGTGCGCACAAAATACGCCGCTGTCCGCCCGGCGAACCGCACCGCCTCGTGGAGCAGCCACGCCGAATCCACCCCGCCGGAAAAAGCGATGCCTACCGCCGGATTCTCCCGGAAAAATTCCCCGACCGTCATCATATACCCCCTTTCAGCGTCCGCTCCAAGCGTTTCACCAGCTTCTGGCCGGAGCACTCCTCCTCCACATTGAACCGCCCCATCACCCGTATGCTCTCCGGCTGTCCGGGGCGCAGCAGATTGCCGCAGCTGACGGTAGTAAAGGTGAAGTCAATGCCCTCCTGCCGGAGCAGCGCGTCCAGTTCATCGGTCCAAAAGCCGAAGGGGAAGGACACCGCCATCAAGTCCGTGGGGACGCGGCCCTCCCGCCGCGCCCGGAACTGCTCCAGATCCGCCCGGACCGCCGCGGCGTAGTCCTCCGCAGACTCCCCCGCTTCCCGGAGCATCCCGTCCCGCTGGCCGATACCCTCCTCAATCAGGCGGTGCATGTCGAAGCTGTGGGACTGGAGGTCCAGCACCCCCTTCTCCACCCAGGGGAGAGCCTGTTCATAGGAAAACCGCTCCTCCCAGATATAGTTCCCGCTTCGGAAATCCAGGATTTCCCCCTCGTAACAGCCGATCATAAACACGGTGGCACAGAAGCCCAGCTCCTCCAGAACCGGCGCGGCGATGGTCAGATTGCTGGTATACCCGTCGTCCATGGTGATGAGCACCGGCTTGGCGGGCAGCGGCACGCCGTCCAGCACATAGTCCCGTACCTCCTCCAAGGTCACGGCTGTAAAGCCTGCGTCCTTTAATGCGGTCATCTGCTCCCGGAACCGCGCCCCGGAGATCATCGTACCCGGACCCGCTTCGTCGGTAAAATGGTGGTACATCAGCGCCGGCAGACGGCAGCCCGGTCTGCGGAACAGTCCAAAACGGATGTCCAGGCCCAGCAGCAGCAAAACAACTGCCAGCGCGGCAGTCATAACCTGCCTCCAATACTTTCTCACTGTAAGCACCTCCGGGCCTATTTCGTCTGCATGGTCATCATTAAATCGAGGAACTTCCCGTTCCGGTACACACGGATCGGCACCTCGTCCCCCTCGGACAGCCACCGGCGGATCGCATAAATATCCTCCGATGTGGACACCTCCTGCCCGTTGAAGGACACAATATAGTCCCCCCTGCGGACCCCGGCCAGATCGGCGCTCTTGCCTGTCTGCACGTCTTCCACCCGCAGCAGGCCCCGGAAGCCGTCCGGAAACAGCTTGTTGGCTGGCTCCACGCTCACGCCCAACGCCACCGGCGGCTCTATATGCCCGTACATCACCAGCTCGTTGACCCACCGCTCCGCCTGGCTGGTGGGGATGGCAAAGCCCAGACCCTCAATGGTGTCATATTCGCTCATCATTTTAATGGTGTTGATGCCCACTACCTGGCCGTACTGGTTAATCAGCGGGCCGCCGGAGTTGCCGCTGTTGAGGGCGGTGTTGGTCTGAATGAGAATCATTTCCACGCCGTCCACATTTACCGTGCGGCTGGCGGCGGAGACGATGCCGTTGGTAAAGGTATTGCGCAGCTGGGTCCCCAGGGGGTTGCCGATGGCGTAACAGGGGTCCCCGATGCGCAGGTCATCGGAAACGCCGAACTCCGCCGGCTGGAGGCCAGAGGCGTCCGTCTTCAGCACCGCCAGGTCCTGCTCCGCGTCATAGCCCGCCAGCTGCGCCTCAGCCCGGTACTCCCCGCCGGAGGGCCATTTGATATAAACCCAGCAGTAGCTGCATCCGGCAATAACGTGGTAGTTGGTCAGAATATACCCGTCCTCGCTGAAAATCACGCCAGTACCGGCAGTGAGGTAATCTTGGCGGCTTCTGCCCACCACCGTCACCACCGACGGGTTCACCTTCTCGTAAACGTCCCCCGGCTCCAGAGGCGTAAGCCCGCCACCGCCGGACAGGGTCAAGCGCGCCTCGCCTCCCGCCGGATAGCGGGCGATGGTGGTGGCTCCCTCGCCGACCTCGCCCCGGTCCCAGTAGTAGTCCTCCCCGTCCGCCGGTTCGCCGCTGTCCTGGGCAGGGGGCAGCGCCCAGCCGTACTGTCCCACGTACCACACCCCCGCGCCCAGACACATCAGTCCGATCAGCAGCGACAGCCCCACAAAAAGCCGTACGCCCCACCGGTTTTCCCGCCGGATCCTCTCCGGCGGCGCAATGGCGCTGCGCCAGGGGGCCAGGTAGTCCTCCTCTTCCTCTTCGCTGCTGTCAAAGACCGGCAGCGGTTCCCGCCGCTGCATACAGGGGGGCAGGTCCCGCTCATACCGCAGCTGTACCGGCTCGATCTGGTCGGCCTGCCGGTAGGTGAATACAATCTCTTTCTGCTGTCCCTCCATAGGTTTGTCCCCCTCACACACAACATTGCCGCCATTTATACGGTTTTAGCCAGTCCCTTCTCCTCCGCCAGCTGCACGGTAAAGGAAAAGGTGGTGATGCCGTTTTCACTGGCGGCGGTGATTTTCTCCCGGTGCTGCTCCAGGATGGTCCGCACAATATACAGCCCCAGCCCCACGCCGTCCTTGTCCTCACTGCGGGATTTGTCGGTCTTGTGGAACCGCTCGAACAGCAGCGGGAGCTCTTCCGCCGGAATGGTCTCGCCGGTATTGCGCACCGTGACCACCGCCTTCTCCCCCTGCTTCTCCAGGCCCAGGAACAGGGCGCTGCCCTGGGCGGCGAACTTGCACGCATTCTCCAGCAGGTTGTATACCACCTGGGTCAAAAGGTCATTGTCCCCCATGACCATGATGGGGTCCTCCGGGATTTCCACGTCCACATCCAGCCCGCGGCCTGTAATCTTCTTCTCCATGGACACCAGCACCCGGCGCATGGACTCCGACAGGTCAAAGGGCCGCTTCTGCTTAATCAGGTCTATGCTCTGCAGCTGGCTCACATCCAGCATCCGCCGCACCAGCCGGCTCAGCCGCCGGCTCTCGGCGGAGATGATGGACAGATACTGCCGCTCCTCCTCCGGGGAGATGACGCCGTCCAGAATACCGTCGGCGTAACCGGCGATGGTGGTCATGGGGGTTTTCAGCTCGTGGGAGATGTTGGCGATGAACTCCCGCCGCTGCTGCTCCGTCTTCTGGATGGAGTCAGCCATGGCGTTAAACGCCTCCGTGAGCTCCCCGATCTCGTCGTCCCGCCCGGTGTCGTAAACCCGTGCGTCGAAATTGCCGTCGGCAAAATTGCGGGCGGCGGTAGCCATGTCCTTAATGGGCTTGGTCTGCTGCATGGTGGTGGTGGCCGTGACCACGAAGGCAATGAGCAGCACCGTGACGGCGGTCATGGCGAAGATGCCCAGAAAAGCCCGCCACATCTCGGTCATGGCATTCGGCTCCGCCACCGCCAGCACTGGCCCCACCACCGTGCCGTCCGCCGCCGTGCGGGCGGGTACGGCCACCACAAACCGGGCCTTTTCATACAGGCCCAGCCTGCTGTTTCCGGCGTAGGACTCCCCCTTCTCCAGCTTCTCCCCCATCTCGGCGGGGAGGGTCAGCTCCCGGTTGCCAATGCTGCCGTCCGTGCTGATAAACCCCCGCAGGCTGGGAATCCAAATCAGGAAATCGGTGTTGCTCATGCGCTTGGCCACGCTGACGATCTCCTTCAAATCCTCGCTCCAGGGGCTGTTCAGGATGCCCGGCTTGCTGTAGGCGGACACGGCCATCTGGGCGATGACCTCCGCCTTGTCCTGCAGCTCCCCCCGTTTTTCCGACACAATATAGCTGTAAGTCAGGGAGAAGAAGGACGCGCCCAGCAGCACCAGGGTCAACGCCACCATGCCCACGGTCACGGTGAATGTCCTCCAATAAATCCCCTTAAACCGGCTCACCGGCGGCCTCCCTTACTTCTTGGGCGCGGTCTCAAACTTATACCCCACGCCCCACACGGTCTTCAGTGCCCACTGCTCCGATACGTCCTCCACCTTCTCCCGCAGACGCTTGATGTGCACGTCCACCGTCCGGCTGTCGCCGAAGTAGTCGAACCCCCACACCTCGTCCAGCAGCTGGTTCCGGGTGTACACCCGGTTGGGGGTGGAGGCCAGGTGGTAGAGCAGCTCCAGCTCCTTGGGCGGCGTGTCCACTTTTTTCCCGTCCACGGTCAGCTCGTAGGAGTCCAGATTGATCTCCAGCTTATCGAAGACCAGCCGCTTCCGGGTGTCCGCGGGAATCTCCGTGCGCCGCAGCACGGCGTTGATCCGGGCAATCAGCTCCTTCATCTCGAAGGGCTTGACGATGTAGTCATCCGCGCCCATCTCCAGGCCCTGGATGCGGTCGAAGACCTCGCTTTTGGCGGTAATCATGATAATGGGCGTCCGGCTGGTCTCGCGAATTTTTGCGCATACGGCCCAGCCGTCCATGACCGGCAGCATGATGTCCAGCAGCACCATGTCCGGCTCCATGGACCGGAACATATCCACCGCCGAACCGCCGTCAAACACAGCCTGGACCTCAAAGCCCTCTTTTTCCAGATACATCCGGATCAGGTCAGAGATATTGTGGTCGTCCTCCACCACTAAAATCTTTCTAGCCATAGGCATCCTCCTGAATTTTCTCCGCAAATATGCCAAAAGAATACAATTATGATATCCAAATTATACCCAACAGGGCGGAGATTGCTTGAACTTTTTGTAAATTACCGCGGCTCCGCTAAGCCCGGTAGGGACATATCCGGTAGCCCGCCTCTGACAGAGACCCCACCAGGGTTCCCAGTCCGCCGGTGCAGTCCCCTGCGCGGCCCAGATACACCGCCAGGTCCTCCCGGCGCTGGCCCGCCGCCCACAGCAGGCTCTCCGCCTGGACGCTGCCCCGCAGACCGGTATTCCGCCAGTCCAGCCCGGCCCTGACCCGCAGGCACCCCTGGTCCTCCAGAATGCCGTCTATATCCTCCCGGCCCTCGTACCACACCAGCTCCAGCCAGGTGCAGCTCCCCTGCCACAGCAGATCCCGCGCCTGCTCCAGCTCCTCTGCGCCGCCCTCCAGCCGCAGGCCCACGCTGTGCCCGCCCGCCGTCAACGCCCGCACCAGGTCGCCGTCCGCCAGCTCCGCCAGCCCCAGCAGGAACGTACCCTGTACGCTCCCCAGCTGCTCCGCTGCCGCCAGCGCATCCGCCCGGTCATCCACGCTGAACAGCAGATACACCTGCTGTCCCTCCGCCGCCTGCACCACAGGAGGCGGCGCGGTTCCGGAACCCGGCTGGCTGGGCAGTCCGCCGCCGCTCTCCGGCGCGCCGCCCAGCGATTTCTCATAGGCGGCGTAACGGGAGGCCATCTGGGTGGAGGCCGCGTCGATAAACCCTGCGTCGTCCAGTATGCCGCCGGAGCTCTTGATGCGGATTAAAGGCGCCGTATTGGTCTGACTGTAGCTCCAGGTCAGCCTGAAGTACCGGCACACCAGGTCCAGGGGGAAGAATACGCCGCCGCCGCGCTCAATGGCGTGGCCGTTGTATACGTTCCCCCGCTTATCATAGGCCGTCTGGTCCTCCAGGTCAAAGCGCAGGTCCACACGGTTGGTATAGAGCATCACCAGACCCATGGTATTGTTGCGCACATAGCTTACGCCCAGGTCGGTCCCCTCGAACACCCGGCTGGACACGTAGAGCACCCCGTCGGACCAGAAGGGCATGGTCTCGCTGCTCAGGTCCAGCAGCTGCTCGTTGACCGCCGTGAAATACACGTCCGACAAAACCGCCCTGCCCGCCGCTGGCAGCAGGGCCAGAGCCAGCAGCGACGCCAGCAGAAAGGCGTATGCTCTCATTATCCACCATTTTTTCTTCACGCTGTCTGCCTCCTGCTTTCTGCGGCGGTCAGGCCGGGGTTTTGCCAAGCTGCTGATAGTTTACCACAAATTATGCGCGGTTACAAGAAAAACCGGAAAAGAACAGATACAGATACATATATAAAATGAAAGAAGCCGCTCAGCGCGGCCTCTTCCATTTTTCTCCCTCTTACAACGCCCGCCTATCTTCTCTGTTCTTTGGACGAGCGGTCATAAGCTACAATGACGCGGCGGTTAGGCTCCGTACCCATAGAGTAGGTACTCACGCCCTCCACATCCTGCAGGGCTGTATGGATGACGTGACGTTCATAGGCGTTCATCGGCTCCAGCGTCACGTTGCGCCGGTTGCGCACTACCTTCGCGGCCACCTTCCGGGCCAGGCTCTGGAGGCTCTGCTCCCGTTTGGCCCGGTAGTTCTCCGCGTCCACATGAATCCGCACCCGCTTCTCGCCGCTGCGGTTCACACAGTAGCTGGTCAGCTGCTGGATGGCGTCCAGCGTCTCGCCCCGGCGTCCAATCAGCTGCCCCAGCTTCTCGCCCTCAAGAATGACCTTATACCGGCCCTCCTCCGGCTTATAGACCTTCACACGGGCCTGGCTCTCCATATGCTCCAGCAGTCCGGTGAGGAAAGCGGTGATTTTCTGGGCCTTCTCATCGTCGCACACCGGTCCCAGGTCCTCCCTGGGTACGGGCGCCGGTTCGGACGCCGCGGCCTGCGCAGCCGGTTCCGGACGGACTTTCTTCCGCTCCGGATGCTCCGCGCGTTCCACACGCTCCGCAGCCGGCCTGGGGACGCTCTGGGGCTCCTGCGCTTTCGGCTTGGCCGCTGCCGGTCGTACGGGCGGCGCGGCAGGTACTGCCGGCTCCTCCTCCAGACCGTAGCTGACCCGGACCCTGGCGGGGCTTGCGCCGAACAGTCCGAACAGCCCCGTCTTTCCCCGGTCCAGCACCTCCATGGACACCTCATCCTCGCCCAGTCCCAGCTGGGCCAGGGCGTTGCGCTTTGCTTCTTCTATCGTCTTACCAGTCGCCTCAATGGATTTGATAGCCATATGGGATCTTACTCCTTCTCGTCGTACCGGTCCGCCCGGTAGCTGCGGCCACGGGCATAGGGCCGTTCTCCCACCCGGCCGGCCTCCGTGGTGGGCGGTTTCTTATCGCCGCTCTTCTGCGGCTGCTTTTTCGGACGCTTTGCGTCCTGCTCACGCTGCTCCGCCGCCCGCTTCTTAGCCTCCTCCATGCGCAGCTTCCGCTCCGCATCCCGCTTTGCCGCCCGCTCGTCCTCCTCGGCATTGAGCTTGTCGGTGTAGAACTTGCCCAGAACCGGCTCCTGAATCATCAGGAACACGCTGTTGGCAATCCAGTACACGCCCAGCGCGGCGGGCATAACGAAGCAGAACCACAGGCTCATCAGCGGCATCGTCAGGTTCAGCATCTTCATGCTCGCCTGCTGCTGGCTCTGGCCGTTGCTCTTGTTCATAAGGATGGTCTGGAAGTATTGCAGTCCGGCGGCCAGCACGGGGATCAGAATCAGGCCGATCAGCCCCCATTCCAGCTTGAAGTTGGAAAAGGCCGCGGTGGGCTGGACGCTCAGGTCCACGCCCAGGAAGTTATAGTGCATCTGGATCAGCCGGTCCCCCACGCCCTCAATGCCGTGCCAGTCGGTTCCGGACCAGTGCTGGGAGATAAAGTTGGACAGATAAATCTGTTCATACGCGCCATACGCGCCGTTCTTCAGCTGCTCAGGCATGTAGCCCAGGGTGATAGCCGCTTCCCGCAGGGCTTCGCAGGCCTGATCGCTCAGGCCCATGAAGTAGGTAATGGGCTGGCGGATGACGGAGTACAGCGGCACCAGGATAAACAGAGGCAGCAGGGACCACATACAGCCGCCCATGGGGTTGATGCCCTCCTCCATATAGAGCTTCTGCAGCTCCTCCTGATACTTCTGCTGGTTTTTGGCGTACTGCTTCTGCAATTCCGCCTGGCGGCCCGACAGCCGCCCCATCCGGACCATACTCCGCTTTGACTTCATCTGGAACGGCAGCATCACCAGCTTCACCACCAGGCTGAAGAGGATGATGGCCAGTCCATAGGACCCGGTGGCGGCATAGAGCCAGCGGAGCAGGGCGGCAAAGGGAATGGATACGAGTTTGCCCATGGGCGTTTTTTCCTCCGAATTTGATACGTTTACGGCCTGTTACGGCACAGGGTCATACAGGTCCCCCTTATAAAAGGGGTGGCATCGCAAAACACGCCGCGCGGCCAGCCAGCCCCCCTTCCAGGGACCGTACTTTTCAATAGCCTCCAGGGCGTATTGGGAACAGGTGGGAACAAACCGGCACCGGGGGGGCAGGCCCGGAGAGATGGCTCTTTGATAGAACCGGATGGCCCCGATCAGGAGTCTCCCCATCATTTCGGACGGTTCTCCAGCAGCCCCAGCTCCCGGCAGGCCCGGTAGAACGCGCCGGTCAGCCGGTCGTAAGGCCCGTCCACCGCCCGGCCACGGGCCACGGCGACAATGTCGAAGCCCTGGACCAGTTCGCTCTGGGCCAGACGGTAGACCTCCCGCAGACGGCGGCGGGCGCGGTTGCGCACCACAGCCCCCCCCAGCTTCGTGCTCACGGTGATCCCCAGCCGGTTGCGCCCCAGCCGGTTTGGCCGGCAGTAGAGCACCAGAAAGGGCGTCACCGCAGAGCGGCCCCGGCGGTAGATTTGCCGGAAGGTACGGTTTTCCTTAATCGTTTCGGTCTTCTTCATAGCGTTTCACGTGTTCCCATACGAATGCAAAAGGACGGCAAAATCGAACCATTGCCGTCCCCTTGAAGATCTATTTGCGATGCAAGCTCCGCAAGCCTCAATGGGTCAGGCGGTTGCGGCCCTTGGCGCGGCGGCGGGAGAGCACCTTGCGGCCATTGGCCGTCCGCATACGTTTGCGGAAGCCGTGCTCCTTGGAGCGCTGGCGCTTTTTGGGCTGATAGGTACGGAACATTTGCATACACCTCCTAATCTGATCTGCTGCAGGGGACATGCAGTCTCCTGCTACTCGACGGCGGGCGGGCTGTCTGGGGTCCGCCCCGCAGTTGACATGTTTAGGCTTGTCACTCTTTTCCCCTTTGATGACAAGCAACAGATATTATACATAAAAAAGTGTTTCGTGTCAACCGGAAATTAGCAGATTTGGGGGAATTTCATTTTATAGAATCAAAAAGCCGCTGGCAATATGCCAGAGGGTACTTTTATACACTTTATCCGTCCTGTCCCGCCTGCAGCTTTTTCACCTCGTCAGTAATAAACGCAACACAATTCCGGTGTTTTTTCAAGCTTGCCGGGCAAAAAGAAACCAGAATCGCCGCGCCGTTCACCCGCAGGCCAACGAATAGTATGACAAAAAGGGAAACAAGTTGGAAAAAAGTGATGGGAGGGTCTTTTCGTCATAACAGACAAGGAACCAGTCCGAACCGCCGCCCAGCACGGGTTTTACACATTATCCACATTGTTTTCCACATCGTTATGTCAACATGTGGATTCTCTAATCCGGCTCCGAATTGCAGAATCCGCCGATGGGGATGCGTCCGGCAGGGGCGCGGGCCACGGAAATCAATTTTTGCAAAAGGGATAAAAACGAGCTATAATAGAAGAATGGGAAAGCAGAAAATAGTCGAATATTTCGAGGAAGTAGAAGCGAACC
>JAAWQS010000176.1 GCA_022800665.1 Oscillospiraceae bacterium
TATATTGAATATTCATTCAACTCGACATGGGTAATTTATGAACAGTCATAGTTTAGACATGGTTTGTTCACAGAATATTAACTCGTTCAAATACCGTGAGCTTGCAGGTCACTTCCACTGCAAAGCCACAAGTATTCGCATGAAACTCACTAGAGCTAGACGAAAAGCGCTGGAATTTATTTTGAATGATGAGGTGAAATTATGACCGACCGAAGAAGATTACTCGATAATTACGAGGATGCCCTTTTTGCACTTATGATGGATGAACTCGTTGAAGAAGAGGGGCAACAGCTATTGGAAGAGAACGAACGACTCAAACAAGATCCAGACGCAGCAGTTCCGGAAGATGTGGATAAACGATGCCTAAAAACAATTAAAAGAACTTTTGCAAGAAAACATCATATGGAAGTGATGCGACTTGTATCTGCTATGTTCAGAAAAGTTGCAGTATTTGCATTTGTTATGATGATTATGTATGGTACGGCATATGCGGCTTTTCCTGAGGTCAGAACAAAGACGCTGAATCTTCTAATTGAAATGTCGGACGTGTCTGCTCGTTTAACGTCAGATAATAATGTTGGTTCAGCAAATTCAGGCAATAGAGCGGAAAATGTAAGCAATGATGGAATATTGCAGGGCTATCAGTTGCCGCCAGTTCCAGACGGATTTGAAATTCTTAGCATGGGAAATTCTCCAATATCTGGGTGGATTCGATATACTAATAATCAAGAAAAGTCTATTTACCTTTCCATTGCTACAGCGGAAAATATGGTGCGGAACAGAGATTCAGAAAATGTCGACTCCATTGAAATCATTCAAATTCACAGCTATGATGGACTATTAATTGAAAAAGATGACCGCATTGATATAACTTGGTGTGACACGGACAGAAATAATTTTATCTCCGTCTCATGTACTGGAATTGACCGAAATACTGCAGTACAATTTGCGGAAGGTTTGGAATTTGTCCAATGAAAATTCCCAAAACTGGTTGCACTTTCGCCAATGCAGTGTCACCTATATAAGAGAAGCCAATATTTTGACTAAATTGGGAGGTTACAATGAAAAAACACGCATTAACTTTATTCCTATGCTTACTGGTGTTGGTAAGCCCACTGATTCCGAATGCCGCCGCTGCGATGTGGGATGAGGGAATCCAACCCCATTACACTAGAATTTTGGGGATTGATGTTGGCTTGGACATTTCCTCATCTGGTCGCGCAGATTGCTATAGCCAGGTTGTGCTTAACAACACATCTGACACAGCGGATCTGACGATGGAGCTTCAGCGCAGCAATGGAGGCAACTCGTGGCGTACGATTAAGACTTGGAGCACATCCGGCAGCGATACGGTGACACTGGACAAAGATTGGTATGTTACATCGGGATATACTTACCGTGTACATATCACGGTTGATGTCTATACTTCGTCCGGCAACTTCGCTGAAAATGAGTCGGAAGACTCCATGACAGTTACATATTAACACAAAAACCAAACGTGGCTTCTCTTAGTGCATCCCCCCTGTACGCTTTTGAGCGCACAGGGGGGATTTTTTCTCAATTTGGGAATAAACCACTTTGTGAAATCGGAACTGAGAAAGCTTGTGACTAAAAATCGGATATTTTTTTCAACCAACGAGAAAAAGACGTTTATTCCACGGCGGTACTTTCCTATATAGGACAGTACCGCCTTTTAATATGCAAAAATTTAGGGAATTTTGTACAGACAGACCCATTTCTTTTCCAATTGAGCATAGCCCCATAGTCAAGTTTGGATTCTGCTGGGAGCCATACTTGGCGAAATACCCATGATCTCCAATCACAGAACAAAAAATTAATGATTGGAGATCAACAAATGAAAACGACATACCTGGTAAACCAGGAACAACCGGACGGCAGCGTGTGCCTTGCAGTGGTATCCTCCAGAGAATGGCGGACTGTTGTGGAGAGGAACAAACAGCTTCCTCTTGATCAGCAACGGTATTTTGTTATCGATTACATAACTGAAAGCAGTGAAATTGACCGAATGGTAATTGAAACCACTGCGGAGGACTATCGAGTGTGGCACAAAGAGCATATGGCTTCCGAACGGAATCGCAGGCTGGGAAATGCGTACCAGTTTGTGGCGCTGGACGCCTTACGGCGAGGGACAGACGGATTCGAATATATCCAAGAAGATATTTTGTCGGACGAGCAACTGGAGGAAATTGTGTGCAACCAGATGATTCTTGAGGATTTACGACTGAAGTTAGCCGAATGGAGGCCGTGGGCCAACGATCTGCTGGATATGTATCTTTTGGGGAATCAACGGAGTTGTTCCAGCGTAATAGCTGAGAAGTACGGGGTTTCAGATCGTGTCGTGCGCAAATATAAGAGGCAGCTTGAAGATTTCATAAAAAATTTTCTGGAAGGTGTTCCGTTTTGATATCCGCTTTGTGAAAAGTAATAAGTAGAGGGGACAACTTCCTGCTATGTTCTTTGACAAGTGGATACCAGCAGAACGGATAACCACCTGAACAGACGAGCGTTGAAACAGTGCGCGCCGGGACCAGCAGGAGGGGAGCTAACCGCGAACTGAGCTTCTCTCCTGCTGTAGCGATTCAGCCTGTAGCAGAGCGGCCTTGGCAAGCCGCTCAGTGATGACTCTGTCCGGGGAAACAATGAGACACCATGCTTGGCCTGCGCGTAAGACAGGCGGTGCTGCCCCTGAGTTGAAAGCAGTAGAGACTCCTGGTATATGCCCGTGAAGATTCGCCCAATCTTGCCGTTCTGTTCCTAACCTCATCGGGGTGCGAGCTGCAAATGTGATGAGATGATGATAAAACAAGCGATAAAAACTGTGATTGGGGTATTGATAGGATGTTTACCAAAGATAACAGGCAGAATGCCCATAACATGATTGATCGGATTTTTACAAAACTTTTCCCCGCCCGTGGCATGGCGGAGCGTCCGGCCCAGGTTCAACTGAGCCACCGGATGCTGGATACCATGCTGGATAACAGAATCTCACTCTACGACGCTGGAACCGGCATTGGCAAGACATATGCCTATCTCGTGGCAGGCATAGCATTTATTCTGTTTCGGGCAGCGTTGGGGCTGGCTTTTCAGCCCATCGTTATATCCACATCCAGCATCGCTCTGCAGAGAGCCATCATGGATGAATACATCCCGATTCTTTCCGTCGTGCTGATGGAAGGGAACTGGATCACCGCCCCCATCCGGGCGGTGATCCGCAAAGGGAAAGCGCATTATGTGTGCGAGGCGCGGTTGGAACGCCGTCTGCAAAGGGTCAACTTCCAAAAGAAAAATCCCAAAGCGGCGCTGGCGCTGCTCTCCTTGCGGGATCACTTGGACCTGGATGAGGTTCCGCACCTCAGCCGCTATGACCGGGAGCGGGTCTGCGTTCCGCCAATCTGTGACTGCGGGAATAGGA
>JAAWQS010000159.1 GCA_022800665.1 Oscillospiraceae bacterium
GCCAGGTATTCCGGGAGAGTTTGAGCAAGCATATTCTGCTCATTCTTTAATAGGAAATCCTTAAAATTTGCCGCATTGACAAGGCTTTTTTGTACATCAGCCGTTGTTGCCTTGATTTTAGTTGTTGTTTCGGTTTTCATACTGCGCCCTCCGCTGGTGGTATGCCTACCATTATACCAGACCATGACGCTTATGAAAAGGCCAGCTAAAAATTTCGATTTGTATGCTGGCAGCACACCTTTGGAAACAACGGCTCCTTTATACTGGGTATCAGCAAGGCTACGTCTTAGGAACTGGGATAGAAACGCTCGGAGAGTGCGTTCCGGGCAATAAGAGAGGAGGATACAAAATGGTCTATGCCGTGTCGGACATCCACGGCTGTTATGACAAATACATTGACTTGCTACACAAAATCAACTTTGGCCCCAACGATACCCTTTATGTTCTGGGCGATATGATTGACCGTGGCCCGGACGGATTCAAGACCCTGCTTGATATGGCCCAGCGGCCCAATGTGATAAGCCTACTGGGGAACCACGAAGCAATGGCGATAAATGTGCTCCCCCGTATGTTGCGTGCTGTGCAGCCAGATGGGAGCGTGAATTTGACCGAAGAGGATACGGAGGCTGTGGAACTCTGGTTTTACAACGGAGGGGAATTATCTTTAGCGGACTTCCTCTGGCTAAACAAGGACCAGATGCAGACCGTATGGAACTACCTGTTGAAGATGCCGCTCTATCAGGAAGCAAATGTTGGAGATCGGCAGTTTGTTTTGGTACATGGCGGTTTGGAGAACTTTTCTCCTTCACGGCCTTTGGAGAATTATACTCCTGATGAAATCCTGTGGTGCCGCCCGGAACCGGATACGGTCTACTATGAGGACAAGAGCGTGATTTTCGGTCATACACCCGTCCAGCTTCTTGATACGGGGGATGATATGACAGAAACTCCGGCAAAAGTCTATCGCAACGGGAATCTTATTGACATTGACTGCGGCTGTGTTTTCCCCAATGGTCGGCTGGGGTGCTTGTGCCTAAACACAATGGAGGAGTTTTATGCTTGAGAAAGAAAAATTTGAGGTTACGCTTACCAGCCCCATGTTATACGATAGGCTGCGTACACTTGCCGCCGAATACTCGGTATCCGTTGAGCAGCTTGTCAATTTAGCTGTGGAGCGGCTAGTTGCTGACGTTGACTTTGTACGGAGCCTCCGCACAGGAAAGGCCGGAGGGGTGTAGTTCCCTACACTCCCTCCTGATTGAAATAAGCAAAAATCGTCCGCAACACGTTGATTGCCATTTGTTTACGCTCCATTGGCTGGTTGTCTATGATCTGCTTGAACTGTTCCATGATGTTTGAATCGCTGTCAGATACGGAATCTGCCATCAGATAATCTACCGTCACACCGAGCCTGTTGGCCAACCGTACCAGCGTATCCAGCGTCAGGCTCCGCTCGCCTCGTTCAATAGCCCCCATGTAGGTATCCGATATGTTGATGGCCTCCGCAAGCTGGGCCTGTGTGAGATGCAGCCGCAGCCGCTCTTCCCGGATTCGCTCTCCTAACCTCTTATAGTCCATGTGTTCACCCCTTACTTATTGTACCCAATAGAATCTTCTCCAAGAAACATCCAAAAGGGGTATCCATATTGACTAATAGGGGTTTTCGTGGTAACATGATGTGGTATTGTTCACTTCAAGACAAAGATACACGTTCAAAAATAATCTTTGCAGAAAGGAAAGACCACAAATGGCCACAGTTTGCAGGACGGCGAAAGAGTTCGCCGAGGCGGTGAAAAATAATGAGGAGTATATCACAATCGAGGGCGACTTAAAAAATGGCATTTTGCGTATAAAGGCTACCGGAAAAGTCGCGTGGGGAGTATGTGTTGCGTCATTGGCTGTAGCAATAACCGCTATTGCTGTGGCCCCGGCCGGGGGTGGTGCTCCGGCTGGAGCTGGCCTTGTGATGGCCGCACCAGCAGCAGCTACACTAGGCACCGCAGTTGTACCCGCCATTGCAATAGGGGTCTGCGCTGGGGGCGTTGGAGTGTTGAATGCGTTGAGGGATAAGTACAGAATTGTTGAAAAAAACGATAAGTACATAACTCTCAAGCGGAAATAAACTGTCTCAACACAAACAAAGATTTGGAGGTCATGATTATGGATGGCGAAAAAGCAATGGCGGTTCTTGCAATCATTCAACAGCTAATACCGGAGGCTAAAAAAATTTCTAAAATTCATGGGTTTGTCCACAAACGGGTCGAGGCAAAAATCAATGGCATACAAGGGTTCTTGGTTTGGGATTTTGTTATCTACAACGAAATCACTTTTGATGATGTAGATGGCAATATCATGTCGTTCTTTACCTCTATATCTGATGATGAAACCGAGGCTGAGTGGAATCGGCTCGTGAAAAAGTACGGAGTCAATACTGACTAGCGTTTTGACAGAATGGAGTATCCATGTTCAAAAAGAAGTTGAAGAAAATACCTGCTGATTTGGTATCTTATATTCAAATTGAAACCGAAGCCATTCGGGATGCCAATGACAAGCAGATGATCTCATCCTACTGCCTCAGTAAGCTGGAATTGGTCAACTGGTATCTTGAACTGCTGGAGGTTGGCTCCAAGAAGTATATCGTCCCGCAGAGTAAAGCGCATCTGGAGATGGTCAGGGATCAGCTTATGACCTGTACGAAAGAAATTATGGCCGTAAAAATAACGAAACCTGGGGATCGTCCGCTATTGGACATTAAGTACCCCAAAGGATATGAAGGATAGGTGATTTTACTCCAAAATGGTTGATTATCTCAAAAAAGCGTTGATTTACGGGCATACAAGCAGGATTTCAAGCTGAATTTACTACCAATTTACTACTTTTGAGGGAAAGAGCCTTGATATATGCGGCTTTGCGGGCGCGGTTTTGCCCGGGGACAGGGTTTTATACCTAACCCCGGCAAAATGGCGTTCTATCGCGTAACAAATCCACAACCAAAGTCTGCAAAGGAAAAGTCAATAGAAAATTTACAGAAAAGTGAAGAAGGAAGAGGGGGGGGTAAAAAAGACACAACAACAAGACCACCGCAGGAACGCCGGTCTGGGAAAGAATTAGGGTTTACTGAAAAAGCAGCATAAGTGATGTATATCGTAGATTTTAATTGATGAGAGAACAATTTTTGTACCAATGATTCCTGAATCCGTATTTTTCAAAAGGAGACCGCCGAAAAATCTGTGTAAACGAGAAAAACTGCAAGTATGAAAAGCAACGACTCAGTCAAGAATGGAAATACGAACCAATTTAAGATAGGAGTCGAAGAAGCATGACTACAGCACCGCAGGAATTGTTGAAAGAGTACGTCCAAAGCCAGCATTTCACCAGCACAGCAGAGATCATGACAG
>JAAWQS010000032.1 GCA_022800665.1 Oscillospiraceae bacterium
ATTGTTCATCTGTTACATCATAATTTTCATATCTTTCCATACCCTTATCATACTACTCTTTTCCCTTTTGTGCAACTTTTATTTTTCAAACAAGCCCTACGAACTTTATAAAAAAATATTAGAAATACCTGGTGAAGTAATAGAATTGGGCGTATTTAAGGGTGCATCTCTGATTCAGTTTGCTATATTCAGGGAACTGCTGGAATCCGAGTGTTCAAGAAACATTATTGGCTTTGATGTTTTCGGGGAATTTCCAAATGGAAAAGCTTTTGCAAGTGATGAAGAATTTGTGAAGGAATGGAAAAAAGATTTTGACAATGATTTTCTCCAGCAGGCAGATTTATATAAAAGCTTTTCTTGCAGGAATATTGGTAATATTGAACTGGTGAAGGGGGATATATGTCAGACGCTTCCGGAATATATCGAAAGACATCCGGAGACTAGGATAGCGCTGCTTCACATAGATACGGATATATATGAACCGACAAAGATTGGCCTGGAGCTTTTGTTTGATCGAGTTGTCAAAGGCGGGGTAATCATATTTGATGATTACATAGGAGTAGAGGGGGGAACGGTTGCAATAGATAACTATCTGAAAAATCAGAGCAATCCCTATACGATAAAAAAATTGCGGGGATGTCATCGCAAACCATCTTACATCATTAAATAAATTATATTATGTTGCGCTCATAGGCGCGCAGTGGAAAGGTATGGTTATAAAAATGGACAGTAGTAGGGGTATGAATTCGGCCACTCCAAGGAGTGGATTGGATGCACAGCATCCAATCAAGAATTCTCTGGCTGCATATGATCAGAAATATGAAGGAGGTTATGGATTACAGTATCCGGATGGACATATCATCAGAATCTTTGAGCGCATTTTGAAATATGAACTGGGAGTTACGACGGGAAATTTACTGGATTTTGGATGCGGAAATGGTGTGCATTCAAAATATTTTATGAGCAAAGGTTTTCAATGTTATGGCGTGGATATTGCAAAAGAGGCAATCTGCCAGGCAAAGACTTTCATGCATGAAAAGGCGGTTTTAATCAAACCAAATCAAAGTCTCAAAGAAATTTTTCAGCCAGATTACTTTGATGTTGTGCTGGCAAACCAAAGCCTTTATTACATGGACGATGCTGACATGAGCAACTGCATAAAAGAACTCTATACTTTTACAAAACCCGGTGGAATCTGCATTTTTACGATGATGAGCGCACGGAATTGCTATAACGGATTGATTGAAGAAACATATGATAACGGGTTGAGTAAGGTGGTTTTAAGAAATAGATTAACAGAGACAACATATATTAATTTTATAGAGAATGAGGAGCATTTGAAAAGCAAATTTTCTCCTTTTCAAATGTTACGCATTGGATATTATGATTTTGGTTTTATCTCTGAAGATCCAGAAGAAGGTTCATCACACCACTTTATTTTTATAGGAAAAAAGGAGAAGGTATGAAATGGAATGCCAAAAAGGTATGAAACAGTCCACTCCATGGAGTGGGTCGGATGCCCTGCATCCGACCAAAAGTTCTCTGTCTGCATATGATCAGAATGAGCGTGAACATCTATTTTATGCAGCGGAAGACCGAAGGGATGACCCAAAAGAATCGTTCCAATTGATCAATTCTGTATTGAGAGAACAGTATGACCAATGGAATACTTTATGTGACGTTGGCTGTGCTGCAGGTGATTTCCTGTACTATATGCAGCAGGAAAACGGACAGAGGGATGGCTTGACCGGAATTGACAGTTTTGACGAATTGCTCAATACAGCCAAGGAGCGTGTACCAGAATGCCGTTTTTTGAAAGGCGATATCTGGAGCGGGGAAGGTCTTCCGACAGATAAGTTTGATGTTGTCTGCATGTCTGGAGTGCTGTCGCTATTTGATGATTTCAAAAAGCCGTTTGAACATCTGATCAAAATGACAAAACCCGGCGGAAAAATTTTGGTTTTCAATCCATTCAATTCCCGTGGATGTCATGTGGAGCATCATTACAAAATAAATGGTGAGCTGGGGCGAATTGTCATTTGTTCTCATCAGGAGATTGGACAGTGGCTGAAGGAGCGCGGCTTCATGTATGAGTTTATTCCATTTCAAATCAAATCTAAGTTGGAAGAAAATCACGAAAACCCCTTGAGAACTTTTACAGTTCCATTAAAAAATGGGACGAATGGAATTGTCAATGGAGTTGGTATATGGTTTGAACAATACCTATTAAAAATTGATATGATGGAGGAAATACCGGATGAAATACTGTAAAAAATGCGTGATGCCAGATACACGGCCTGGTATAAAATTTAATGAAGAGGGAGTCTGTTCTGCCTGCCAGGCCTATGAGCATAGAACGGCGGTTAATTGGGACAAGCGTTTTGAAGAATTAAAAGAACTCTGTGATAAGTACCGCGGTATGAACGGAGATTTCTATGACTGTGCCATTGCGGTCAGCGGGGGAAAGGACAGCCATTTTCAGGTTTACTTCATGAAGGAAGTCATGAAAATGAATCCGATTCTGTTCACCGTTGAGGACAATTTCAAGATGACAGAGGCCGGTAAACATAATATCCGAAATATATCAGAAGAATTTGGCTGTAATATTATAGCGATGAAGCCGGATATTAAAACGCAAAAGCTGCTCATGCGGTATGCATTTGAGAAATATGGGAAACCAACGTGGTTTATTGACCGCTTAATTTATACATATCCCATGCATATGGCGTTGGCATTTCATACTCCGCTGCTGGTATACGGCGAAAATGTAAGCTACGAATATGGTGGAAACGGCGATGAGGAGACCTATTCGGCCCGCGGACAGTTGAATAATGGCGTAGCGCCAGACATTTCTATAGAAGAACTCGTGCGTGAGACAGGGGTGACAAAGCAGGCATTGGAGTTTACAAAAGCACCGTCAAAAGAGCAGATTGCCTTTCTTGATCCAATGTATCTATCATATTTTATTCAATGGAACAGCTATAAGAATTATTTATTTGCAAAATCCCGTGGGTTCCATGATTTGACCGGCGAATGGGAGCGGACCCATATGGCTGAACAATTTGATCAGGTTGACAGCAGAGGCTATCTGGTACATGCATGGATGAAGTATCCAAAATTCGGACATGCAAGCGCAACTGACTATGCGGCGCGCTTTGTCCGCTATGGCCTCATGGACCGGAAAGAAGCAGTAGAGATGGTCAGACAGCGTGACCATGCATTGGACCCTGCATGTGTACGGGATTTCTGCGAGTTTGCGGGCTATTCAGAGTCGGAATTTTGGGCGGTTATGGATCGTTTCTATAATCCTGAATTGTTTGAAAAGAATGAATATGGTGCATGGGTGTTGAAGCATCCAGTTTGGGAAACGCAAATGTGGTGAAGGAGCAGTCATATCCCTGTCTGCCTGAATAGGAGAGGATGTTTTTGTGAAGCACATAAACCTAAAGATTGAAAAAGCCATTACATTGCGGGACGCTATGTGCAAGCTAGATCACACAGCCATGCAGGTCCTTTTTGTCATGGACAATGACACTTTGATAGGAACCTTAACAGACGGGGATATTCGCCGGTACCTGCTGAAGGGCGGCAGCTTAGATGACTCTGTTGATACAGCCACGAATTATCAGCCGAAGACAGCAGAAAATCTTAAACAAGCACGGAAAATGATTCAGCATGGCGATTACCCCGCGATTCCTGTTGTGGGGAAGGAGGGGCAACTGGAGGATGTTGTTTTTCGGCAAAGGCATAAGCATGTGTATACAGAGCTGCATATTCCAGTGGTCATTATGGCGGGCGGAAGAGGGACGCGGCTTGAACCATATACGCGCGTACTTCCCAAGCCTTTGATTCCAGTGGGAGAATTTCCCATCATGGAACATATTATGTGGCAGTTTGAGAAATATAGTTGTAATAGTTTTCATATTATTGTCAACTATAAGAAGCAGCTATTGAAAGCGTATTTCAACGAGGACAGCCAGACGCACAGTATGATCTGGTATGATGAGGATTCTCCTTTAGGGACTGGCGGCGGCTTGTCGCTGCTGAAAGGGCAGATACAAGAGACATTTTTCTTTACAAACTGCGATATACTGCTGCGTGCTGATTATGCGGATATGCTTCAGTTTCACCGTGAGAACGGCAATACCATCACGATGATAGGGGCCTATAAAAATTTGACGATCCCATATGGCGTCATAGATATTCAGGAGGGCGGCGAGGTAGCAGCTATGCGGGAGAAACCAGAGCTATCATTCTTAACGAACACAGGCATATACATTGTGGAGCCAGAGGTACTGGAGGATATTCCCGAACACACAGCATTGGGATTCCCAGATATTATTGAGGGACAGCGGCAGAAAGGACGCAAGGTTGCCGTATACCCAGTAGATGAGGATGCATGGATGGATATGGGACAGATGACAGAGCTGGAAAAGATGAGGAAACAGCTATATGGGGAATAAGCGGATGCTTTTGGTGGGCGGCGGCGGCCACTGCCGGTCCGTATTGGATTGCCTGCGCAGGATGGGTACATACGAAACATTTGGAATTATTGATCAGGAAGGTGTTTTGCATTCCAGCCGTTTTGGAGTTCCGATTGTAGGGAGCGACGCAGACTTACCAGAGCTTTTGGCCGGCGGTTGGACAAGCGCGGTTATTGCGTTGGGCAGTATTGGGAATCCAGAGCGAAGACACGCCTTGTTTGCGCGGCTGAAAACAATCGGTTTTTCCCTCCCGCCAGTTGTGGACCCATCCGCACTGATTGGATATGAGGCGATTGTAAAAGAAGGAGCTTTTATCGGAAAAAATGCAGTTGTCAATGCTGGGGCGCAAATAGGCTGCTGCGCGATCATTAACACAGGAGCTATTGTGGAACATGACTGCACCATCGGCAAATTTGTACACGTCAGCCCAGGCTGTACACTGTGCGGCGGCGTTGCTGTAGGAGAAAATGCACATGTTGGCGCGGGGAGCGTTGTGCGGCAGCAGGTACAAATTGGACGAAATTGTCTGATTGGCGCAGGCAGTGTCGTTGTCAGCAGCATTCCAGATGGAGCAGAAGCATATGGAAATCCATGCAAGGTGGTGAAATACTTATGAGCATATACATTATTGCAGAGGCCGGGGTCAATCATAACGGTGATTTTGCCACAGCGTGCCAGCTAATAGACGCTGCAAAAGCCGCGGGAGCAGATTGCGTAAAATTCCAGACATTTCAAGCGAAAAGCATTGTGTCCGCTTCTGCGGAAAAGGCAGACTATCAAAAATTGACGACAACTGGTCATTCACAGTTAAGTATGCTGGAGCAGTTGGAGCTGCCGTTTTCCGCTTTCATTGAACTAAAAGCATACTGTGACAGCAAAAAGATTGACTTTCTCTCCACACCCTTTGATTTGGAGAGTATTGCCTTTTTGGACACGCTGGATATGCCTTTTTGGAAGATTCCATCAGGAGAAATTACAAATCTCCCATATTTACTGACAATAGCACAGACGAAGAAACCAGTTGTCATGTCTACTGGAATGAGTGAACTGGATGAAATTCAGGCGGCTCTTGATGTCTTGACACGTCATGGGACTCCGAAGATCACACTGCTGCAATGCAACACAGAATATCCTACACCATTTGAGGACGTCAATCTGAGAGCCATGCAGACAATGCGGGAACGGTTCCAGGTGGATGTGGGATATTCTGACCACACAGAAGGGATTGCCATACCAATTGCAGCGGCGGCGCTTGGGGCCACTGTCATTGAAAAGCATTTTACACTTGACCGGAACATGGCGGGGCCAGACCACAGGGCCAGTCTGGAGCCGGACGAACTGACCGCTATGGTAACAGGCATCCGCAGAGTGGAAAAGGCGCTGGGGGACGGGGAAAAGCGCGTAAGCAAATCGGAGAAAAAGAACTTGGGCATTGTCAGAAAGAGCATTGTTGCTGGCTGTGCCATCTTAGAAGGCGAGCGCTTTACAGAGAGCAATCTAGCTGTCAAAAGGCCGGGGACTGGAGTGAATCCTATGCGGTGGTTCGAGATATTGGGAACAACCGCTAAACATGATTTCAAAAAGGATGAATTGATAGATTTTAACGGGAGATAGCGGCATGCGGATTGTATTGATTGGATGTGTAAAATCTTCGGCATATTTTTTGAATACATTGATTTCTAATGCGCACTGCCCTGTTGGCGTAGTCACAAGAGCACAGTCGCGTATGAACTCTGATTTTTTTGACTTATCCCCTGTCTGCGCGGCAAATGGCATCCCATACATTCAAGTTACAGATGCGAATGCGCCATATAGCGCAAACTTCATAGAGCAGTGCAGGCCGGATATTCTGTATTGCTTTGGGTGGTCGCAGTTGCTTGCGCCCCATATATTTCAAATCCCCAAACTAGGGACTGTTGGCTTCCACCCAGCAAAGCTGCCCAACAATCGGGGACGGCATCCGCTAATATGGGCGTTAGCGTTGGGACTATCTGAAACAGCGTCTACATTTTTCCAAATAGATGGGCAAGCCGACACTGGCGGGATCATTTCGCAGGAAGTTATCCCAATTTCCTACACGGATGATGCCGCCTCATTGTATGAGAAGGTTCTCCAAACAGCAGGAAAGCAGGTGTTGTCATTTACGGAGGCTTTCAGCAATGGAACCGTCGGAATTCAGCCGCAAAGCGAGGCTGGGAATTCTTGGCGAAAGCGCAGTGTACAAGATGGAAAAATTGATTGGCGCATGTCAGGCAGGGCCATTTATAATTTAGTGCGTGCTTTGACAAAGCCATATCCAGGCGCACATTTTGAGTGGGGCCATGAAATAGTTAAGGTGTGGAAGGTAGAGGAATCGCCGGCAGCTGGTATGGAAAATATAGAATGTGGGAAAGTGATTTCTGTGCAGTCTCCGATCAATTTCTATGTCAAAGCTTATGATTCTATCATACACGTTGTAGACTGTGACCCAGTGCCGTTGAAAAAGGGAGACTATTTATTATGAAAGCGGTCATTATTTCACCACATCCCGATGATGAGACATTAGGCGCTTGCGGGACAGCAATGAAACTGATTTCTCAAGGCAATGAGGTCGTGTGGCTTAATGTTACAAACATGAAGGAAGAGTATGGTTATTCTGCACAAGCGGTTTTTAGACGCAGCCAGGAGATCCAATGCGTACAACATGAAACAGGATATCATGCTTTTTTTGATTTAGGTCTGCGGCCCGCAGCATTGGAGCAATATGAAAAAGCAGACATAATTTTGCGTATGAAAAATGTGCTGGAAAAGATACGTCCTGAAATCGTTTTTCTGCCATTTTCCGGCGATGCGCATTCCGATCATAGAATTGTATATGATTGCGCGGCAGCGTGTACGAAGCCATTTCGGGCTCCATATGTCCGAAGAATCATGTGTATGGACATTCTTTCGGAAACAAATTATGCCTCAGAGCCATTTCCTGTAAACTGTTATGTCGATATTAGCGCATTTATTGAAAAAAAGTTGCAGATTGCAGCAATTTATCAATCGGAGTTTCAAGAGTCTCCCTTTCCGCGCAGTAAAGAGGCAGTTTTGGCGCAGGCACAGTATAGAGGTTCAGCCTGTTTTTGCAAGTATGCAGAAGCGTTTCAGCTAGTGAAGGAAATATATATATGATGAAAGATTGTACATCAACAGAACGGCGGTTCAAGATTTGTGTGCTGACCACAACAAGGGCCGACTATGGCATATTACGTCCTCTGCTATGCAGGCTTTTTCAGGACCAACAAATCGATTTGCGGATTGCGGTGAGTGGAACACACCTATCAAATTTGTTTGGTATGACGGTCCAGGAAATTGAGGCAGATGGCTTTTCTATTGATGCCAAGCTATCTATTTTGGAAGGATGCGATGATACGCCAATGGGAATGGCAGACGTCATGGCCCATGCATTAGCGCAATTCAGTGCGTATTTTCATACTCGAAGTCCAGATTTACTTGTCGTTTTGGGTGATCGGTTTGAAGTGTTCGCTATATGCGCCGCAGCAGTAAGCGCATGTATTCCAATCGCGCATATACACGGCGGCGAGGCAACGGAGGGATTGATGGATGAATGTTTCCGACATTCGATTACCAAGATGAGCTATCTGCATTTTACCGCTACAGAGGTCTACCGAAAGCGTGTAATCCAGTTGGGGGAGGAGCCTGACAGAGTATTTAATGTGGGCGCGATGGGAGTGGAAAACGCACTGCATGTACACTTTTTATCTCCAGAGCAAATTGAGGCGGATTTGGATTTTCCATTGTTTCAGCGGCCTTATGTTGTAATAACCTTTCATCCAGTTACACTGGAGGAATCCATGCGGGAGGCTCAAATGAACGAGCTACTTTTGGCCATTGAGCACAGAAGCGATTTGAACTTTTTGATTACAGAGTCAAACGCTGATATTGGGGGGCAGCATATTAATGCATGTTGGCGTTCCTTTGCCGCAAACCATTCGAACTGCTGTGTTGTCAGTTCGCTGGGAGTGCAAAGATATATGAGTGTACTCAAGTATGCTGTCTGTGCGATGGGGAATTCCTCCAGCGGTATTATTGAAAGCCCATCTTTGGGAATTCCAACGATTAATATTGGAGACCGCCAGCGCGGAAGAGTACAGGCAGACAGCGTGATTAATTGCGCGCCTTTTAAGAGGGACATACTGCAGGCGTTGGAACTGGCCTGTTCAGAACCCTTTCGGAAGAAAGCGGCTTTAGTGAAAAATCCCTATGGAGATGGAAGCTCGTCGGAACGCATATACCATATTTTGAAAACAACCCTTTCTACGACACAGTTGGATTTGAAAAAATCATTTTATGATATTGATTTTAGCGTATAAGGAGTGATTTATATCAAAAATCTTGCAATGATTCCTGCCCGCAGCGGGTCAAAGGGGATTCTGGACAAAAATATTCAGCTCCTTAACGGAAAACCGCTGATTGCCTATTCTATTGAAGCTGCCATTCAATCCCGTCAATTTGATACTGTACATGTTTCAACAGATTCAGAAGCTTATGCGGAGATTTCATGTCAATACGGTGCAGAGGTCCCGTTCCTGCGCAGTCCTGAAACCGCTACAGACGCAGCCTCCTCGTGGGAGGCTCTATTAGAAGTTTTGCGGTGTTATGAAAAACTGGGACAGCATTTTGACACCGTGATGCTATTGCAGCCAACCTCGCCGCTGCGCACTGCAGAAGACATTTGCGCAGCATACCAGGTGATGGCAGATAAAAACGCTAAAACGGTGGTTTCTGTCTGTGAGGCGGAGCATCCGCCGTTCTGGAGCAACCTGCTCTCCGCAGATCGCTGCATGGATGGTTTTTTGGACAATGCGGCCCTTGCCCCCAGACAGGCGTTGGGAAAATATTTTCGTTTGAACGGGGCAATCTATCTTTTTAATGTGAGTGATTTTATAGTGCGGGGAAGCATTACATATGATAAGCATTGTTATGCGTATGTCATGCCCGTAGAACGGTCTGTTGATATTGACAGTCCGCTGGATATGCTGGTTGCAGAGACCATTTTACAATATCAGAGCAATCCCTGATGATTCAATACCGGCAGAAGCAGGCGAAGATTTCCTGCCGCCGCGGCATCGTCAGCCCTGCAGGAACGACTCTGCCACCGCAGACGCTTCCCAATCCCTTTTCCTCCACCGCCTGCATCAACGCCGCCGCCACATCCTCTACGCTCCGGCCCGCCAGATTCTCTCTGGCGTAGCGCACCATATAGGCCAGGGCCTGGGTCTGTCCGGCGTCCGCCAGCTGCTCCAGATAGCGCAGGTCCAGTTCCCGGTCCCCAACGGAAAAGGCGGTTTTGCCGGATCGTTTCACCTTTAACCGCTCCTGCCGGTATCCGTCGCCACGGTAGTTCTTCCGGGTCTGGCTGGAGCCGGACAGATCAATAACCCGCCCGCCGGAGGGCAGATGGAACCTGGGGGCAGACAGTGCGGGGACAGGCCGTCCTTCCAGCGCAGCTCTGGCCTGGGCAGTGATGTCCTTGGCATGGTAAGCGTCCATTTGAATCACACAGTCCGCAGTGTGGAAGTAGGCGCCGCAGCTGCCTACCACCAGAATCAGGGATACCCCAGCTTTCTGCCACAGGTCCATGGCCCGCTCCAGAAAGGGGGTAATCGGTTCCTGCTCTCTGGCGATGACCGCCTGCATCAGCTCGTCCCGGACCATGAAGTTGGTAGCGGAAGTGTCCTCGTCCATCAGCAGCAGCCTGCTGCCGGCCTCCAGAGCCTCGGCAATATTGGCCGCCTGCGAGGTGCTGCCGCTGGCGTCCAAGGTGGAGAAGCGCGTGGTGTCTCTGCCGCTGGGCAGGCAGTTGATGAATAGGGAGATGTCCGTGTCCGTCACCTTGCGGCCATCCTCCGCCCGGATTTTCACGGCGCTGCCGTCGGTGATGACGTACTCCCGGCCATCCCCGGCAATATGGTTGTAGACACCCCGCTCCAGAGCTTTCAGCAGGGTGGACTTGCCGTGATATCCCCCGCCGGCAATCAGTGTGATTCCCCGGCGGATACCCATACCCCGGACCGGCCCCCGATGGGGGAGCTGTAGTGTTACCGCCATGGAATCCGGAGAGCGGAAGGGGACCGCATCCGCCATAGGCCGGTCGGACACACCGCTCTCCCTGGGCAGTATGGAGCCGTCCGCCACGAAAGCCGCCAGATCCAGCCGGGTCAGCTCCTCACGAATGAACTGCTGATCCTCCGCCAGAGCAGTTACCTGATCCAGCTCCTCTTTTGGCGTGTTGGCGTAGAGCAGGCTCTGTTCCACGCAGACGGGGAGGAAGTCAAACAGAATTTTTTCCAGCTCTCTTGCGTTGATGGTCCGTCCATTGGCGGGGAAGCCCACCTCAAAGCGCAGTGTGACCGCACCGGCGCACACCTCGCAGTCCGTCCGCACTAGCGTCTCCTGACCGGGCCGGGTCACAGCCAGCACCCCGCTCTTCCCGGAACCCTTGGCCTGACGGGAGAACCGGTCCGCCTGACGTCCAAAACGCCGGAGCAGGTAGTCCTCCAGAGCCGTCCGGCTGGTCCGCCAGCAGACTGCGGGGAAGCCTGCCGTCTGCTTGTCCACAGTCACACTGAGCTGGGACGGCGCGGCAAAGGGATCGCCCTGGACGTGCTCAATGCGTAGGGTGTACCGTCCGAAGGACCAGCTTCCTGCCAAGGATTTGTAGGCGGGATAGCTTCTGCGGTCGATTTCCCGCAGCATAGTGCGCAGCTGTTCTGATGATTTCATATGCAGTCTCCCTTTTCTGTTGGAAAATTTATCTTAGTTATACGCCTCTTTTTCCAAAATTAACCAAAGTTAAAAGCGGCAGAAAATTTTGCAGGGCTTGAGACTTCCTTGAGATTTCTGTGGTATAATGGAAAAAAAGGGGGGATGGCCTGTTGTGTGAAAAATTGCTGATTGTGGACGATGAACCGGGCATTGTGGATATGATGGCGGCCTATTTTGCGCCTCAGTACCGGGTTTTGACCGCCCGCAGCGGCAGGGAGGCGTTGGAAAAAGCGGGGGAGGGTCCGGACCTGATTCTGCTGGACATCAACATGCCCGGTCTGGACGGCCTGACCGTCTGCAAGACCATCCGGGCCAGCGTCGCCTGTCCAATCCTTTTCCTGACCGCCCGCATTGCCTCTGCGGACAAGATCGCCGGTTTCCAGGCGGGTGCGGACGACTACATCGTCAAGCCCTTTGACCTGGACGAGCTGGGGGCGCGGGTAGCCGCCCACCTGCGCCGGGAGCGGCGGCGGCAGAGCGGCAGGGCGGTCCGGTTCTTTGCAGAGCTGGCGGTGGACTACGGAGCCAGGACTGTTGCTGTCCGGGGCCAGCCGGTCCCGCTGACCAGGCGGGAATTCGACATTCTGGCACTGCTGTCCCTCAGTCCGGGGCAGGTCTTTGACCGGGAACGCATCTATGAATCCGTGTGGGGGATTGACGGGGAGGGCAGCAGCGGAGCCGTGATGGAGCATGTCCGGAAAATCCGGGCCAAGCTGGCGGCGCATACGCTCCACAGCTATATTGACACGGTATGGGGGTGCGGCTACCGGTGGAACGGCTGAAAAATATGGGCTTGAAGCGGTCCTTTGTCCTGCTGGCATCGCTGTGCCTGCTGGCGTCAGCGGCGATGGCGGCTGGCATCTGTATAGCCTGCAGGCAGATTGCCGGCGGCTATCCCCATGGCGGCATTGCGATTGCGCTGGATGGAACCGTGACGGAGCTGGCACAGCCCACGGCGGAGCAGATGCGCGTTCTGCGCCTGCTGAATGGGATTGAGATGGTTTCCATAGCCGTCCTGCCCGTTGGCGGGCTGGGTCTGGCAAGCGTTTTGTTTTACCGTCTGAAGCTGAAACGTCCCATCTCCATACTGCAGATGGGAATGGAGCGCGTTCGCGCCCACGACCTGGATTTCACCATACCCGCAGTGTCCGGGGACGAGCTGGGCCAGGTCTGCGGCGCATTTGAGGCCATGCGCGCGGAGCTCCTGCGGACGAACCGGCAGCTGTGGCGGCAGGCGGAGGAGCGCAAACGGCTCAACGCCGCCTTTGCCCACGACCTGCGCAACCCGGTCACGGTCCTGAAGGGGACGGTGAAGCTGCTGCGGCGGGGCGGCGCGGAGGAGCAGGCTCTGGACCGGCTGGACGCCTACACCCGGCGGATAGAGCAGTATGTGGAGGCCATGAGCGGCATCCAGCGGCTGGAGCAGCTGCCGGTGCAGCGCGGACCGGTATCCCTGGCCCGGCTGGGGGAGGAGCTGGAGGAGACGGTCAGGCTGCTGGCTCCCGCCTTGGAGCGGTCCTGTACAGTTCCGGAAGCAGGACAGGCGGCGCTGGACCATGGCCTGTTTTTGACTGCGGCGGAAAACCTGATTGCCAACGCCGCCCGTTTTGCCCGTACCAGGGTGGACATCTCTCTGCGGGCCGGCGGCGGATTCCTGACGCTGGCGGTTGCGGACGACGGTCCGGGTTTTCCCCCGGAGCTGCTGAAAACCGGCCCCAAGCCCTTTGGACAGCAGAGCGGGGAGGCGGACCACTTGGGTATGGGGCTGTACGGCAGCGCGCTGCTGTGCCGGAAGCACGGCGGGGAGCTTCGGTTGAAAAACTGTCCGGGAGCCGCTGCCTTGGCTTCCTTTCAAATTGGGGGGCAGGCTTGAGACTTCCTTGAGATTTTTTATGCGCATAGAGGCCAAAAGCCTGTCAAAAATTTATGGCGGCGGGCCGTCCGCCGGAGGCTCCCACGGCGCGGATTCTGAAAACTACACGGGAAAATGGTTGTCCTTCAGGATTTCAGCTCCCAGAAGCGCGGTTTCCTGGTCATAGGCCGCCAGAAAAACCCGCATCTCCCGTTCGCGCAAAAATGTGCGGATGGCATTGACAGCAACCTCGACCGCACCCTTTTTCGGATAGCCGAAGATACCGGAGGAAATAAGCGGAAAGGCAATGGACTGGCACCCATTGTCCGCCGCCAGCCGGAGAGAGCTGCTGTAACAGCTTTTCAACAGCAGCTCCTCATTCTGCCCGCCGCCCCGCCACACAGGACCGACGGTGTGGATGATATAGCGGGCCGGTAAAGCAAAGCCGTCCGTCAGGACCGCCTGTCCGGTATCGCAGTGTCCAATGGCGCGGCAGGCGCGTTCCAGCTCGCGGAAGCCTGCGGCGCGAAAGATGGCTCCGCAGACGCCGCCGCCCGGCGCAAGCGCGCTGTTGGCGGCATTCACAATTGCGTCCGCTTTGACCTGGGTGATATCCCCGCAAATGATCTCAAATGGCACGAAAGATCCTCTCCCTTCACGGCCTCCGCACAACGCAGCGGTCCAAGCTGCATTCTTTTGTGCTGCCGTCATCTACATACTGCTCATAGGATGTTCCGCTGCCCAGCAGCTCCACATCCAGCAAATCCATCTCCGCTGTGTTGGAAACAGCCTTCCCCACCGGAACCAGCTTTCCACGGCGGATATAAAACACCACCGTATTGAGCGGCGCCATTGCCGTCCGCTCTCCTGCGCCTACATCCATGCAGGTAAAGCTGCCACCGCTGTACCGGACTTCCGTCATCGGCTCCGGCAGATAGACGATCCGGCCATTGACGCCTTTTTCCAGAATCGGCGCAATCATAATTCCCTCGCCCACCATCAGCTGATCTTCTATGCGCCTCGCCTTTTCATCGTCCGGATAGTCAAAGGCCAGCGGCCTGATCAGCATATCCTGCCGCAGCGCGGCTTTCATATACTCGGAATACAGGTAGGGGAGGAGCCGGTAGCGCAAGGAAATAATGCTCTGGAAATCCTCTGTCCCCCGGAATCGGTAGCACTCCTGCTTCCGGGTGCCGATGGCCGAGTGGTTGCGCATCAGCGGCGTGAACACGGAAAACGCCAGCCACCGCAGCAGCAGCTCCCGGCTGGTATTGCCGCCGAATCCGCCGGTGTCCGCGCCGCTGTACAGAAATCCGCACATGTTCAGGGACGGCATATGGTATACATTCTGCCGCAGCATCCGCCAGCTGGACTCGTTGTCCCCTGTCCAGATGCCGCCGTATCTGTGCGCTCCGATGTACGACGAGCGGGAGAACAGCAGATAGCGTTTATCCAGCAACTTTTCCAGACCCTCGCCGGATGCCTTTGTCATCATTGCGCCGTAAACGTTGTGCACCTTGTAGTTGCTGATCCGCCGCCCGTCGTCCAGCCGGTGGAAGAAGTCCTTGTAGTCCGCAATATGACGGCCGGGCTGATCCGGGTCGCCCCGCTCCGCGTCCGGCGGGGCATTCTTTTTCCGGGACTCGGTTGAGAAAATGGCCGGTTCGTTCATGTCGTTCCAGAAGCCCTCCAGACCCAGCTCCGTATAAAATCTGTACTGGCTGCCGAACCACGCCCGCACCGTTTCCCGCATGAAATCCGGGAAGTGGGTCATACCCGGCCAGACCTCCGCCTGGAAGTCCCTGCCGTCCTGGTTCTTACAGAAGCATCCCTTCTCCACGCCCTCCTCGTACACGGCGTTTCCCGGCTCGACTTTAATGCCCGCGTCTACAATCGGCACAAGATGCAGCCCCTGCTCCAGCATCATTTTTACATATGCAGCCATTTTCGGAAAACGGCGCTTGTGGACGGTAAAGTCGATATACCGGTCCATATAGTCAATGTCCAGGCAGATGTAGTCCAGAGGAATCCCCGCCTCCCGGTGCTTAGCGGCCACACGGCTGATGTCCCGCGCCGTTTTGTACCCCCAGCGGCTCTGACCGTAGCCGAAAGCCCACAGCGGCGGCAGAAAACTCCGGCCAATGATGCCCAGGAACTCTTTGACGACACTGTACGCGCTCCCGCCCTCCACGATGTACAGACGCAGGTCGGACGACTCGCAGGCGACGGACAGCAGGCCGTCCCCGGCGGAGTCTATGTCAAACACAACCTTTGCCGGCGTATCAAAAAATGCGCCGAAGGTTTTTTCCCCGTCTACTACGATGAAATTGTGGGAGCCGTACATGGACGGCATGTCGTCCCGGTGGCGGGAATCGTCGTAGTTGAAGCTGATGTACCGTGCGCCCCGCTTGTTGATCCCGCGCATTGTCTCGCCCAGGCCGTATACGATGTCCTCCTTGCCCAGCGGGCAGGTGAAGGTCATGTCCTTTTCCCAGGAAAAGTAGGGCAGTTCTTTCCCGTGCTCCACCTCCTTTACTGCGGCGAAGGTCTCTACCGGTACTCCGTATATATATTGCGTTACCATTTCTTTAGCCTCCCGTATGGTTTTTCATATCTGCATCATATTATAATGTAACTTTGCCCGCAGTGCAACCATTATTTGTCCAGACCTGCGGCAAACGCCGGAAAAAACAGAGGGACGGCCCATGGACAAAACAGAGGGACCGCCGGACAATTTCCCGGCGGTTCCCCTTGTGCGGCGCTATTTTTTTACAACGGGAATCCATACCTCGTATTTTGAATCCTGCGGGTCCGCGTTCAGATAGACCTCGATATCCGGCGCATTCCCGTACTCATACCCGGAGGAGGGGAGCCACTCTGTTAAAACGCGGCGTTCCAGCTCCTGAATCGACTGGTTGGTTCCGCTGCCGGGGAAGACGGCCCAGACTGCGGCGGGGACGGTGAATTCCTCCAGGGCGGCGTCCTGCCTGGTACTGGCGGCGGCAATCCAGTAACGCCACTCCTCCTCGCCGGTGCAGGCGCAGACGCCCAGGATTCCCATGGGCTGGGCGTCCATCATTCCCGCCAGCTTTTCTATGACGCCATCCGCAGCCGCTTGTCCCCAGAACAGGGGGATTTTGTCGAAATTTTTCTCCATATCCTTGTCAATTGCGGTGGATACGCCCACGACCCGGAATGGCCCGCGCTTCTCAATTCTGTACTCCATTTGTTCGACTCCTTTGATTGTAATAGTAAAATGCAGGGGAGGGAAGGCTTTCACAGACGCGCCGGTCTCCCGCAGTGCGGACGGCGGCAGGCCGTGGACCGACTGAAACGCCCGGTTGAACGCGGTGGGGGACTGATAGCCGTATTTCAACGCCACCTCCAGCACTTTTTCTCCGCCCTGCAGGTCTGCCGCCGCAACGGACATCCTGCGCCGCCGGATATATTCGCCCAGCGATACGCCCGCCATATAAGCAAACATGCGCTGGTAGTGGTAGGACGAACAGCAAGCCAGCCGCGCCAGCTGTTCATAGTCGATCTCGCCGCTCAGATGCGCTTCAATGTAGTCCATCGTTTTGTTCAGACCTGTGATCCAGTCCATGGTTGTTTCCTCCTTTTGCACTGAATGCAGTTTACCATGATTGTCCCCGCGTGTCCTCGCTTTCCCTGCACCAAATGGAGAGGCGGCTATCCGCCGTCAGCCGCGGCGGACAAGCAGCCACGCTAAGACAAGCTGTAAAATCAGAATTCCCGGCATTCCCCACACAAAATACCAGTGCTTTGTCTTGTGCCGGAATATCCACATTCCCGCAGCAGCCCCCGCGCTGCCGCCCAGCAGCGCGGAGAGAAAGAGCGTCCGCTCCCGAATCCGCTGCGCACCCCTGCGCTTGGCTCTCCGCTTGTCCAGCCACATCAGGAAAAACGCCGCAATATTGACTGCGGCCAGCCAGTATGCCATATACCGCTCCATAGGAACCTCCCCTGTTTGTCGATAGCATGATTTTGCACGCTATGGCGCGGTTTGTCAAGGGGGTATTGGTTCGTGAAAAGAATAGATAAAACAGGAAACGGTATGACCGAAGCCATACCGTTTCCTGCAAAAAGCAACACTGCTTTTTTATGCCCCGCAGATTTCTCCGCGGGATTTTTGCTGCGTATTTACCCGGCGTCGCTTGCCACCAATACTCCAACCAGATCCTCTGCGTTGCTGACGTCTTCCAGAAGATCGCTCGCTATTCGCTGTGCGTACTCTCCGTACGGACCGCCGAGCCGCATAATGGCGGCGGCGTCGCGCGCACCGTTCTGCATACAAATAATAAGAATCCGCATCAGGTTGTCATATTGCTCTAAGGTCAGCTGCACTGTCACCCTGGGTTCCATATAGGTTCACGTTCTCCTCTTTGCGCACTCCATGACTCCTCTGCCGCGCCTCCCCGTCCAGGGGAGGCGGCGGCCTCATAAGAGTATCGCACAAAATCTCGCCGGTTCCCTCCATGGGGCGGAGGGAGGATCTCCTCCGCCCATATGGAGTTCCCCGCCGAGACAAACAAGAAAGCGGTGCAGGAAATCGTTGGCATTACGAAGCCTCGAACCTACACCGCGATTCATTACAGACACATATGTCCCTACGCCCCTGTCAGGTTTTCCGGCAGCAAGGAATAAAACTGCCGTCGACCCTATTGCAAATATTGCCCAGGTTTGTTATAATGGGACTATGGTGCAGCAAAAGCTGTTGTGTAGGAGGAGTATGGCTCCTGCATAGGGGTATGGGGAGAGGGTGCTCCTCATACCCTGCCTTTTTATTTGTCTCGATAACAACATGATACCACTTTTTTTCTCATATGGCAAGCCCTTTGCCAAATTTTTTCTGTTTTGTCGAAACAACGCGCGAAAAGCCAAAAGAATGGTCAGGCCATCATTATCGTATCCTGTTTTCGATTGATGGGAGTGGGCTTGTCCAAATTATTGTGGTGGATACCATTAACACTAGGACGAATATCAAATACTAATTCCGGGTATATATGACAGTACAAAGCTTAACGCCCCTGGTAAACTAACCAGTTGAATAGGAGGAATATGAGCCATATGAAGGAGGAGCTACGTGCCAAACTGGCGAGCATTCCTGAGGTTGAGCCGGATGATATAGATCGTGCTATGCTGGCACAAGCTGAAGTCGATGACGATGAACCGGCTATTCCTTTGGAGGAGGTCAAGAGTGTCTATGATTTTAGCGGGAAGCTGAACATTCGCATTCCCAAAAGCCTCCATTGCCAGTTGAGTCAAGAGGCCAAGCGCGATGGTGTATCCCTTAACCAATACATCATTTACAAGCTTGCACGCTAAATAAGCAGAAAGGAAATTGGACGCCTCGCATGGAGGGATTATTTTGTAATCGTTGAAAGTTCCCCTCCAAAGCCGCTCTTAATGGGCGGCTTTTCCCTTGCTCAAAAATTGAGAGTACCGTCTTGCTTCGATCAGATTTTGCCATGTGGAAGAGTCCGCCATTCCAAAGAACACTCTTTCGCAATTAAATCAAGATACCCTCGTCACTGCTGTCCCTTTGACTTTTGCCTTGCAAAGTCAGGTAAATCATGGTATACTATAGCCATTCATTATTTTTATTCTGTAGGTGCTTGTTATGGAAAGAATTAAAATCGCCGCTGTCTTTGCCGGCAGCCAGCAGCTCTCCGGTCAGACCGTCACGGTCTGCGGCTGGGCCAAAACCATCCGCGATATGAAAACCTTCGGCTTTATTGAACTCAATGACGGCTCCTGTTTCCGCAATCTCCAGGTCGTTATGGATGCCAATGTCCTGGATAACTACAAGGAAATCGCGGCGCAAAATGTAGGCGCGGCGCTGATTGTCCGCGGCGTCGTGGTCCTGACGCCGGAGGCCAAGCAGCCCCTGGAGGTGAAAGCCAGCAGCATTGACGTTGAAGGCGCGTCCTCTCCGGAGTATCCCCTCCAGAAGAAGCGCCACAGCGTAGAATACCTGCGTACCATCGCCCACCTGCGGCCCCGGACCAACCTTTTCTCCGCCGCCTTCCGCGTCCGCTCCGTAGCCGCCCACGCCATCCACTCCTTCTTCCAGGACAGAGGATTTGTCTACGTCCACACCCCCATCATCACCGCCAGCGACTGCGAGGGGGCAGGGGAGATGTTCCAGGTCACAACGCTGGATTTGGACAACCCGCCCCGCACCCAGGACGGGAAAATTGACTACAGCCAGGACTTTTTCGGCAAGCGGGCCAACCTGACCGTCTCCGGCCAGCTCAACGCGGAGAACTTCGCTATGGCGTTCGGCGATGTCTATACCTTCGGCCCCACCTTCCGGGCGGAAAACTCCAACACCCAGCGGCACGCCGCAGAGTTCTGGATGATTGAGCCGGAAATGGCGTTCTGCGACCTCAAGGGGGATATGGAGATTGCCGAGGCGATGATTAAGCATATTATCCGGACCGTCATGGAGAAGTGTCCCCAGGAGATGGCGTTCTTCAACAGCTTTGTGGACAAGGGTCTGCTGGAACGTCTGGAGCATGTGGCGTCCTCCGACTTTGGCCGCGTTACCTACACCGAGGCGGTGGAAATTCTCAAGAAAAATAACGATAAATTTGATTATAAAGTGGAGTGGGGCAGCGACCTCCAGACCGAGCACGAGCGTTACCTCACCGAGCAGATTTTCAAGCGTCCCGTCTTTGTCACCGATTATCCCAAGGAGATTAAGGCGTTCTATATGCGCCTCAACGACGACGGGAAAACTGTGGCCGCCACCGACTGCCTGGTGCCCGGCATTGGCGAGATCATCGGCGGCAGCCAGCGCGAGGAGCGGCTGGATATCCTGGAGGCCCGGATCAAAGAGCTGGGGATGCGTCCGGAGGACTACTGGTGGTACTGCGACCTGCGCCGGTACGGTTCCTGCCGCCATGCGGGCTTCGGCCTGGGCTTTGAGCGCATGGTGATGTATCTCACCGGCGTCAGCAACATCCGGGACGTGCTCCCCCATCCGAGAACCGTCGGCACAGCAGATTTTTAATCTCAAAAAGGAAACTGTGGTTTTATGAAAACACCTTTTGTAACAAAGGCGCAGCTGGAGGAAATTACCGCCCGCTATCCAACGCCCTTCCATCTCTACGATGAGACCGGTATGCGCCGGAACGCCCGGCAGCTGAACAGAGCCTTTGCCTGGGCGCCATCCTTTCGGGAATACTTTGCGGTGAAGGCCACGCCTACTCCCGCTATTTTGAAGATTCTGAAGGAAGAGGGCTGCGGGGTGGACTGCTCCAGCCTGACGGAGCTGATGCTGGCTGAGAAATGCGGGTTCCGCGGACATGAGATCATGTTTACCTCCAACAATACCCTGGCTGAGGAGTTCCAGCTGGCCCACCGCCTGGGAGCCATTCTCAATCTGGACGATATCACCCATGTGGATTTCCTGGAGCAGTCCATCGGCTGTATTCCGGAGACGGTATTCTGCCGCTACAACCCCGGCGGCGTCTTTACCCTGGGGGAGAGCAAGGAGGGATTCCAGGTCATGGACACCCCCGGCGAGGCCAAGTACGGCATGACCCGGCCCCAGCTGACCGAGGCATTCCGGGCCTTGCAGGGAAAGGGAGCCAAGTATTTTGGTCTCCACGCATTTCTGGCCTCCAATACCATCTCCAATGAATACTATCCGGAGCTTGCGGGTATTCTGTTCCGGCTGGCGGTGGAGCTGAAGGAGGAAACAGGCTGCCGCATCCGCTATATCAACCTCTCCGGCGGTATTGGCGTTCCCTACCTTCCGGAGCAGGAGGCGATTGACATCGCCGCCGTGGGCGAGGGCGTGCGGCGGAAGTATGAAGAAATTCTGGTTCCCGCCGGGATGGGGGATGTGGAGCTGTGCAGCGAGCTGGGCCGGTATATGATGGGACCCTACGGGTGCCTTGTGACCAGGGCAATCCACGAAAAGCACATCTATAAAGAGTATATCGGCGTGGACGCCTGCGCGGCGGATTTGATGCGTCCGGCGGTCTATGGGGCCTACCACCACATTACCGTCATGGGCAAGGAAAACGCGCCCTGTGACCAGATTTACGATGTTACCGGCGCACTGTGCGAGAACTGCGACAAGTTCGCCGTTGACCGTCCGCTGCCGAAGATTGACAGGGGCGATCTGCTGGTAATCCACGACACCGGCGCCCACGGTCACTGCATGGGCTACAACTACAACGGCAAGCTGCGGTCTGCCGAGCTGCTGCTGAAGGAGGACGGCGGTGTGGAGATGATCCGCCGTGCTGAAACGCCGGAGGATTATTTCGCCACTGTTGTGTGGTAAGAAACAAAAGATGAATAAACGCCGCCGTTTCGATGAGGTTTCCATCGAAACGGCGGCGTTTTTCGGTTCACGGATTTCTGCCTTGAATTTACCCAAAGGGGATGTCGCCCCTATTGCCATGAAAGATTCAACTGCCGCTTGTTGGCGGCGCAGTCCCGCAAATACAGATTGATTAACGTCTGGTAGGGGATTCCCACCATTTCGGACTGGGCCTTGAAGTAGTCAATCGTGCTGCCGTCGATGTTGATCGTGATTTGCCGTTTCAGTTGGGCGGCATAGGGATTTTTTCGTGGGTTCAGATTTTGAATATCGTATTCTTCTCTCATGTCGCTGCCTCACAATTCTCCGATTTTATTATGTTTATAATTATACTATAATTATTCCGTTCCTCGCTGTCAAGGTCTTTGCAAATTGCAAGGACTGTCATCTGCATCTCCAACGAGAAGGCGATAAACTATTTATGTCATCCATGATAGTGTCTCCCTTTGATAAGGAGCCAATAAACGCCGCCGCTTCGATGGGGTTTCCATCGAAACGGCGGTGTTTTGCCTTTATTCCGTAATCAGTTCTTTGACTTCATCAAGAGGGAGGCCAACAAATTCAGCGATTTTCTCAAGGGCTAGCGTACCGTCGGCCAACATACGGAGTATGGTTGTTTTTTCTCATCTCTCCGGCCTTTTTGCTCGCCAATTTTGATACCCCTTTGCTCGCCTTCCCGGATACCTGCCTCGCGTTCCTCACTCCGCATATCCTCCATAACCTTACACATTGCTCTGCTGTCAGACCCGTCATGCTTAATACGCCACGCCCCAAATAATATCGGTGGCGCAGTCCTTCCCGCACACGGGACACTTTCCTGCGGTCCCGGACTGATGCAGCGGCATACAGCGGCTGGTCACGCCAGCCTGTTCCTTCATCGCCAGCTCACAGGCCAGCTCGCCGCACCATTTGGTGTGTACGAACCCGCCGCCCAGGCGTCCAGTGATCTCCTTCACCTGGTCCAGCGTTTCAGCCGTGCAGGAGTTGTCCTCCAGATTCTTCTTCGCCATAGCGAACATATTCTCGTGGATAGCATCCAGCAGCGCGGCCACTGCGCTCTCCAGCCCGGCCAGAGGCACAAAGGTTTTCTCCCCGGTGTCCCGACGGGCAATGCAGCACTGCTCCTTCTCCATATCCTTCGGGCCGATCTCCACCCGCAGCGGCACGCCGCGCATCTCATATTCCGCGAATTTCCAGCCGGGGGCCTTGTCACTGCCGTCCATCTTTGCCCGCACTCCGGCTTTTTCCAGCCGCTCCAGCAGACCGCCGGCGGCGTCCAGCACGCCGGGTTTGTGCTGGGCAATGGGAATCACAACCGCCTGTACCGGCGCAATCCGGGGAGGGAGGACCAGGCCGTTGTCATCGCCGTGGGTCATGATGATGCCGCCGATGAGCCGGGTGGACACGCCCCAGCTGGTCTGGTGGGGGTAGTGGAGCTGATTGTCTGTGCCGGTGAAGGTGATGTCAAAGGCTCTGGCAAAGCCGTCGCCGAAATAGTGGCTGGTACCCGCCTGGAGCGCTTTACGGTCGTGCATCATGCACTCGACGCAGTAGGTCTCCTCCGCGCCGTTGAACTTCTCCTTGTCGGTCTTCCGGCCCCGTGTCACCGGCATGGCCAGCACGTTCTCGCAGAAGTCCGCGTATATATTCAGCATCCGGATGGTCTCTTCGCGGGCTTCCTCCTCGCTGGCGTGCATGGTGTGGCCCTCCTGCCACAGAAACTCGCGGTGGCGCAGGAACGGACGGCTGGTCTTCTCCCACCGCAGCACGCTGCACCACTGGTTGTACAGCTTGGGCAGGTCCCGGTAGGAGTGGATGATATCTTTGTAGTGCTCACAGAAGAGCGTCTCGCTGGTGGGGCGGATGCAGTAGCGTTCCTCCAGCGGCTCGCTGCCGCCGGTTGTGACCCAGGCGCACTCTGGCGCAAAGCCCTCCACGTGGTCCTTTTCCTTTTGCAGCAGGCTCTCTGGGATAAGCATGGGGAGGTATACGTTCTCATGGCCCGTGGCCTTGAACTGACGGTCCAGCTCATGCTGCATATTTTCCCAGATGGCGTAGCCGTAGGGGCGGTAAATGAACATTCCTTTGATACTGGAGTAGTCGATGAGTTCAGCTTTTTTGCATACGTCCGTGAACCACTGGGCGAAGTCAACGTCCCGTGCAGTGATGGCGTCTACCTGGCGTTTATCCTGTGCCATAATCGTCGTGTCTCCTATTTTATATGTTAATTTGAGAATTTTTCTCTGGCTACATATTCTATATAATCTGATAGGAATTGTCAAGAGGCCGTTGCAGGGGAGGAGAGAATTAGCGCTCGACTGGATAGAGCGCTATTATTTACAATTTAGTCATATCCTGTTCACAATTGCGCGTCATGATACGGAATGAAAAAAATTCAGGCCATGACCCCGGCCTTATGAGAGGAAATGACTGCACTATGGAAAAGAAACAGTTCAAGGCAGAATCCCAGCGAATGCTGGATTTGATGATTAACTCCATCTATACCCACAAGGAAATCTTCCTGCGGGAGATCATCTCCAACGCCAGCGACGCCATTGATAAGCTGTGCTACAAATCCCTGACGGACGACACCGTGGGCCTGAAACGGGAGGACTTCTTCATCCGCATCCAGACCGATCCCGACGCCCGCCTCATCACAGTCAGCGACAACGGCATTGGTATGGATGAAAATGACCTGGAAAATAACCTGGGCGTCATTGCCTCCAGCGGTACTTATCAGTTCCGGCAGGAGCTGGAGAAGGAAAACGCGGATATGGATATTATCGGTCAGTTTGGCGTGGGCTTCTACTCCGCGTTCATGGTGGCGGACCAGATCACCGTCGTCACCAAAAAGTTCGGCAGCAGTCAGGCGTACCGCTGGGAGAGCAACGGCGCGGATGGCTATACCATTACGCCCTGTGAAAAGGACAGCGCGGGTACCGATATCATCATGCATATCAAGGCCGACGGCGAGGATGAAAATTTCAGCGATTTCATGAAGGAATACACCCTGCGCAGTCTGGTCAGAAAATATTCCGACTATATCCGCTGGCCCATCCGTATGGAGGTCACAAAATCCCGGAAAAAGGAGGATTCCCCGGAGGACAAGCCGGAATATGAGGACTACAGGGAGGAGGAGACCCTCAACAGCATGGTCCCCCTGTGGCAGAGGAAAAAGAGCGAGGTGTCCAAGGAGGAGTACGACAAGTTCTATCAGGAGAAGTTCAGCGACTTCACGCCTCCCCAGTCTGTCGTGACCGTCTCCGCCGAGGGACAGGTTTCCTACAAGGCGCTGCTGTTCATCCCCTCCCGTCCGCCTTACGACTACTATACCACCGAATATGAGCGGGGCCTGCAGCTCTACTCCGCCGGTGTGATGATTATGGACAAGTGCCAGGACTTGATTGGCGAACACTTTGGTTTTGTCCGCGGCGTGGTGGACTCCCCGGACCTGAGCCTGAATATCTCCAGGGAATTGCTGCAGCACGACCGGCAGCTGAAATTGATTGCCAATAACATTGAGAAGAAGGTGAAGGGCGAGCTGTCCCGGCTGCTGAAGGACGAGCGGGAGAACTACGAGAAGTTCTACCAGAGCTTTGGCCGGCAGCTGAAGATTGGCTGTCTGAATAACTACGGCGCAAAGCGGGAATTGCTTCAGGACCTGCTGCTGTTCTACTCCTCCACGGAGAAGAAGATGGTCACGCTCTCGGAGTACGTGGACCGTATGCCGGAGAGCCAGAAGTATATTTACTATGCAGCCGGTGAAAACGCCGCCGCCATGGACAATCTGCCCCAGACGGAGCTGCTGCGGGAGCGGAATATGGAGATTCTCTACCTGACCGACCAGCCCGACCAGCTGCTGGTGGAGATTCTGCGGGAATACAAGGAAAAGCCCTTCCGGTCCGCCGTGGACGGCGATCTGGACCTGGACGATCTGCCGGAGGAGAAGCCGGCGGAGGAGTACCAGGAGGCGATGGACTTCATCAAGGAGGCTCTGGACGGCGGCGTGGACGAGGTCCGGGTGTCCCGGAAGCTGAAAACCCATCCGGTCTGTCTGACCAGCGGGGAGGGCATCAGCTTTGAGATGGAGCGGTACTTTGCCGCGGCCCAGCCGGAAATGGGCATGAAGGCCAAGCGGATTCTTGAGCTGAATGTGGAGCATCCCGCTTTTGCCGCCCTGGAGGAAGCCCGGAAAACAGATGCAGAAAAGGCGAAAAAGTACGCCCAGGTGCTGCTCAACCAGGCGAAGCTGATCGCGGGCCTCCAGATTGAGGACCCGTCCGGATATACCGACCTGCTGTGCAGCCTGTGGAGCTGAGCCTCTGTGCAGGAGAAGGAGAAGCTGTTATGTTTTTAGAGGTTGGCGCAAAGGCGCCGGAATTTACCCTGTCTGACAAGGACGGAAATCAGGTGTCGTTGTCGGACTTTTTGGGGAAAAAGGTCGTGCTGTACTTTTACCCCCGTGACAACACGCCCGGCTGTACACGGCAGGCGTGCGCGTTTGCGGCGGCCTTTGAGGAGTTCAAAAATCTGAACGCGGCGGTCATCGGCGTCAGTAAGGACTCGGCGGCGTCTCACCAGAAATTTGCGGAGAAGCACGGCCTGCCCTTTCTCCTGCTCGCAGACCCGGAGCTGTCTGTAATCCAGGCGTACGGCGTGTGGCAGGAGAAAAAGATGTACGGCAAGACGGGCATGGGCGTTGTGCGCAGTACCTATGTGATCGACGAGGCGGGTATGGTGGAAAAAGTGATGCCGAAGGTCAAGCCGGACACCAACGCCGAGGAGATATTGACGTACCTGCGGGGAAAACAGTAGAAAATACGGCCAAGCAGTTGACAGAGGGCGGAAACCGCTGCATAGCAGCGGTTTTCCGCCCTCTGGACGCGGCGTCCATAGCATTATTTTTGAGATTATTGATTTTCCCACTTGTATTTCCCGCCCGTATCCGATAAACTGTATTTACTTGGTTGTGCCGGATGCCCGCGCCTTCAAAGCGGCATACCGGTCAGAAGGGAGAAAAAATATGAAAAAAGCGATGAATCAATCAACTCTGACCACAATACTAAATATGGTCTCCATTGCGGCGCTGGCGTTGCTGCTCATCCTCGTGTTCATCAACAACGATGTGAGCGGACGCCTGGCAGACTCCAACGAACAGCGTTATGCTCTGACATATAACGCCAACCGTTTCATGAACGGCTCCGCCTATCTGACCAACGAGGTCCGGGCCTTCGCCGCCACGGGGCACCAGGAGCACTATGACAACTATTGGAATGAGGTCAACAACCTGAAGAACCGGGATCAGGGCGTGGCCGCCATGCAGGAAATCGGCATTACCGGCGAGGAGCAGGCTTTGATCGACAGCATGTACGGTCTTTCCAACCAGCTGGTCCCCCTGGAGGAACAGGCCATGGAGCAGACCCAGAATGGACGGCAGGACGCCGCGCTGGATTATGTGTACGGCTCTGAATACAACGCCGCAATCTCGCAAATCAACAGCGTGAAGGAGCAGTTTCTGGAGCGGCTGGACAGCCGCTCCCTGAAAGAAGTCCAGTCCCTGAGCCTGACGTCCGCCATTGTCCGTATTCTGATGGTAGCGGCCCTCCTTGTGGTGGGGATTCTCCAGGCGTTCAGTATGCGGGTGATCCGCAGGCACATCCTGCGCCCCGTTATCGCGGTGCGGGACCAGATGGAGGAGATTTCCCAGGGACGCCTCTCCGCAGAGTTCCAGTGGGAGGCGGACACCTCTGAGATTGGTATGTTGGTGGCCTCCATTCATGAGACAAAGCGGGAGCTGAAAAAGTACATACAGGATATCGACGGCAAGCTGGCTGACATGGCCAGGGGCAATATGAACCTGACCATCGACACGGACTACCGGGGAGAATTTCTGCCCATACAGAACGCAATGAGCCAGATTCTGGACTCTCTCAACGACGCGCTCTACCGCATTGACCAGACCGCTCAGGACGTGTCTGAGGAATCCCGGCGGGTGGCCTCCGGCGCGCAGACCCTGTCCGACGGCGCCGTCCAGCAGGCTTCCACCGTGGAGGAGCTCTCCGCCGGAATCCAGGATATCTCCGGCCGGGTAAGCCGCACCTCGGATGATGCGGCGGAGGCCCGGAAATATTCGACGGAGGCCGGGGAACAGCTCAAGGTATGCAGCAGCAAGATGCAGGCCCTGACAAAAGCGATTGCAGATATTTCCGCCTCCTCCCAGCAGATCAGCGGAATCACCAAGGCTATTGAGGACATCTCCTTCCAGACCAACATCCTGGCCCTGAACGCCTCTGTGGAAGCGGCCCGCGCCGGAGCGGCAGGCAAGGGGTTTGCCGTTGTAGCCGACGAGGTCCAGCGGCTGGCCAGCAAGAGCGCGGAATCCGCCAAGAGCATCACGTCGCTCATTGACGCATCCGTCCGGCTGGTAGAGTACGGCACGACGCTGTCCGAGGAGACTACCCAAGCTCTCTCACAGGTTGTGTCCAGATCCCAGCAGTCGGAGGAGCTGGTCGGACAGATCGCACAGTCCGCCCAGATGCAGGCATTGTCTCTCCGGCAGCTGACAGAGGGGATGGAGATGATCTCCGGCGTGGTCCAGACCAACGCCGCTACTGCCCAGGAATCGGCTTCCTCCGCAGCGGAGCTCAACCAGCAGGCGGAAAAGCTGACCGCCTCCGTCCGGCGTTTCCAACTGCGCCGGTAATGGGGAAAAGGGGATTGCATTACAGGGAAATCTATAGTACAATGAGTACGGATTATCCCTTTTGGGAGAAGAGAAAGGAGCTTAACGATGGAATACCAAAGCATGAGCAGAGACCAGCTGACAGCTGAATTTGACGCAGTGTCCAAAAAGTTTGCGGAGCTGAAGGGGAAGAACCTGAAGCTGGATATGTCCAGAGGCAAGCCCGGCAAGGAACAGCTGGACCTGGTCAGCGATATGCTGACCGTCCTCTCAAAGCCGGAGGACTGCGTGGCCGACGGCCTGGATGTACGCAATTACGGAGAGCTGGCAGGCTTGCCCTGCGCGAAGAAGCTGTTTGCGGAGATTCTGGGCTGCAAGCCGGAGGAGTGCTTCATTGGCGGCAACGCCAGTCTGACCCTGATGTACGATACCATCGCAAAAGCCTACACCCACGGCCTGCTCCACAGTGAGAAGCCCTGGTCTAAGCTGGATACAGTGAAATTCCTCTGCCCGTCCCCAGGCTATGACCGCCATTTCAAGGTCACACAGTCCTTTGGCGCGGAGCTGATTACCATTCCCATGACAGCGGAAGGACCCGACATGGACGCCGTGGAAGAGGCGGTGAAGGACCCGGCGGTAAAGGGAATTTGGTGCGTGCCCAAATACTCCAACCCGGACGGCATCATCTACAGCAGCGAGACCATCAACCGTATTGCCCGCCTGAAGCCCGCCGCGCCGGACTTTATCGTCATGTGGGATAACGCCTACTGCGTCCATGAATTCGAGGGCGATTATGTGCCGTTCCCCGACATGCTGTCCATCTGCCGGGAGGCCGGAAACCCGGATATGGTGTTTGAATATGCGTCCACCTCAAAGGTTACATTCCCCGGCGCAGGCATCTCCGTCATGGCCGCCAGCGTTGACAACCTGAAGTACATGACAGACCTTATCGGCATCCAGAGCATCAGCGCGGATAAGGTCAACCAGCTGCGCCACGTGCGCTACCTCAAGGACAAGGCGCACACACTGGAGCTGATGAAGCGTCACGCTCAGGTTTTGGGACCGAAGTTCCGGGCCGTGCTGGACGCGCTGGACCGCGAGATTGCACCGCTGGGCATTGCCTCCTGGAAGCGTCCCAAGGGCGGGTATTTCGTCAGCTTGGATACGGCGGACGGTCTGGCAAAGCGTACGCTGGCTCTGTGCAAGGAGGCCGGTGTGGTGATGACCAGCGCCGGCGCAACCTATCCCTATGGCAAGGACCCCAGGGACCGGAATATCCGGATTGCGCCCAGCCTGCCGCCTGTGGAGGAGCTGGAAGCGGCGATTGAAGTGTTCTGTGTCTGTCTGAAACTGGCGGCATTGGAGCAGCTGCTGAATCAATAAATATATAATACAGACGTTTGCCGCCGGACCCTCCTATAGGATCCGGCGGCTTCGCTCAGTTCTGGGCGTACAGAATTTTGATTGTTGATGCAGGAACCAGCTCCTTCAGCCGCTCCCTGTCGTTTACCGCAAGATACCTGCGGACGGCGGACGCGCTGATAATCTGCTGCGCGTTCTTTTTTCTTGGAATTTCAACAATGTGAATGCCATGCGCAGGCAGTATCCTTTTCATGGCGGTGTTATAGGCGTCTGTCACCTCATCCTCCGGTTCCTCGCCTACAAAACGGTAGGTGATGTTCAATTTGGGAGCAATTTTGGCAGCAAACAGGGTGATATCGTTCTCCACGTTCTTTTGGATGTCCTCATCAGCCGTTTTCACAAAATATTCTGGAAAACTTGTCCGCGTAAGAATAAATTCCCCGCTTGGCACAACCTTTACATGGGGCAGGTCAGCCGTACCCGCGCACACCATAGCGAAGCGTTCCTGAAATGAAAAAAACGATGCGTCCTCTTCTACAACAAATATAATCAGATAGCCGGCTGTTTTCAACGCCTCCTCAATCAGATACCGGTGCCCCAGGGTAAAGGGATTGCAATTCATTACGATTGATCCAATCGTTCCATATGCGGACGGAGTAAAGTCAGAAAAATATCTGTCCAGATAGAGCTGCTGGATAAAGTCCTCGTCTTTTTCTATCCATTCTCCGTCTCCGGACGGCTGCTGTAATACGGGGAGCAGGCGGTCATATATGGCGTCGGCCAAAAAGCCGGTTCCCTGGTAATTGAAGTGTCGTAAGTTGTAATCCCAAAAGCAATTGTCAGATATTTGGTTTTTCTTAAATATATTGGACAGATCGACAGATGCAATATTCTCAAAGTTTCTTAGCAGTTTATCAAAAATAATAATATCGCCGCTTCGCAGGGGAGTCTTTATGATTTGCGCAATGTCCAATACATCGGTAGAAGAGGTAAAAAGTGCGCCAAGATTGACCACTCTGTAAGGTAGCTCCGTAAGATTTATTCTTCTCTGCAATTGGCTCGCTAACGTATACTCATCCGCGCAGAATGCACCAATTACGAGACATGGTCCGTAAGTGTAGATTGAGCGCTCATATGCTTCAGGCTGTCCTGTTGTCAGCCGTTTGCCCTGCCTTATATGGTAGACGGGCAGTTCTTGATCCTTTAATGCAGGGATACCGTCTTCCAGTATAACTTCTGTGGGAGGAGGAAAGACCTGGTCTTTGTAGACATTCTGAAAGGATTCCGCCAAAAACACTTCCAGTTTTTCCTCCTTCTTCTTACCCAGCCGTTGGCAGAGAGCGTCCAGAAAACCGCTTTTATCTACATCAAATCCAAATGACAGAATATGTACGCCTTTCTGCTGTAATGCTTCCAAGACCGGAACCGTGACAGAGCTGATCAGATGCTGCTTTAGAAATGTGCAGTATGTGTTGCAGCGCTCAAGTCGAAGCGGCGGATGATAATATGGAATCCTGTGCGTACTAAAAATGCCGGATATGTAATCCTTGTCTGGAAAGAGAACCCAAGCATCATCACAATATTCTGTGAACTGTGTGCCGGAAATGATTTCTGCCTCAACGCCGCAGCTGTTCAGAATTTCCCGGAACATAGTAAATATTCTCCGCCTCTCCGTGGAAGCGGCAGGCGGTTCTGCTAAAACAATTCGGCCAGCTTTATTTAATATTGTGGATAGTACAGGGCGACTGATAAGCGAGATATAGTACTCAAAGCAGAATAAATCTCCCAGATACTTGGTGTACTCGCCTAATAACCGTCCATTTTTGTCCAGTACGGGCAGATTTAGGGGAATAGACTGTAGTTTGTCCAGCGTTTGATTCTCCAGATCAACAGAAATAAAATGTGTGTTTATCTCCACATGGTCATAAGCGGAACGGGCTATGCGCGCCGCAGTGACGATACCATAGAGAATCCCCTTTACTTCGATGTATACTGTATGGGCTGGACGTTCCAGCAGCACAGCTCTTAATTTGTCGAAGGAAACAGAACTCTGCTCCTCCTGAAGCTCCAAGATTGTTAGATGTTCTCTTTCGACGTATACCATAAATTGCGGTTCACTCCTAAAAAGTTGATGAATGATGGCGGCAGCAAGCTCGGCCTCACGTGAGGCCGAAGCAGAGGAGTACTCCTCTG
>JAAWQS010000142.1 GCA_022800665.1 Oscillospiraceae bacterium
TGGCAAATACGGCGAAAAAGCATCGAAACAGGACAAACCAGCCGCGCCGGAGCACCGCCGCTCTATGTCGTGCGGCACCGGCATTTTCCGGCGCGGCTGCATTTTATCATGAGAGCTATCTGCGTTTTGCAGTTTATGAGGAGAAACCAATATGACAGACAACAAGAAGCCCACTACCTCCTACAAAGAGGTCAAGATCGGGAACACGCTCTACCGCGTGACCAGCGTGTTCACTGGAGAGAAGGACCTGGGAAAGACCCTGGAACAGCTGGCGGTCCGCCGCGCTATGGCGGAGCTGACCTCCTGTCCTGCCCGGAGCTGAAAGGACGTGCGCTCCATGGGTTTTTCGTATGTATATCCTATTGTGGTCCGTACCCTTATGAAAGAAGCATCTGAAAATTTTCCGTAGCAATTACCCTCACGGCTGGCCGCATCCTTGCGCGTCACGGACGCTCTATTCTATAATAGATGTTGCCGGAGCAATCCGGCAGGGAGCCATTCGCCGCACAGGGTATGAATCAGGACAAGCCGGGAGGTAAAATGAAAATGGCTGAGAAAACATACAATGTCGGCATCTATTGTAGATTAAGCAATGATGATGAGCGGGACGGGGAATCCGCCAGCATTGAGAATCAAAGGCTTCTGCTTCAGCGGTATGTCCGGGAACGAGGCTGGACTGAGATCGACACCTATATTGATGATGGCTACTCCGGGACAAATTTTGACCGTCCTGGCGTTCAGCGTCTGATTGCGGATGCCCAGGCCAAGCGGATCAACCTCATTCTGGTCAAGGACCTTTCCAGGTTTGGCAGAAACTACATTGAGTTTGGCCGGTATATTGATTATGTGTTTCCGGCCATCGGTTGCCGTTTTGTCGCCCTCAACAACGGAGTTGATACCGCAAATAATGACAGCAGCTTGGATTCCATGTGCTTTTTGAATCTGTTCAACGAGTTTTATAGCAGAGACACAAGCAAAAAGGTCAGGGCGGTAAGAAAAGCCTGCGCGGAAAGTGGTAAGTTTATGGGGCCGCACCCCTCCTTCGGTTACAAGCGGGACCCAGCGAACAAGCATCATCTGGTCATTGACGAGGATACCGCCCCAATAGTCCGGCGGATTTTCACCATGCGGGCCTCTGGTATGACCTACCGTGCGATTGCCGGAACCTTGAATGAGGAGAGCATCCAATCCCCAGGGGCGTACTATTATCAGCAGAAGGGTCGCAGCGATCCCCGGCGTGTCAATCATCTCTGGTCCAACACCACCGTCAAGCAGATGCTTCACAATGAGGTTTATATCGGCAATCTGGTCCAGGGGCGATCTGGAACGCTTTCTTACAAGTCCCGCAAGCATATCGCCAAGGAAAAGGACGAGTGGATTCGGGCGGAGGGAACACATGAGCCGCTGATTTCCCGTGAAATTTGGGATACCGTGATGAGCATTGATGAGAAGAAGGTGCGGAAGTCACCCGCCGCAAAGACGGAGGGCAGCATCTTTTCGGGGCTCCTGTTCTGTGCGGACTGCGGCTGGAAGATGCGATACCATTCGGACCGTCGGAAGTATGCAGACGGGCGGACCGTGCTGGTCAAATCCTTTCTCTGCGGGAACTATTGCAGGAGCGGCAAGGCGGCCTGCACGATACACAGCATCAATGAGAATGTCCTGATGGAGATCGTATTGCAGGACATCCGGGAAAAGGCGCTATATGCCGAGCACGACCAGGAAGGGCTGATCTCACAGATCGTCCAAATGAAGGAGAAAGAAAAGCACAGCCGGGTGGCCTCCTATGAACAGGAGCTGAAAGCTGCCGCCGCCCGTGTCCGGGAGCTGGAACGGCTGATGCAGAATCTCTACGAGGATAAATGTTCCGGCGTGGTTCCTCAGCCCATCTTTCAAACCCTGATGAGCAAGTACGAGACGGAACGTGCCCGTAAGGCCGCTGTCCTGCCGGAGCTGGAGCAGAAGGTGAGGACACAGCTTGAAGCCTGTCACGATGCCAACCATTGGGCCGTGCTGATCCGGCGCTACACGGAAATCTCCGAGCTGGACGAAACGATCTTGTTCGCCCTGGTGGACCGCATTGAAATTGGAGAGACCAAAAAGACCGGCTCCATGCGTATCTGCGATGTGAAGGTGTTCTATCGCTATGTCGGTAATGTGGACGAGGCGCTGACCTCTGAAAATAGGGACGTAGTATGAGAGCGGAGATATACAGAGTTGGAATCTACTGCCGCCTGAGTGTAGACGACGCCTCCAGTTCTGCAAAGGCCGGAAATTACATCCCCGCCGATGAATCTGTCAGCATTGAGAATCAGAGGGAGCTTCTTTCCAAGTTCGTGATGCTCAATGGCTGGGTGGAAACCCGGATCTATGTGGACGATGGATTCAGCGGGGGCAATTTTCAGCGGCCCGGATTTCTGGATATGCTGGAGGATGCCCGAAAAGGCGTTATCAATCTGATTCTCGTTAAGGACCTCTCCCGCCTGGGCCGGGACTATGTGGAGGTGGGGCGGTATACGGACATCGTTTTTCCCAGCCTGGGATGCCGCTTCGTCTCCGTGCTGGACTGCCTGGACAGCGAGGGCGACAATACGGATATGCTCCACTTCCGCAGCCTGATGAATGACTACCACCTACGGGACCTGAGTACCAAAATCAAGTCGGTGATCTACAACAAAAAAATCAGCGGTCAGTACCTTGGCCCTATGGCCCCGTTCGGATATACCAAGAGCATTGAGGATTCGCATAGGCTGGTGATCGACGAGTACGCTGCCGGGATTGTGCGCAGGATATTCGATATGCGGCTGTCCGGCACAGCCTACTCCAGAATCGTTGCGGCGCTGAACCGGGAAAATATCCCGTCGCCACGCTTTTATTGGTATCAAAATCACAGTGGGGATACCGGCAAGGTCAAGCGGATGTGGACAACCGCAATGGTGAAGATCATCCTCAACAATGAGGTCTACTGCGGAATCCTGCGGATGAATTATAAGGGAACGCGGTCTTACAAGGACCGCACCATGGTGGCCAAGCCAGAAGCCGAGTGGATACGCCATGAGGGGCTGCATGAGGCCATCATTTCGCCGGAGGTCTGGAGCGCAGTACAGAAACTCAACGATGAAACCAGACGGCGCTTTGAGAACAGACAGCCCCCATGCCCGAAATTGTTCTCTGGAAAATTGGTATGTGCTGACTGTAAAAATTCACTCGCAACTATCACGTCAAAGCACAGGCTCAAAAACGGCTGTGAGCATAGCTATATCTCCTACGTTTGCAGTACGCATATGCAATCGGGGCAAACCATCTGCTCATGGCATCGGGTAAACGAGCGGACCTTGGCTCAGATCGTGACTGCTGAAATTCGTTCCCATGCCCAGGCCAT
>JAAWQS010000143.1 GCA_022800665.1 Oscillospiraceae bacterium
GGCCGGGCCTGAACAAGCGCCAGCACTCTTCCCGGGAGGAAGCGTTGACAAAGCTCTCCAGGCACAACCCATTGGAAAAGGTGATGGTCAAATCATAACCGCCGCCTAACCCGGCAGAAGTGACCAAGATCTGAGAACCTTCCGGGAATAACAATTTTGCCTTCTCATCAAACAGGTTGTTCCCCTGAATGTCCCAATCGAAATCCTCATCTAAGGCGTGTCCGCTGGCTGGAGCGAACATATCCGCAGACCCCAGTTCGATACCGCCGCTGCTGTTTCTGATCCGCCACGGGCAGTCCAGATCCAAAGCAAACTCGCCCACTATTCGCTTCCGGCCCCGCGACTCTATCTCCACCGGCCGCCCAAAGTGGATCCAGCACATGGCGGCGGCCCGGCCGATCTTGCGGACGTTCTTGCCGATCAGATTTTCTGGCTGGATTATTTGACCACCGGCCCTTCCGAACGGCTGCCCCGCAGCTCCTTCACAGTAATTGAGCGGATGACCGCCTGGTATGCAGTCTGTGCGGCGTCCCGCGCCTCCGGCGGCAGGGTGTACTCTATGAGGGATAGGACCTCCAATGTCCCATCCCCGTCCCGATAGACATGAGATACGATTTCGGCTTCTGCGGTCACGCCCTTCATCGACGCCATCAGGGGCGGTTTCCTGCGGCGCTGGAAGCGGAACTCGGAGAGGGCTCCATACTGCGCCTGCCATCTCCCCAGAACCGCCGCCTTGCTCAGCATCTCATAGTCGCTGTCGATCAGAAACGCGATATGGTTCCTGGGGGCATCCGCCAGCGTGAAAATCTGATAGGCGTCGGTGTGGCCATCCCCGCAGTCCAGGAAGTCGTCCGAGGGCCTGCGGTACGAGACTATGCTGCCATGGACTGTCTCAAAAGACCGCGTTTCATTGGCGGGACTCTCCAGGCCGGGTGAAAACAGGGATAGCGCCGTCTCCCCCAACTGGGCCGCAGGGGCGTCTGCGGGGATCTCCAGAGGGGGCTGACCCACTGGCTCAATGTAACCGCCGTCCGTGTCGCGAATCAGCTTAACGATCTCCAGAACGGGGCCTCTCGCGTCAATCCTGACACACTGGAACTTCCGGCTGAAGGCGGTATAGCCCTTGATGCCGGTGATCTGCCAGAAACGGCCCGCGCCCAGATCCACCCTGGGGACGGGCGGGGCGGTTCTCGAACGCTCCAGGGCATTCAAAAGAGCCTCGCCCAGTGCGGCTGCGGTGGATCCGCTATCGAGAACAGTGACAGGCTCGATCACCACCCGCATGGGCGTGTTCCCCATACGAGTTTCCGGACAGACGAGGCAGCCGAAGCTGGTGTTGTAATAGACGTTCATGTGATCCCCTCCCAGATTTAAGGGCAAGCGGCGACGCGGCGCCTACCCGCCAACCGTCCCTACCGCCTGGGCAATAAAAGCGATGTGCTCCCGGAGCTTGTACTTCCGCAGGCGCTCCAACCGCCTGCTTCCGCCCAGGCCCAGCAGCGGCGCATAGCCGAAGCACTCGTCAAACTGGAGCGGCCCCAGCGCCTGGACCGCCTCCCGATACCGGGCCAGCTCCAGGAACCTGTCATTGAAAACGCCGTCCGCCAGATCGCCCCAGAAGAATTTCAGCCCGGCGGCGACGCCCTCGAAGGCGCCGCTTTGGTAGTTGACAAAGCGGAGATAGCAGCCCTTCTCCCAGGTCAGGAGCCCGGCAAAGGCGGTGGCAAATACGGGGATGGCGGAATCACTGAGAGCATAGGTGTCCCGGAGCAGGTCCTGATACTCGTCCGGGTTGATGATCTTCAAGCAGCCATCCAGCAGGGCGCCGAAGCCATAGTCCCGCCAGACCTTCAGCAGCTCCGGCGGGAGGGCGGAGGCGTATTTCTCGCACAGCGCCGCGGGAGCCGGACACTCTCTTTGAAAACTCTGAAACAGATCCATCACAGCCTCCAACAGTATTCTTCCGCCAATTCACCGAAGCTCTTTCCGTTGATGATGAAATCTCTCATGGAGCAGCAGGATCAGCCGCATGATGTCGGACTGCAAATACCGCTCCTGCTTGGACTCCATCTCGCGGAACCAGGACAGGCCATCAGGCGACACGGACGCTATATGGGCTGAGAGGTATTCCAGGTCTTCTCTCAGGCCCGCCTCAAGCTCCCCGACATCCATTACGGAGAGGGGATGGTTGCTTACATGGAAATTGACCGGCGGCGCGGCAAACGCGCCTGTGACCCGCAGGCTGAACGGCTTGGACTTGTTTTCTTCCATGCCCAGGATGTCCCATAGATAATCGTCTGCGAATACCGGCTTCGCCAAAAAGGTGGTGTGCAGGATGGCGGCTTCCTTTATGTTGATCAGAGGGATCATCACATATAGCATATCGTCCTTCCTGACCCATACGCGCCCGCTGGTCATGCGGAAACCATATGGCTTTATCAGCGGTTTCACGATCTTAGGCAGATTCTTTTTTAATGCGCTGACGGCTTTTCTTTCTTCTCTTGTCATGGCGGCTACCTCTTTGCTCCGTATAAATCATTGCGATGTGCTCTCCGTCAGTTTATCATATCTTCCGCCGGATTTCCAGTGACACTTAAAAACAGGATTGCCGAAACCCTGTTGACGGATTATAATGAAGCCAGCTTTTTTCTGAGGAGGATCACCCTATGAGCGCCTGGCAGGAAAAGAACGCCGCGCTGCTGGCATCGCTGGCAGAAACGCCGAATCCGGACGTCCGCAGCGGCAGGATCATGTATTATCTCTGCGACGCCGGCAGGGAGTACCGCTTTACGCAGGGCCGATTTTTCCAGGCGGAGGACAAAAGGTACGCAGCGAGATCAAGGAACTGCTTGTGGAGCTGTACCTGCTCCAAGAGTAACCGGGCAGTCCGGTATTACATAAAAGAGGAGATTGAACCATGGCAATCATCGGCATCGACTTAGGCACCACCAACTCTTTGGCCTGCGTCTATCGGGACGGCAGGGCGGAGCTGATCCCCAACGAGCTGGGGGAATACAAGACCAGCAGCGCCGTCAGCGTCCTGGAGGACGGCGCCGTCCTGGTGGGCGCGGCGGCCAAGGAGCGGCTGGTCACCCACCCGGAGGCCACCGCCGCCTCCTTCAAGATCTGGATGGGCATGGAGAAATCCCTGACCCTGGCCGGGCGGAAGTTCAAGCCGGAGGAGCTCTCCGCCCTGGCGCTCCGCCAGCTGCTGGAGGACGCGAAGCGCTACCTCGGCGAGCCGGTGGAGGAGGCCGTCATCAGCGTCCCGGCCTACTTCAACGACGACCAGCGCTGCGCCACCAAGCTGGCGGCCCAGCTGGCGGGGCTGAACGTGAAGCGG
>JAAWQS010000033.1 GCA_022800665.1 Oscillospiraceae bacterium
ACTCTGTTTGCAGGACGTGGGAAAGCTGCACTTTAGCTTTTCCATGTGCTGTGAATAGAGTTATCCATGATTCCATAGCCTGTTATGCACATTTCCACATTGCTTGTCTTTTGGTCTTTGGTTCGGAATAGTGTGGTGCTGGCGGTCTATCTCTTGTTTTCGGTTGCTTGCTTCTTTACCATACATGAGCATTCGCGCCGGGGTTGTCGTTGCCGTAGCCTTCCAGCAGGTTAATGACGCCCCACACGCCCAGGCCAGCGCCCAGGGCGATTACCAGAATCTTCAAAGTGTCGATAGCAGAAGTGAAAAATTCCATTAAAATATTGATTTTGAATGTGACGGGGAATCCTCCCCGGAAATATGAAACACCGCCAACTGAACGTGTCAGTCGGTGGTGCTACCGGGCCGGGAACGTGACTTTTGAGTGACAGCTATCAAAAGCGGCTTGTCCGGCCAGACGGTCAAGTAGGCCTTATCAGCATAAAGCTTTCCCGGTTTCAAGGAAGCATGATCTTGTACGATTTGTTTTGCGGCTGGGAGGTCATGCTGTGCCGCACCGGAGGTCATCAGAGACACCGGAATGGGCAGATGTCCCTGCTTGCGTGCCACAACTGCGTGAAGTTTTAATCCATAATACCACTCTTTTCGAGAAGAATTATAGCTTTTCTCGCATAATTCCCGGGCAACCTTTGCATTCCCGGAACGTGGCCCTTTGGCGAGGATAATAGGGCAGGAGTCCACGATATATTCCATTTCCCCCTGCAATTCCACCCCAATGACACTCAGCCAATACTCGGCCAGAGCCTGGAAAGCCGGAGCAAGTCGGTTCAGACGGTCCGAAAATGCCTGATAGCTGGGCAGCTTGGGAAACCACTCCAAAAGATGATTTCTTGTGTAGTTGTAGATCGCTTTCTGCTCAAATCTCCGCTGGCTGATGCCCCACAAGTAAACCGTTGGATAAATAAGTGTGCAGACGGAGTTCCGTCTGCACACTTAAACAATCCCAGGACAATTGTAGACACCGAGATTTTAACCCTAATTCACTTTTTTCGCCCCCATATAATTCACCGCACCCACTGCGGCCACCAACGCCAGCCCAATCAGATCCGTAACCAGCCCCGGCACCAGCAGCGTCAGCCCGCCGGCGATGAACAGCACGCGCTCCCAGACCTTCAGCGGCTTGAACACGAACCCGCCCAGCCCTGCGGCTACGCCGAAAATGCCCATCAGCGCTGTAACGGTAATCAACGCCACATCGTACCACTGGGCGTCAATCAGCAGCATTGCGGGGTTCAGTGCGAAGATATACGGCACGATAAACGCGCCAATCGCCAGCCGCGTGGCGTTGAATGCCGTCTTCATCGGCGGGGCCTTGGCGATAGCCGCGCCTGCGTACGCCGCCAGAGCCACCGGCGGGGTGATGTCGGCCACGATGCCGAAGTAGAACACGAAGAAATGCGCCGCCAGCATCGGCACGCCGATGGCCTCGCTCATCAGGATCGGCGCACAGGTGGAGGCCATAATACAGTAATTCGCCGTTGTCGGCACGCCCATGCCCAGCACGATGCAGCACAGCATCGTCAGCAGCAGCGCCACGATGGTCACGCCGCCGGACACGGACACGATGGCCCGCAGCAGACGGCTGGCAAGGCCGGTAGAGGTGATGCACCCCGCCACAATGCCCGCCATTGCGCAGGCGGCGGCTACGGTGATGGTACCCTTTGCGCCCGCCTCCAGAGCCTCCACGATTTTCCGCAGGGAGATGTTGTCGGAGGTATCGTCACTTTTTGCAGCGGCATTGACGATGTTGTTGACCACGCCCACCAGAATGGTAATAAGAATTGCAATTGCGGCGGAGGACTGCATGGTCCGGGCGCCGTTGGACACCAGCGCTACCAGTACCACCAGGGGCAGCAGGAGGTAAATTTTCTTCACCAGATGCTTGAATTCCGGCAGCTCGTCCCGGCGCAGACCCCGCAGGCCCAGTTTCTTTGCCTCCAGATGGACCGCGATATAGATGCCGGTGAAGTAGAGCACGGCGGGCAGGATTGCCAGCAGCGCAATGGTAGCGTAGGGGATGCCGGTGTACTCCGCCATCAGGAACGCAGCAGCGCCCATAATCGGCGGCATAATCTGTCCGCCGGTAGAGGCCGCGGCCTCCACGGCCCCGGCAAATTCCCCCTGATAACCGGTTTTCTTCATCATGGGGATGGTCACGGAGCCGGTGGTCACAGTGTTGCCCACGGAGGAACCGGACACCATACCGCACAGCGCGGAGGAGATGACCGCCACCTTTGCCGGACCGCCGGAGGAGGAACCGGCCACACAGTTGGCTAGATTAATAAAGAAATTGGATATTCCCGTTCGCTCCAAAAACGCGCCGAAGATAATGAACACAACAATGTACTTCTGGCACACGCTGATGGGCGTACCCAAGATGCCGTTGGTGGTAAAGAACAGGTCGTAAATGACCTTGCCGAAGCGCACATTGGAGAACGTATAAATCAGCAGCGCGCCCACCACGCAGAGGATCGGCAGGCCCACACTGCGGCGGCACAGCTCCACCATGGCCAGAATGCCCACAATCGCCATCACCAGCATAACAGGATTTTTTGTAATCTTGGTGTAGCTGGTGTTCATAATCTTCTGGCAGTTCAGGGCAAAGTAGAAAAAGGGTGCGGACCCGGCAATCATAATAATGATGTCATAGAAGGGCAGGGAATTGACCTTCACATGGCCTTTGCGCAGGGGGAAATTCAGGTATCCGATGATGACAATCATGCCGAGGAAAATGGTCATCCGGACCTCGGCCTGACTCCGGTTGATGAGGGTGAGGTACAGACACACCAGGGAAAAGAGGACCATCACAAACCGAACGATCCACTTCGGAACGCCCTCCCACTCGCGGGTATTGGATTCCCGGTCGTATTTTTTCATCATCTCCTCAACATCGGCGGCGGAGCCTGTCTCCGCCGGATTGTCAGGGGGAACAGGGGGCGTGGGGTCAGCTTGTTTCTTCCATAGGCTCATTTCTTGGTCCTCCTTCTTAACACACTTTTTATTTTCCTGTAGAATGCAAGGACTGCGGCGGGCGTTTGCCGCCGCAGTCCGCAATGGCCGTCTTGCAGAGCTTTATTTGCTGGGAACGTCAAAGCCCTTCTCACCGAAATACTTGGCCGCGCCGGGATGATACGGCACTGCCGTGACAGAGGCCGCAAAGTCCAGGTTCAGCTCGCTCTTTTTGTCGTGGCCCAGGGTGTCGATGCTGTCGAAAATACCGGAGACGACATCGTATACCGCGTCGTCGCCCACATCATCGCGGGCAATAATCACCGCGCCCACGGCAACGGTGGTCGCATCTTGCTCCAGGCCATAGGCTGCGGCGGGAATCACGTTCTTGCTGTAGTAGGGGGAGGCGGCGATGAGCTTTTCAATATGCTCGTCGTCCAGCTCCACCACGTACACGTCGCGGTTTGTGGCCAGGGAGACAACAGCGGTGGTGGGTGCGCCGGCCACGATGAACGCAGCGTCGATCTTGCCGTCCTGCAGGGCCTCGGCGCTGTCGCCGAAGGACTGGTATGTAGGCGTGATATCGTCCAGGGTCAGATCGTATGCGCCCAGCACGTCCACGGCGTTAAAGAACACGCCGGAGCCGGACTCGCCCACGGATACGGACTTGCCCGCCAGATCGGCTACTGTCTTGATCGAGGGGTCCAGGGTAATGATCTGTACCTGCTCCATATACAGAGCCGCCACCGTAGAAAAGCTGTCCACCTTGCCGTCCTCCGCAAAGAGGTTGGTACCGTCGTAGGCATAGGCCATAACGTCGGACTGCACGAAGCCCAGCTGCGCGTCGCCCACATCCATGGCCTCAATGTTGGCTTTGGAACCCTTGCCCACGATAGCGGTCACAGCGGCGCTGGTGCGGTCGCTGATCTGACCGGCCAGAACGCTGCCGAAGCTGTAATAGGTACCCTGATCGCTGCCGGTGGTAAAGGTCAGCTCCGCGCCGGAACTGCCGCTGCTGGTACTGCCGCCGGCGGAGCCGCTGTTGCCGCCGGAAGGCGCGTTGTTGCCGCCGCCGCAGGCGGCCAGCCCCAGAAGCATCGCCAGGGCCAGGAGCAGCGCAAAAATCTTCTTTTTCATCATTACATCTCTCCTTATTTGGATTCAAAATAGAGTATATTAATATCATACACGAAAACCGTCTGTTTTGCAAGAGAGTTTTTGACATAATTCATTTTAACAGGCGGTATATTTTTAACAATTTCATGCAATCTATGGATAATCAAACAAAATGCAGGTGAATATCCTTGCAAATTGCAAGTTGCGACGAACATCTTGCAGAGCAGGTGTTTGGAGGCGAGGCGCTGCCCTGTGCCGCGCCTCCGTCTCCCATGCCGAAAAACTCCCGGCTGCTCTGCAACAGCCGGGAGTCCTTACTCAGCTTCCTTTGAACCGATAAACTTGACCAACAGACGCGCGACCTCCCGTATGTCAATCGGCTTGGCTACATGGGCGTTCATGCCGCACTCCAGACACTTGTGGATATCCTCGGAAAACGCATCCGCCGTCATAGCAATAATGGGAATTGCCTTCGCGTCCTCCCGGTCCATGGCCCGGATACTCCGCGTCGCCTCGTACCCCGTCATCACCGGCATACGGATATCCATCAAAATAGCGTTGAAGTACCCCGGTTCGGATGCCTGGAACTTCTCCACGCAGATCTGTCCGTTCTCCGCCCATTCCAGCTCCAGGCCCAGCTCCTCCGACAGCAGCTCGCTGGCAATCTCCCAGTTCAGGTCGTTGTCCTCTGCCAGCAGAATCCTCCGGCCCTCCAAGTCGCTCCGGCCTATCATGATATCGCTGTCGTCCTTCGCGTCCACTACGCCCATAAAGGGTTTCAGACCATAGAAGAGGGTGGATTTGAACAGCGGCTTGGAGATGAAGCCCGTCACGCCGGCATCTCTGGCCTGGTTTTCAATCTCGCTCCAGTCGTAAGCGGAGATGAGGAGAATCGGGATATCGTCTCCCCAACGCCGCCGGATCTCGCGGGCGGCAGCAATGCCGTCCATACCAGGCAGCTTCCAGTCCAGCAGGATGATGTGGTAGTCATCCCGGCGGCGGTGGTGCTCCTCCACCATTTTCAGGGCGGACTCCGCGTCCTGGGTCCAGTCCGGATTCAGGCCGATAGCCTTCAGGGACGCCACCGCGCTCTCGCACAGCTGCTGGTCGTCGTCCACCACCAGCATACTCCACTCCGGCAGCACCATGTCCACCTCCTGGACGGTGGCCCGCAGCAGGTCCAGGGTAACATGGAATTCCGTTCCTTCGCCCAACCGGCTGCGTACCTGGATATCGCCGCCCATGGCGTCAATAATGTACTTTGTGATGGTCATGCCCAGACCGGTACCCTCGGTCTTCTGCACCCGTGTGGAATCCTCCCGGCTGAAGGAGTCGAAAATCTTCGACTGATACTCCTCCGACATACCGATACCGTTGTCCTTCACGGTGATATGGGTGCGGATGTAGTCCTCGCCCTTGGGGGACTCCTCCTCATACAGCGCCACCGCAATGGACCCGCCGTCGGGCGTGAACTTCACCGCATTGCCCAACAGGTTGATGAGGACCTGATTGAGCCGCAGGCCGTCGCAGCACACGTTTTCCGTGGAGATGTCGTGGATGGAGATGTTGAACTGCTGGCGCTTGGACCGGACCTGGGGCTGGACGATATTCACAATGCTGTCCATGACCTCCCGCAGGGAGATCTGATCCATATTCAGGGTCATCCTGCCGCTCTCGATCTTGGACATGTCCAGCACGTCGTTGATCAAGCCCAGCAGGTGTTTACTGGAGAGGGTAATTTTCCGCAGGCAGTTCTGCACCTGGTCCCGATTGCCGATATTGGTGGTAGCAATTGCCGTCATGCCCACGATGGCGTTCATAGGCGTGCGGATATCATGGCTCATGTTGGACAGGAACTCGCTCTTGGCTCTGTTAGCGTGGTCCGCCGCTTTCCGGGCCTTCTCCAGCTCCTGAATCTGCTGCTTGGTCATCTGGGAGTATTGGGCGAAAACCAGCATCAGGATTATCAGCACCAGGGCGCAGGCGCTGAAGACCATGACCGTCCACCGCTTGGTGAAGCCGTTGACAATATCATCCAGAGCCTGATAGGGCATAAAGGTGAGGAGGAACCACTCGGAATGGCTCAGCTTGGAGCAGAACACCTGCCTTGTCTCGCCGTAGATGGAGATCTCAGAGGAGAACTGCTCGTTTTGTTCCATAGCGTTGTACAGATCGGTGATATATGTCTCTTTATCTTTGCTGCCCCCTGCCGAGTCATAGAGGCTGCGCACCCGTTCAAAATAGCTGTCCCGGAAAGCGTCGCCGGTACGGATGACGAAAGTGCCGTCCTTGCGGATAATATAGGAGTAGACGCGGTCGCTGTTTTCCTCCAGAGAGAGTGTGTTGCTGATGTATTCCACCGGAAGCGCCGCCACCATAGCGACGCAGGCGTGGTCCTGGGTAATCGGGTAGCGGGAGGGGATGCCCAGCAGAATCAGACGCTTGCCGGACGTATCGAGACCGACGGCCACCTTTTTTTCCCCCTCGGACAGGGACTCCAGATACGGCTCCAGATCAATGACCTCCAGCTGGGAGCCGTACAGCATGTCAAAGCTCCCGTCCGCCTGAAGGAAGCCCAAGTGGCTGAACTCCCTGGCTTGGGCGCTTTCAATCAGCTCCGTCCGTTCTTCCTGATCGGTGTGGATTCCCGGCGAGGGAACGTCCCGCGCCAGCACCTCCAGCTGGTCCAGCCGCAGGCTGATGGCGGTCTCGAAGTGGGCGGAAATCTGCTCGTTGAGTCCGGACATATACATTTTGCTCACTGCGCGGATCGTGCTGGCGCTCTGGTTGGCCAGGAACAGGGCCAGCAGCGAGAAAATGGCCACGCTGAGGGCCAGCACCAGAAACAGGCTGCGCTTCACAAAACGGAGCGTCCTGTCCGCAAAATTTGTTTTTCCACGCATCTTCATCCGTCATCGCCCCTCTTAAAGGCCCGCGCTTTCCTGGAAGGCGCGGATTGCGGAGACCGTCTTGTCGTACTCCGCTTTCACCTCCTCCACAAGGCCGGGGGCCTCCGGGGTTGGACCGTTGCGCAGAGCCTCGTTGAGGCGGTTGGAGACCTCGTAGAGACTGGTAAAGCTGAGATTCTGGCACACGCCCTTGATGGTATGGGCGGCGCGGAAAGCCTCCTCATAATTTTTCTCGTCCATGGAGCGGAGCAGGAGGGCGCAGCTGTCATCGTCAAGGAATTTGACGACAAATTTAGTCACCAGGCGTTCGCTGCGCAGACGGCTGATGGCATCGTCATAGTTTCCGCCCAGAGCGGTATAGCATTCCTGTAAAGTCATGGTGATTACTCTCCTTTTTTATGTCCTGCCTCCTGCGCCCCCTCGCTGTCAATGGGAGAGATGGCGGAGACAGAAAGTTTATCCTGCATATCCTGCATAGTCTGGTCAAAAAACTGGAAGCTGCCGCGTCCTGAACGCTTGACGGCGTAGAGGGCCTGGTCTGCGGCGTGGAAGAGGGACTCGTAATTGCACCCTACCTTCTCGGTCCGGCACACGCCCATGCTGACAGAAATGGGGAAGTTCTCATAGGACCCGCTGGTCAGGGCAGAGAAGATGCGTTCAATCACGGGGGCAAGCTCGCCGTGGTACTCCAAAAAGATGAGGAACTCGTCTCCGCCCACGCGGGCGGCGATATCCGCGCCCCGAATGCTCTCCCGCAGCTTGCCGGCCAAGTATTTGAGCACCTGGTCGCCGAACATGTGGCCGTATGTATCGTTGGCGGACTTAAAGTGGTCCAGGTCCACAATTGCCATAGCAAAGGAGCCTTTGGGGTACTCCTCCAGCAGCGTCTGAATCTGTTTCCTGGCTGCGGCGTGGTTGAGCAGGCCGGTGAGGGTGTCGTGGGTGGCCTCCCGCTCCAGCTTCTCCAGCTTCATGCGGGAGTCGTGGATATCGGTGGCCTTGCCGATGGCGCCGGTATACCTGGGCGGCTCGTCGGCGGACCAGGTCGCCCTGGCAATGATTCTGGACCAGCGGGCCTCGCCGCCGATATTGAGGGGACACTCATAGCGGACCACAGGCTGGGCGGGGGTGGTGCTGCGCAGGGCGCGGACCAGGCCGTCCATATCGTTCTGACTGATAATCTTCCGGACCTCCGCGCTGCGGACCGGGTCCATCACCGTCTCCTTCAGGCCGGTGCGCTCTGCGCCCCAGGCGTTGAGGCTGGCCATAGGCGGGGTGGTGGTGTACTCGAACTGAATCTCCTGGCTCATGGCGGCAAAGAAGCTGAACTTCATCCGCTCGTGCTCCAGCAGCTGCAAGGTCCGCTCGGAGGCGGACAACTCCTCGTGGCGGTGGAGCTCCTCGGCCACGCTGCGCAGTTCAATCCGGTCGCTCTGGGCGCTGCTGGTGAGCTTCTCGTCCAAGGTATCGGCCATATCCGTCAGGCACTCCAGCAGCAGGGGGTTGAACACGCCGCACTCGCCGTTGAGGATCATCTCCACCGCTTTTTCGTGGGAGAAGGGGGGTTTATAGACCCGCGCGCTGGTGAGGGCGTCGTACACGTCGGCCAGCGCCACAATCTGGGCGGCAATGGGGATGCTCTCTCCCTCCAGGCCGTCGGGGTAGCCCCGTCCGTCGTACCGCTCGTGGTGCCAGCGGCAGATTTCCCGCGCCACCTTCACCAGCGGTTCGGTCTGGTAATCGGGCAGGTCATCCATCATCTGGCCGCCGATCACGGTGTGGGACTTCATGACCTCGAACTCCTCTTTGGTCAGGCGGCCCGGCTTGTTGAGGATTTCGCTGGGGATGGAGATTTTGCCGATATCGTGTAGGGCGGAGGCGTTGCTGATGAGGACGATATCGTTGCGGGTAAGGCCGTAGCGGTCCGTTTTATCCATCAAGTGGTCCAGCAGCATCTCGGTCAGCAGGCGCACGTGGCGCACATGGAGGCCGCTCTCCCCGTTGCGGAACTCCACGATGTTGCTGAGGATTTCGATCATCATGGCGTTCTGCTGTTCTTTTTCATAGATCTGGTCGGCCAGCAGGCCCACCAGTTTTTTCTGTTTTCCGTAGAGCAGGATGGTGTTGATCACCCGGCGGTGGACCACCAGGGCGTCAAAGGGGCGGTTGATGAAGTCGGTACACCCCAGGCCGTAGGCCCGCTCCACGTGGGTGGAGGCGGTTTCGGCGGAGATCATGATGACAGGCACGTCGTCGATCCAGCGGTTCTGGTTCATGACCTCCAGGACCTCGAACCCGTCCATATTGGGCATCACGATATCCAGGAGCAGGAGGTCGATTTCCGACTCATATTTCCGCAGGACCTCCACGGCCTCCTGGCCGTCCTCCGCCTCGATAATTTCGTACTCGTCGCTGAGCATGTCCGCCAAAATGGAGCGGTTCATTTCCGAGTCGTCAGCGATCAATATTTTCTGCTTTCTTCTGCGCTTGCTATCTATGGGAGCCACACCCCTTTCAAGGTGACGAATTTACAGAGAGATTTATCCCGCAGGAACCGGGCGTGCAGGGCCGTCGGGATAAACCGCAAATTATTCACGGTTATTATAGCAGAAAATTTCGCCCACTGCAATACATACGGGGGAATTTTTCTGCTGCGGCGCAAACGGGTTTCCGCGGGAAAAAAGCCGGTACAGCCGTTGCGTTTTTGCGGAATCCTGCTATAATGGAAGGAGCAATGGAATGAGGAGGGCATATTTGCTATGAAAGTATTGCTGTTGAACGGCAGTCCCCATGAAAAGGGGTGCACCCATGCCGCGCTCGCGGCAGTCGCCCATGCGCTGGAGGCAGAGGGGGTGGAGGCGGAAATCCTCTGGCTGGGCCGGGACGCCGGGGCGGGCTGTTCCGGGTGCGGGGCCTGCGCCAGGCTGGGCCGGTGCGCAGTGGACGACGCGGTCAATATTGCAGCGGAGAAGGCCCGCGCCTGCGACGGCCTCATTGTCGGTTCCCCGGTCCATTACGCGGCGGCCTCCGGCCAGGCGACCGGGGTGATGGACCGGCTGTTCCGCTCTGCCGGGGCCAGTCTGCGGCTGAAACCGGCGGCGGCAGTGGTTTCCGCCCGCCGGGCCGGGACCACGTCGGCCCTGGACCAGCTGAACAAATACTTTATGTATAACCAGATGCCGGTGGTATCCTCCTGCTATTGGAACATGGTCCACGGGGCCGGGCCGGAGGACGTGGAAAAGGATGAGGAGGGCCTCATGATTATGCGCACGCTGGGCCGCAATATGGCCTGGCTGCTGAAATCCATAGCGGCAGGCCGGGAGGCGGGCGTCCAGCCGCCGGAGCAGGAGCCGCCGGTCAAGACCAGCTTCATCCGCTGAGCGGCGGCGGCTCTGCCGGGGCAAACAGAGACGAGACGGCAGGCGCGACGCCTGGCCGTCTCTTTTATCTGTTATTTTACCGTAAAGCTGTCGAATTTACTGCCCCGGCGAACCAGCTCCTCCATCTTATCGGCATTGGACCGGGCGGCTCCCAGCACGAACCGCAGCTGCGCATCCAGTCCCAGCCGCTGCCGGATGACCTCTCGGATCACGCCGCTGGGTTCCTCGCCGCTCAGACTCTCGCAGGTCAGCTCATCCCCGCAGTGTACGGTCATCACGCCGTCCTCCAGCACGCCGCAGGCGTCGTCCAGCATATACCAGTACATAGGGGTCAGCCGCTCCTTGAACCGCTCCACCAGCTCCTGCCACACATCCCCGCCTTCTGCGGGCGGAGGGGCGGGGGCCGGCGGCGGGGGAGCCGCAGGCGCCGTCTTTTTCTCTGCCGCCGGGAGTACCGGCTCGCCGTAGGGGGGCGGTCTGTCCGGCTCCTCGTCCCAGGGGGGCGGATCATCCGGCGGCGGGGGGGGAGGGGGCGGGGTCCGCTGTCTGCCGGGCGGCGCAGGGACAGCCCCGCCGGACCGGACGGCATCCTCCAGCCTGGCGAGGCGGGCGGACAGCGCCGCCGTGTCACCGCACAGGCCCTCGTCGCACAGCCGCAGGAGACACAGCTCCGCATCTGTGCGGCGGTTGGTACTGAAGGGGAGGGCCGCCGCCGCTGTCTGGAGCTGCGAGGCCATAAAAATCAGTCTGCGGGGGGGTACGTTCTGGCTGAGCCGGTCCATCGCAGCCGTATCGTAGCCGCCGGACAGCAGCTCCATACCGCCCTCCGGGGCGGTCATGCGGACGAGCAGGTCCCGGACCAGCGTGGACAGCTCGCTGAGCAGAGCTCCCACGTCCTTACCGCCGCTGTAGAGCCGGTCCAGCAGCAGCAGCGCGTTCTGGACTTCACGGCGCAGTATGCAGCCCATCAGCTCCGCTGTCTGGAGGTTTCCGGCCAGGCCCAGCACATCCAGCACCCGTCCGGTATTGATCTCCCCGCCCGGCGCGCCGCACTGGTCCAGCAGGCTCAGGCCGTCCCGCAGGGCGCCGTCGGAGAGCCTCGCCAGCAGATTGGCGGCGTCCGCCGTCAAAGCCATGCCCTCCTGTCCCGCCACATACAGCAGCCGGTCCGCCACGTCCTGGGGCCGAATCCGCTTGAAGGCGAAACGCTGGCAGCGGGAGAGGATCGTGGCGGGGACCTTGTGCAGCTCGGTGGTGGCGAGAATAAAGATCAGGTGGGCAGGCGGTTCCTCCAAAATTTTCAGCAGCGCGTTGAACGCCGCCACAGACAGCATATGCACCTCATCCACGATATACACCCGGTAGCGCACGCTGGCCGGGGAATAGACGGCCTCGTCCCGCAGGGCGCGGACGCTGTCCACGCCGTTGTTGGAGGCGGCGTCCAGCTCCAGCACGTCCAGCAGACTGCCGTTGTCGATGCCCAGGCAGGCGGGGCAGGCATTGCAGGGGTCGCCGTCCACAGGGTTCTGGCAGTTGACAGCCTTGGCCAGAATTTTGGCGCAGGTGGTCTTCCCGGTGCCGCGGGTGCCGGTAAATAAGTAGGCGTGGGAGAGGCGGTTCTGGGCTGCCTGACGGCGCAGGGTTTCGGTGATATGGGCCTGACCGACCACGTCGGCAAAGGCTTTGGGCCGCCACTTGCGGTACAGGGCCTGGTACATAGCGGATGCCTCCCAAGAAAGGATATAGAAAGACCCTGGAAAATTCTCCGCAAGCATCCGCTCCGAACCGGCGTCCTCGCGGCACATGTTGTCCCGCTTAATGCTGCTCGGTTCCCCGCCTGACATGGTTCACAGGCATCCATTGCGCGAGACCGGGACCTCAACACGAATGCTTGCGGAGGATATTCCAGGGTAGTGAGCGTATTATACACCAACCGGGCGCAGAATGCAAGAGGAAATTTTATAATTTCACGGAAAACTGCAAAAAGGCTGGCACAGCGGAAAAAGGGTCCCCGGAGGCAGACTCCGGGGACCCTTGGGGCAGCGGGGATTTACTTCAGGCTCTCGGCCACGGCCACGGCAACGGCCACGGTCGCGCCCACCATGGGGTTGTTGCCCATGCCCAAAAAGCCCATCATTTCCACGTGGGCAGGCACGGAGGAGGAACCGGCGAACTGGGCGTCGGAGTGCATCCGGCCCATGGTGTCGGTCATACCGTAGGAAGCGGGGCCTGCGGCCATGTTGTCGGGGTGCAGCGTACGGCCCGTGCCGCCGCCGGAGGCCACGGAGAAGTATTTCTTCCCCTGCTCCACGCACTCCTTCTTATAGGTGCCGGCCACAGGATGCTGGAACCGGGTGGGGTTGGTGGAGTTGCCGGTGATGGACACGTCCACGCCCTCCAGGTGCATGACGGCCACGCCCTCCCGGACGTCGTCCGCGCCGTAGCAGCGCACGTTGGCGCGCTCGCCCTCGGAGTAGCGGATTTCCTTGACCACGTTCACCTTGCCGGAGCTGTAGTCGAACTGGGTCTGCACATAGGTGAAGCCGTTGATGCGGCTGATGATCTGGGCAGCGTCCTTGCCCAGACCGTTGAGAATCACCCGCAGGGGTTCCTTACGGGCCTTGTTGGCGTTCTTCACGATGCCGATTGCGCCCTCGGCGGCGGCGAAGGACTCGTGGCCGGCCAGGAAAGCGAAGCACTTGGACTCGTCGCTCAGCAGCATCGCGCCCAGGTTGCCGTGGCCCAGGCCCACCTTGCGGTCATCGGCGACAGAGCCGTCGATGCAGAAAGCCTGCAGGCCCTCGCCGATAGCGGTTGCGGCCTCGGCGGCGGTCTTGACGTTTTTCTTCAGGGCAATCGCCGCGCCCACGCAGTATGCCCAGCAGGCGTTTTCAAAGCAGATGGGCTGAATGCCCTTGACGATCTCATAGGGGTCAAAGCCGCGCTCCGTGCAGATGGCGCGGCACTCCTCGACATCCTTGATCCCGTACTGAGCGAGGACGCCGTTGATCTTGTCGATTCTTCTCTCGTAACTTTCAAACAGAGCCATAATGATTGTCCTCCTCTCTTATTCGTGCCGGGGATCGATATACTTGGCAGCCGCGTCGAACTGGCCGTAGTGGCCCTTGGCTTTTTCCAGGGCAGCGTTGGCGTCGTCGCCCTTCTTGATGAAGTCCATCATCTTGCCCAGGTTCACAAACTCGTAGCCAATGACCTCATCGTCCTTGTTCAGAGCCATACGGGTGCAGTAACCCTCGGCCATCTCCAGATAGCGGGGGCCTTTGCTCTTGGTGCCGAACATGGTGCCGACCTGACTGCGCAGGCCCTTGCCCAGGTCCTCCAGGCTTGCGCCCACGGCCAGGCCGTCCTCGGAGAAGGCGGACTGGGTGCGGCCATAGACGATCTGCAGGAACAGCTCCCGCATAGCGGTATTGATGGCGTCGCACACCAGGTCGGTGTTCAGGGCTTCTAGAATGGTCTTGCCGATGAGGATTTCGCTGGCCATAGCGGCGGAGTGGGTCATACCGGAGCAGCCCAGGGTTTCCACCAGAGCCTCCTCAATGACGCCTTCCTTCACGTTCAGGGTCAGCTTGCACGCGCCCTGCTGGGGAGCGCACCAGCCCACGCCGTGGGTAAAGCCGCTGATGTCCTTGATTTCTTTGGCCTGGACCCATCTGCCCTCTTCAGGGATAGGGGCCGGCCCATGGTACGCGCCTTTTGCGACTGGGCACATGTGCTGGACTTCAGTAGAATAGATCATGGCAAATCTTCCTTTCCTTTTATTAAAATAGTCTGACTGGGTGCAACGAGCGACTATTTGTTTTTGCGCAGACCGGAGGAAGCCCGGTCAACGGTTAAATTATAGGGAAAAAAACAAAGATTGTCAAGGCGCGGCGGGGGAAAAAGTGGATGAAAGCGCCATAATCCCGGAAAAAAGTTTTACGCACCTTGTCGAATCCCAAAAAAATCCAGCGCTGGCAGGCATCCGGCAGACCCGGCTGAAGATTTTTCCCTCTCTGCGCGTATTTTACACTTGCTTTTTTGAAACTTCATGTTACAATGTAGATACCATTCTATTAGGAGGTAAAAGCAAGTATGGCTCACAAGATTACTGATGCCTGCGTCAGCTGCGGCACCTGCGCTGAGAATTGCCCCGTTGAGGCGATTTCCCAGGGCGATACCCAGTATGTCATCGATGCGGACACCTGTGTGGACTGCGGCGCTTGCGCGGCAAACTGCCCCACCGATGCGATCGTAGAGGAGTAAGCTACATAGGGTAAAAATACCCGTCCCTGAAAAGGGGCGGGTATTTCCTTTTGCGCAGGACCTGTTCCATGGAGCTGAAAATCAAAATTCCCTCTTGACAAGCGGCGGCTGAAGAGATATAATAACGCAAACCGTTGAGAGAGTGTAAGTAAGTTTGGCAGAAATTCCCTGCAGAGAGCCGCGGATGGTGGGAACGCGGCGGGAAGAACCAAACCGAATGGGCTTTCGAGGGCGAACCCAACGCTTTACAGCCAGTAGGTCAGCCGGAGGGGATCTCCGTTACCAAATCCGGCGCATGTTAGTGCGCATTGAGTGGATGCTCCGCCATGGAGGAGCGTCAAGCCGGGTGGCACCGCAGAAGTGTTTGTTGCGCTTCTGTCCCAGCAGAAAAGCTAGGGACAGGAGCGTTTTGCTATGTCCCGCAATACAGGAAAAGGAGAACACTATCATGAGCGAGAACAAGATCCCTTACAAAATCTATCTGTCCGAGGACGAAATGCCGATGGCCTGGTACAATCTCCGGGCCGATATGCAGAACAAGCCGGCCCCCCTTCTCAACCCCGGCACCGGCCAACCCATGACCGCCCAGGAGCTGGAGGGCGTATTCTGCACCGAGCTGGTACGGCAGGAGCTGGACAACGACACCGCCTATTTCCAGATCCCCGCAGAGATACGGGATTTCTACAAAATGTACCGGCCCTCTCCCCTGGTCCGGGCCTACTGCCTGGAGCAGAAGCTGGGAACGCCGGCGAAAATCTACTACAAATTTGAGGGCAACAACACCTCCGGTTCCCACAAGCTCAACTCCGCCATCGCGCAGGCATACTACGCCAAGCTGCAGGGCTTGCAGGGCGTGACCACCGAGACCGGCGCGGGCCAGTGGGGGACCGCCCTGTCCATGGCCTGCGGCTATCTGGGCCTGGACTGCCGGGTATTTATGGTCAAGTGCTCCTATGAGCAGAAGCCCTTCCGCCGCGAGGTGATGCGGGTGTACGGCTCCAGCGTGACCCCGTCGCCGTCGGAGAGCACCCAGGTGGGCCGGAAAATCCTCTCCCAGTTCCCCGGTACCACCGGTTCCCTGGGCTGCGCCATCAGCGAGGCGGTGGAGACCGCGGTGGCAAATCCCGGCTACCGCTATGTGCTGGGCAGTGTGCTCAACCAGGTCCTGCTCCATCAGTCCATCATCGGTCTGGAGGCAAAAACCGCGCTGGACAAGTACGGCGTCAAACCGGATATTATCATTGGCTGCGCCGGCGGCGGCAGCAACCTGGGCGGACTGATCGCGCCCTTTATGGGCCAAAAGCTGCGGGGCGAGGCGGACTACCGTATTATCGCTGTGGAGCCGGAATCCTGCCCCTCCTTCACCCGCGGAAAATACGCCTATGACTTCTGCGACACCGGCATGGTCTGTCCCCTGGCAAAGATGTACACCCTGGGCAGCAGCTTCATGCCCGCCGCCGACCACGCCGGCGGACTGCGGTTCCACGGTATGAGCAGCGTCCTCAGCCAGCTGTACGCCGACGGCTATATGGAGGCCCGCGCGGTGAAGCAGACGGACGTGTTTGAGGCGGCGGAGGAGTTTGCCCGTGTGGAGGGCATTCTGCCCGCGCCGGAGAGCAGCCACGCGATCCGTGCGGCCATTGACGAGGCGGTCAAGTGCAGGGAGGCCGGCGAGGCAAAGACCATTCTCTTCGGTCTGACCGGCACCGGATACTTTGACCTGGTGGCTTACGAGCGGTTCCACAACGGCGAGATGAAGAATTTCTCCCCCTCGGACGAGGACATCGCCAAGTCCCTGGCCCAGCTGCCTGCCGTTCCCAACGCTTTGGCGTAAGACGCCGCCGCTGCTGAATAGAACAATCCGGGAGTCTGTTTCAGACTCCCGGATTCCTTTATGCCAATATCTCCCCCAGCAACAGGCCATCCCCAATGCCGGTAATCCTGGTAGGACGAATCTGATTATGCAGTCCCTCCCCTGCAGTCCCTACCACCATATAATTTGGCGCATGGCCCTGGTACAAGCCGCCGCATTCCTGCTCATAGAGGACATCATACACCTGCCCCACACAGCCGGACAAATATGCCCGGTTCAGTTCCCGCGCCGCCGCCGCCGCCCGCGCGGCCCGGTCCTCCTTCACAGCCTTCGGCACCTGCTCCATCTCTGCCGCCGGGGTACCGGGTCGGATGGAGTAGGGGAAAATATGCATCTCCGCAAAGCCGCACCGTCTCACAAAATCCAGCGTGGCGGAGAACTCCTCCTCCGTCTCGCTGGGAAAGCCTACAATCAGATCCGTGGTGACAGCGGGGCGGTCAAAGTATACATTCAGTAGTTCTAGCGATTGAATATACCGGCTTGTATCATATTTCCGGTTCATACGGCGGAGGGTCCCGTCGCAGCCGGACTGCATAGACAGATGGAAGTGGGGACATAAATTCCCCAACGCAGCCGCCCGCCGGCAGAAATCCTCCGTCACCGTCCGCGGCTCCAGGGACCCCAGCCGCACCCGCATTCCCTCCGCTGTCCGGCAGACCGCTTCCACCAGGTCAATCAGCCCGGACCCATCCCGGAAATCGCTGCCCCAGGAGGAAATTTCAATCCCGGTCATCACAATCTCCCGGTAGCCCTCCTCCCGCAGCCGCCGGACCTCCTCCACCGCCGTCTCCAGGGGCAGAGACCGCACCGGCCCGCGGGCATATGGAATAATGCAGTAGGAGCAGAAATTGACGCACCCGTCCTCCACCTTCAGCATGGCGCGGGTCCGCGCCGCCAGACCCCCGGCAGGCAGAACCTCAAAAACGCGCCGTCCCAGGGCCCTGTCCACCCGGACCACCGGCTCCTGCTCCCGGACCGCGCTCTCCAGCAGGTCCAAAAACTGCATCCGGTCCCCGGTACCGGCAATCAGGTCCGCGTCCAGTGCGCGGACCTCCTCCGGCTTTGTCTGGGCGTAGCAGCCGCAGACCGCCACCACCGCTTTTTCATTTTGTTTCCTGGCCCGGCGGATCATCTGCCGGGATTTTTTGTCGCTGACCGCCGTGACGGTGCAGGTATTGATAATGTATACGTCTGCCGGACCGTCAAAGGGGACCAGTTCGTGGCCCCGGTCTGTCAGCTCCCGCTCCATCGCCTGGGTCTCGTACTGGTTCACTTTACAGCCCAATGTGTAGATTGCGGCCCTCACCCCTATACCCCCTTGCTTTTTCTGTCAGAATATGATATCATTAAAAATTAGACTCTGTCCCAGCAGACAGGTCCGTATGGGATTAAAACCCATTATATAATACATTTTCCGATACAGCAAGGAGAAATTTATGCACTACCTAGATCACGCCGCCACCACGCCGGTCCCCGCCGCTGTGGCGGCTGTCATGACGGAAGTCCTGACGCAGTCCTATGGAAATCCCTCCGCCCAGTACGCCCTGGGCCGTCAGGCCAGAGACCTGGTGGAGCGCAGCCGGGGAACCATCGCCAGGGCCCTGGCCTGCAGGCCGGAACAGGTGGTCTTCACCTCCTGCGGCACCGAGGGGGACAACTGGGCCATCCGGGCGGCGTTGTACCAGAACCGCAGGGTGGGAAAGCATATCATCACCACGGCGGCAGAGCACAGCGCGGTCCTCCAGTGTCTGAAGAAGCTGGAACAGGAGGGGTATGCCGTCACGTACCTGAAGCCGGACGGGATGGGCCGCATTGCCCCCCGGCAGGTGGAGGACGCCCTGCGGGCGGACACGGCGTTGGTGAGCGTGATGCTGGTGAACAACGAAACAGGCGTGCGCTTCCCGGTGGAGGAAATCGCGGCGCTGCTGAAAAACCGGGACACGCTGCTCCATACGGACGCCGTGCAGGGTTTTTTGAAGCTGCCCTTTACCGCCCAATCCCTGGGCGCGGATTATATCACCCTCTCCGCCCACAAGATTGGCGGACCGAAGGGAACCGGCGCACTGTATACCGGCGGCAGGACCAAAAACGTCCAGCCCATGTTCTACGGCGGCGGGCAGGAAGCCGGCCTGCGCCCCGGCACCGAACCCACCGCCCAGATCGCCGGTTTTGCTAAGGCGGTGGAGCTGCGCATGGAAACGCTGGAGGAGACGCGGCGGCATCTGGCGGCGTGCCGGGCTTACGCTCTGGAGCGGCTGGGCGCGATTCCGGACCTGCAAACCGTCGGGGCCGGGGACGCGCCCCATATCCTGTCCGTATCCCTGCCCGGCTATCCCAGCCAGAATATTGTCAGCGAGCTGAGCGAAAAGGACATCTGCATCTCCGCCGGTTCCGCCTGCCACCGGGGAAGGGCCAGCCATGTGTTGACCGCCATGGGTCTGGATAAAAAAACCGCCGCCGGAACTGTCCGTATCAGCTTCGGTCCGGAAACTTCTCCGGCGGATATCGACGCTCTGTACGACGCTCTGCTGGCGCACAAAAACACCCGCTTTCCTATGCTGTAGCCCGAAATAACACACTGTTTGATTTAAGAAATGGAGGTGCGATATGCTAAAAGCGCTGCGCCGGGAACCCGGCTTTTACCGTCATCTGTTCGCCCTGGCTCTGCCGATGATTCTGCAAAACCTGATTACCACGTCTCTCAGCTTTGCCGACACATTCATGGTTGGGCTGCTGGGCAATGCGGAGATGGCCGCCGTGACGGCGGCCAACGTACCCATCTTTATTATGCAGATCGTCGTCTTTGGCTTCCAGAGCGGTATGGCCGTGCTGGTCAGCCAGTATTGGGGGCGGGGGGACACCGACAACATCAACCGCTGTCTGGGCGTGGCCCTGTACGCCGTCACCGGCTTTACCACCTGCGTGGCTCTGGTCATGTTCCTGTTCCCCGCCCAGGTCCTGCGGCTCATCACCCCCAATCAGGACCTGATCGACCTGGGGCTGTCCTATATCCAGATCGTGGGGTTCTCCTACATTTTCAATGGCATCAGCAGTATTTACGCCGGAGTACACCGCAGTACGGAGTACCCTGCGTTCGGCACAATGCTCTTTGCCATCTCCATGTGTACCAACACATTCCTGAACTATATCCTGATTTTCGGTAAATTTGGCGCGCCCGCCCTGGGCGTCACCGGCGCGGCGGCGGCGACGCTGGCCTCCCGCATAGTGGAGTTTGCGGTAGCGTTGGCCTACGCCCTGCGCAGCAAGCGTCTGCCCTTCCGGACGGGCTGCATCCTCCGGCCAGGCAAGCGGATTTTCCGCAGCTTTATGCGCTATTCCCTGCCCGTCGTGTGCAACGAAACCCTTTGGAGCGTCGGGTTCTCCATGCTGACCGTCATTATGGGGCACATGTCCAACAGCCAGGACATGCTGGCGGCATACGCCCTGGTAGGCAATATCGACAAGCTGTCCACGGTGGTCTGCTTCGGACTGGCCGCGTCTGCCGCCGTGATCGTGGGCAAGGAGATCGGGGAGGGCAAGAGCCGGGAGTATATCTACTCTGTCAGCCGTACCCTGCTGCTGTCGTCCATGCTGGTGGGCGCCGCCGTGATGGCGGTCCTGCTGACGCTGCTGCCTACGTTCTTCCGTCCGGTACTGTTCCCCCTGTTCAAGCTCTCCGATGGCGCGGCCTATGCCGCCACCTGCATGAGCCTGCTGTACGCCTGCGGTATGCCCTTCCGGGCCTTTGACGTGACCAATATCACCGGCGTACTGCGGGCGGGGGGCGACGCCAGAGTTGCCGCGCTGATCGACGTCTGCCCGCTCTGGCTGGCCGCGATCCCCCTGATGGCCCTGACTGCGTTGGTATTGGAAGCGCCGGTATTCATCGTGTGTCTGAGTATGCAGGCGGAAAACGCGGTTAAATGCCCGCTGGGATATTTGCGGTTCCGGGGCGGGAAGTGGATCAACGATATTACCAGGGCGGAGATGTAAAAAGGCGCAATTGGACATCCAGCCCCTCTCATGTTTAACCCGCCGGGGAACCCCAGTGCGGACAGGGACGACAGCCCTGCCTGCTTCCGAGGTTCCCCGGCGGGAATTTTTGCGATATGGAGCGGTCCTCCTACTTACTCTTATTTCTGCGCAGCAGGACCACGCTCTGGACCACCAGGAACAGGCAGAGCATAGCGGCCACGGTGATGTTGGACCACCACGCCTCGTCAAAGCCCAGGGAGGAGACAATGCGTTTAATGGTGTTCAGGCTCAGCACACCGAAAAAGGTGCCGATCACATTGCCCACGCCGCCGGTGAGCAGGGTGCCGCCGATAATAGAGGAGGCAATGGCATTCATCTCATCTCCCGCGCCGTTGGCAACATCGCCGCTGCCCACATGGAGGAAGTAGAGGATTCCGCCCAGGCCCGCCAGCAGACTGCACAGCACATGGGCCAGGAATCTGGTACGGCGCACGTTGATGCCCAGCATATTCGCGCTCTGGCTGCTGCCGCCCACAGCGTAAAAGCTGCGGCCCAGCTTAGTCCAGCGCAGCAGGCAGAAGAGGAGCGCAACAACCAGCAGCGCAATGACGACGCCCACCTCCACATAGGCCGGGACGTACTGGCCCAGCTTATTGGTGGAGCCAAGGCCGGGGACAATGATGCGGGTCTCCTTCACCGCCAGGAAGCCCTCGTTGGTCACACGCACAGGCTCTTTGCTGACGATGGTCGTCATGCCCTTGGCAAAGAACATACCTGCCAGGGAGATAATAAAGGGCTGGATGCCCAGGTGCGCCACCAGGAAGCCCTGGACCACGCCAAAAGCCAGGCCGATACCCAAACCGATGAGAATGACCGTCAGGATACTGCCGCCCTGCTGCTCCAGGTTCACCGCGCTGGTCATACACACCAGGCAGGTGACTGCGCCCACGCTGATGTCGATGCCGCCGGTAATCATCACCAGGCTCATGCCGCAAGCCAGAACAATGAGGGAGGCGTTATTGTTGAGGATATTCAAAAAATTCTGGGGTTTGGTGAAGCCGCCGCCCAGGAAAAAGATGGCGGACAGATACAGGACGAAGAAGACCACAATGGTGATGGTCAGCAACAGGTTGGTGTCGCTCATGGCGGTGCGTTCCTTGATCCGCCCCTGCTTGTCAACTGCAATTCCTTTCGGCATTTCACGACACCTCCTTTGCGGCTTTGGCAGGCGATTTTCTGACGCTGGACAGCTTTTCCTGTACCACCGGCGCGCTGAGGACCACCAGCAGGATTACCACAACCGCCTTGTAGGCCGGCAGGGCCGTGGAGGGTACCTCGTACTTGTAGAGGGTGGTGGTGAGGAACTGGATGACATACGCGCCCAGAATAGAGCCGTAGATGTTGAATTTACCGCCGGACAGGGCGTTGCCCCCCAGGGCCACCGCCAGAATAGCGTCCATCTCGATGTTCTCCGCAATACGGGAGTAGTTGATGGAACCGCTGCGGCTGACCCGGATGAATCCGGCAACAGCCACGCACACGCCCAGAATCACATAGGTAAGGAGCTTAATCAGTTTGGGGTCCAGGCCGTTGAGCCGGGAGGAGCTGGCATTGATTCCCACAGACTGGGTGTAGAGGCCCAGGTTGGTAAACTTCAGCGCCAGCCAGAACAGCAGGACAATAAAGGCGGTGATAAAAATGGGGGTGGGGACGGGGATGCCGGGGAGGAAGGTCCCGGCGTATTTGAAGACAATGTCATTGATAATAGGCAGCTGATTGTTGTTGATCCAGGCGGCAATGGAGCGGCCCGCGGTAAACAGAATGAGGGTGGCCACCATAGGCTGGATTTTGAAGTAGGCCACCAGCGCGCCGTTGAACGCGCCGAAGATCATACTCACCAGAATACCGGCGAGCACAGCCAGGAGCAGCGGCGTCTGGAGGGTATCCGCCGCAGCCTGCCCGCCGCAGACCAGCCGCAGAATCACGCTGCCGGCAATTGCCATCGCCGCGCCCACCGAGATATCCTGTCCGCCGGAGGAGGCTGTCACCAGGGTCATGCCGATTGCCAGGATGACCAGCTCGGAGGCGTTGTCCAGGACGGAGATGATATTGCCGCTGAGCACAGGGTTGCCCAGGCTGTTCTCCTTCATGCTGACGGCAAAGAAGGAGGGGTCCGCAATCAGATTGAATAGAATCAGCAGCGCCAGCGCCGCCAGGGGGATAAACAGCTGGTGCCGGGTGAACCGCCGGAGAAGGCTCTCTCCGGGACGCTTGTTCGGGGTCTTCACGGGGGCTGTCATGCCTCGTCACCTCCTGCAATGGTAGCCATAATTTTTGTCTGGGTCAGGTCCGCGCCCTTCAGCTCGCCCACCGCCTTCCGGTCCCGCATGACGATGAGCCGGGAACAGGTGCGGAGCATCTCGTCAATCTCCGAGGAGATAAAGGTGACGCTCTTGCCCTCGGCGGCCAGCTTGAGGACCAGCTTTTGAATCTCGATCTTGGTGCCGATGTCGATGCCGCGGGTGGGTTCGTCCAAAATGAGATACTTGGGGTCGGTGAGGAGCCAGCGGGCCAGGATACATTTCTGCTGGTTGCCGCCGGACAGGGACTTGATGGGGGTGTCCGCAGAGGCGGTCTTGATCTCCAGCAGCTTGATGTACTCGTCTGCAAACGCCTCCGCCTGGGCCTTGGAAAAGGGGCGGAAAAAACCCTTCATCACCTGGAGGGCCAGGATGATGTTCTCCCGGACGGACAGGTCCCCTACGATGCCGTCCCCCTTCCGGTCCTCCGGCAGATAGCCGATGCCCTGTTTCATGGCGTCCAGCGGCTTTTTGATTTTGACCTCTTTGCCGTCCATCTTCACGCTGCCGCCGGTGACATGGTCCGCGCCGAAGATGGCCCGGACGCACTCGCTGCGGCCAGAGCCCAGCAGACCGGTAAAGCCGTTGACCTCGCCCCTGCGGATGGAGAAGTTAAAGGGCTTGATGCCCGCATTGCTGCACAGGCCCTGGGCCTCCAGCACAGGGGTTCCCGTATCGCCGGCCCCTGCGCCGCCCATCTCGCTTTTGATGTCGGCCATGTCGTCCAGCTCCTTGCCCAGCATCTTGGACACCAGCTGGACCCGCGGCAGGTCCTCGATAATGTACTCGCCCACCAGCTGGCCGTCCCGGAGCACGGTGATCCGGTCGCAGACCTCATAGACCTGCTCCAGAAAGTGGGTGACGAAGATGATGCCCACGCCCTTGGCCCGCAGGTCCCGCATGAGGCCGAAGAGCTTGACCACCTCCTGCTCGTCCAGGGAGGAGGTTGGCTCGTCCAGAATGAGGACCTTGCACTCCATATCCACTGCACGGGCGATGGCCACCATCTGCTGCACGGCAATGGAGCAGCTGCCCAGCTGCTGCCTGGGACCGGCGGGGATGCCCAGGGACTTCAGGATCTTTCCTGCGCCGCTGTTCATGGCCTTCCAGTTGGCCCCGGCCCCCTTGGTGCGGCCAATGTACATATTCTCCGCCACCGTCAGGTTCGGACACAGGGTAATCTCCTGGTAGACCGTGCTGATACCGGCATTTTGGGCATCCTGGGGGGAGCGGATGACCGCCGCGCCCTCCACGCCCTTGATGCGGACCTCCCCGCCGTCCTTGGGGTACACGCCGGTGAGGACCTTGATGAGCGTGGATTTCCCCGCGCCGTTCTCCCCCATCAGGGCGTGAATCTCTCCTTCCCGCAGGGTGAAATCCACATCCTGCAGGGCGCGTACGCCTGGGAAATACTTACATATGCCGCGCATTTCCAATACTGCGCCTTCCTGCATAGGGATACGCCTCCATTCCTTTCAATTTTAGAACACGCGGCGCGGCTGACATGCCGCGCCGCGCGCCGGGTTGCATGATGTGATATGTAAGGTCTGTCTGAATCAGGTGCCGTACTTATCCACGTCGGCCTGGGTGAGGGTTGCGGCGTCGAAGCCCTGCTCCGGGGTGTAGGTGATCTTCTCCGCAGGAGCCTTGCCGGCCATCAGGTCCTTGATAATGGCGTCAACAGTCTCGGCCTGGAGGGGGTTGCACAGGCCCATGTAGTTCCATCTGCCTGCCAGGACCTCCTCAAAGGCCCACTTGTCGCTGTCAAAGCCCATGACGATCACGTCGCCGTCCTTGCCGTGGGTGATGCCGTTGGCGTCCAGAGCGGCCACCGCGCCGCGGGCCATGCCGTTGTTCTCCGCATAAATCACGTTGAACGCCTTGCCGGAGTCAATGACGGACTGGGTGATGGTTCTGGCAGTGGCCTCGTCCCAGTCGGCGGTCTGCTGGGCGACATAGTTCCAGCTGGCCTCGGCGTTCACCTTCTCGTCCAGCGCGCCGGTACGGCCCAGTTGGGCGTCGGAACCCATGTGGCCCTGAATGTGGATGATGTTGTACTCGTCCAGGTTCTGGGAGGCCAGCCAATCCACGGCGGTCTTGCCCTCGGCGGGCATGTCGGAGACGACGGCGGCGGCATACATGCTCTCGTCAGCTTCCAGCATACGGTCGAAGAGTATAACCTGGGTGCCGGCAGCCTGGGCGTCCTGGAGCACGGTGTCCCAGCCGGTGGTGGAGGCGGGGGAGAGGAGGAGGAAGTCCACCTCGTCCTGGATCATCTGCTGCGCGGTAGCAATCTGCTGGGCAGCATCGTTGTTGTTGTAGAAGGTGGCCTCATAGCCGTTGTCCGCGGTGAAGGTGTCCCGCATGGCCTTGTCGTTGGCGGTGCGGTAGCCGGACTCGTTGGGGTCGTTGTTGATGACGCCCACAGTGATGGGCTCGCCGGAAGAAGGCTCTGCCGGTGCGGCTGGCTCGCCGCCCTCCGCAGGCTGATTGGTATCCGCAGGCGGCTGGTTGTTGGCGGACTGGTTGTTGGCGGACTGATTGTTGCCGCCGCCGCTGCAGGCGGCCAAGGCCAGGACCATGCACATGGCAAGCAAGAGACAAAAGACTTTTTTCATAATAGCTTCCTCACTTTCAAATTTGGGATTCGCCGCCGGGAGGCCGGGCCGTCCGGCGGCTATGCCTGCATTAAAAACGATTTTCACGCCGAAGTCAATACATTTCCGTCAAATCAACCATTTTTGTATGAGTGAATAGTACAAATATTAGTCACTATCGCATATTATAAGACAAATCCAGTGGAAGCAGCCAACTCATTCTCTCCTAAAGTAGATAATTTTATGATTTGTCCTATCTTTTTGTTTGTTTTTTTACGGACTCGCATGGGAGAAGGACTGTTTTTTCTCCGGCAGATTGCCCAAATGCCGGATATTCGTTGACTTCTTCCGGGTGAATGGGCAAAAATTTTGCCCGCCGGACCGGGATGTCCCGGAAGCGGGATGCAAAAGGTAGGATTTCTTTTGATGAAATTCCCGAAATCCGCAAAAATGTCAACCTTTATTTTAGGCAAATCGCCGTTAATCTTTGGTATAATAAACGAGAAAAACCGACGGGAGGTGGGGGCATGGCGGCGAAATATCAGCTGCTGGCGGATAAGCTCCGGGAGGAGCTGCGCCGGAACAGGGGACAGAGCGGATACAAACTGCCCACCGAGCTGGAGCTCTCCCGGCAGTACCAGCTCAGCCGCCAGACGGTCCGCCACACCCTGCGCCTGCTGGAGGAGGAGGGCCTGATCCGGCGGCGGCAGGGCAGCGGGTCCTATGCCACCGGTTTACTGCCGGGCTCGCCGCCCCGGCAGATTGCGGTTGTGACCTCCTTCCTGGACGACTACATCTTTCCCGCTATTCTCCACGACGCCTCGGACGTCTTCTCCCGGCAGGGATACTCCACCACCGTCTACGCCACGGAAAACCAGGTCAGTATGGAGCGGGGCATCCTTCTCCGCCTGCTGGAGGAACCTATGGGCGGCCTGCTGGTGGAGGGGACGAAAACCGCCCTGCCCACCCCCAACGAGGACCTGTACCGGCGGCTGTGCCAGGCGGGGACGCCCATTGTCTTTCTCCACGGCGCATACGCCGGACTGGAGCGCATCCCCTGCGTGGCGGACGACAACTACGGGGGCGGCTACCAGCTGGCCCGGTACCTGTCCGGCAGGGGGCACCGGGAAATCGCCGGCATCTTCAAAAGCGACGACATCCAGGGTCCCCTGCGGTACCATGGGGCCGTCTCCGCTCTGCGGGACGCGGGGCTGTCCATACAGGACAGCCGCTTTGCCTGGTACGACACCGAGGACCGCCGGCGGCTGCTGCAGGAGAAGGACCGGCGGCTGCTCTCGTGCTTTCTGCGGAAGCGGCTGGGGGACGCTACGGCGGTAATCTGTTACAACGATGAAATTGCCTACCATCTGGTGCAGGCCCTGCTGGACGCAGGCCGCCGGGTGCCGGAGGACGTGGCTGTCGTCAGCTTTGACAACAGCTATTTGAGCCAGCTTGGTCCTGTTCCCATCACCTCCCTCAGCCACCGCAGCCACATGGGCCGCGTGGCGGCGGAGCAGATGGCCGCTCTGCTCCGGGGCGGGGACGCCCGCTCCAAGTTCCTGGAATGGGAACTGGTGATCCGGAACAGCGGATAAAGGCGAAGACCGGGACAATGTGTCCCGGTCTTCGCCTGTCCATTTTATCAGGGAATCGTATCAATATTCCCGGCTGTCCACCAACGCTGCCGTCAGGTCCTCCCTGGTGAACAGCTGCTCCTCCACATAGTGATGCTTCTCCGGCGTCCGGCCCGCCTCCATGGTCTGGATGACCTCCTCCACCAGCGGTCCCAGCAGGGGATTGCACTCCACCGCCAGGGCGATTTTTCCGTTAAGACACTCCGCCAACGCCCCCCGCGTGGCGTCGAAGGCGATGATGTTCACGCCCTTCCGGCCGCAGGGATAGCCCTGCTCCTCCAGGGCCTGGAGTGCGCCGAAGGCAATGTTGTCGTTTTCGCAGTAGACCACGTCGATGTCCCCGCCGTCCGGGAGAGCGGTGAGATAGTCCGTCATGACCTCGTAGGTCTTGGCCTGGGTGAAGTCCCCGTCCAGCTGGGCCAGCAGCTCCCAGTGCGGATGGGCCGCCGCCGCCTCCTCCAACGCCGCCGTCCGGCCCAGCTGGGCGGTGGAGCCCTGCGTCCCTTGAATGTGTATGATGCGGACGGGGTCCTCCCCTGGAAATGCCTCCTCAATCCAGGCGGCGGCCCGCGCCCCCTCCGCCAGAAAGTCAGAGCCCACATGGGCGGCATAGAGATCCTCGTCCTCCACATCCGCCATGCGGTCCACCAGGATGACGGGGATTTCCGCCTCCCTGGCCTCCTGGAGCACGGAGTCCCAGCCGCTCTCGCTGATGGGCATGAGGACAATATAATCCACCTGCTGCTGAATGAATTTGCGGATAGCGGTAATCTGGTTCTCCTGCTTCTGCCGGGCATCCTCAAAGAGAAGGCGGTATCCGTTCTCCTCGGTGAAGACCGCCTTCATGGACTCAGAGTTGGCTACCCGCCAGTCGGACTCCGCACCCACCTGGCACATGCCAATCACCGTCAGGTCCTCGTTGGGCGAATCCACGCGGGAAACCGTCCCGGTCCGGCAGGCGGAGGCAAAAGCAAGGACCAGCAGCGTCATCCAGAAAAACCGTTTCATGTCTCCTCCTTTTCCCGGCGGGGAACCCGCACTGTCACCGTCGTCCCCACTCCCTCCCGGCTGGAGAGGGTCAGGCCGTAGGGACTGCCAAACAGCAGACGCAGACGCTCGTGTACGGTCGCCAGTCCGAACCCAACCCGCTCCCCGCTCTCCATAGCCCGGTTCAGCTCCTCCAGCCGCGCCCCGGTCATGCCCGCGCCGTTGTCCGTGATCTGGAGGAGCACGTCCGGCCCCTCCTCCCGGCTGGTGACGGAGATACAGCCCTTGCCCCGCTTGCCCTTAATCCCGTGGTACAGGGCGTTCTCCACCAGGGGCTGGAGGGTCAGTTTAGGGAGGCGCACCGCCTGCAGGCCGGGGTCTATCTGGATGGCGTAGTCCAAAATGTCCTGGTAACGGGCCTGCTGAATCTGGAGGTAGCTGCGCACATGCTGCTCCTCTTCCCCCAGGGAAATGACGTCCTCCCCCCGGCTCAGGGAGTGGCGGAAGAAGTCGGACAGGTGGGACACCATCTCCACCGCCGCCTGGGACCGGTCCGCCTCAATCAGCCAGATGATGGTATCCATGGTGTTGTACAGGAAATGGGGGTTGATCTGGGCCTGCAGCAGCGCCAGCTCCGCTTTGCGCAGGCTGGCCTGCTTCTGGGTGATCTCCTGAATCTGGGCGTTGATCCGGGCGATCATCTGCTCCATCCCCTCGCTGAGGGTGCGGATTTCATAGGTCTCCGAGCGGACCGGCTCCCGGACCGTCAGGTCGCCGCCGATGACGTCCTCCGCCCGGCGGCTCAGGTCCACCACCGGCTGGGTGACGGACCGGCTCAGCCGGACGCTATAGCGGATCAGCAGCAGGATCAGAACGGCAAAGAGCGCCAGCAGCAGCAGAATCTCCGCCCAGATCTGCCGGGAAATCTGCTGCTGCAGAAGGTTCAGCTGCACCGACTCGCAGTAGAGGTAGTTATACATGTACTCCTGAATCAAGGCGGTGAGGACATAGACGTTGTTCTCCAGCTGCACCTGGCGGCTGTCGTAACTGCGGGTCTGCTGAATCTGGTAAATCTTCTCCTCCAGGTTCTCGCACAGGTCCAGCACGCTGGTGACGGCCCGGAGGCTGTCCTTCTGGCTGGTGGAATTGAGGAGGTCCTTCGCCAGGTCCTGGGCGGCCTGGACCTCCTGGATGGGCAGGCCCTCGGAATACCGGCTTTCAATCACATAGTAATACATCTTGAGGTCGATGTTTTCCTTGAAATCCTGGTTGAACTCCGAGGCGGTGGTCACATTGTACAGGAGATTTTTATACTGGCTGTTGTGGGCCAGTACCAACGCCAGCATCACCGTCAGGATCACCGCCGCAAAGGCGCAGAAAATAACCACCAGACGGTGCATCCGGCTCTGGATGGAATCCGGACGGCTCACAATCGCTTCCCTCCTCCCCGGTAGTCCCGCGGCGTACAGCCCTGGGTTTTCTTAAAGAGGAAGCTGAAATAGTGTGGGTCCCGGTAGCCCACCGCCGCCGCCACCTCGCCGGAACGCTTATCTGTGGTCCGCAGCAGCTCCCGCGCCTTTTCCATCCGTCTGCCGGTGACATATTCGGTGAAGGTGGCCCCCATCTCCTGGCTGAATACCGCGGAGAGGTAGTTGGCGGAGATGTTCACCTCCCTTGCCACCTGGTTCAGAGAGAGGGACTCCTCGGTGTAATGGCTGTCAATATAGGCCACCGCCTGCTTGAGCAGACTGCGGAACTGGCTGCTGGACGCCTGGTCCCGCAGCTCCACCATCCGCAGCAGAATGGCGGAGAGATAGCCCTTCAAATCCGCCGCCGTCACGTTCCGTCCCACCAGCTCCAGGCAGGTCAGGGGAGCAAAGGCGTCCCGCTGCTTCACCCCCAGGGAGGCGGCAAAGCGGGCCGCGGTAAAGCGGACAGAGAGCATGAGGTACTGGCAGAAGGGGTTGGAGGACAGGGCCTCCTCCACACTGCGGATATATTCGTCCGCAAATCGGGGGACCTCCTGGGCGCTGGCGCTCTGCATCACGCCGGAGAGGATGGCCGGGTCCACCTTGCCCGCGTCCAGGTGGTCCAGCTGGCAGTCGCTGCCGGTTCCGGTGAGAAAGCTGACCGTGTCCGCCGTCAGCACATGCTGCCGGGGCAGGATGTGCCGGTAGGCCCACAGGCGGGAGACCTCCTCAAAGCAGGCGGGCAGGGCGCTCAGCCGCTGGGTAGGACGGCCCACGGCCACATACCAGCTCTGATCCGGGGCGTAAGCCGCGTATTGACTGCGCACCGTATCCACACAGCGGCGTGCCAGCTCCTCCATCCGGGCCGTCTCGCCCTTGAGCAGCACGGCGTAGGTGGTCAGGTTCCAGTGGAGGAGGACATACTCCGGATATTTGAGGAAATGCTCCAGGAGGGCGTCCCGCAGGCGGGCCCCCGGTTCGGAGTAAGCCTTTGCCGAACCGGACGGCTCCGGCAGGACGGAGAAGAAGGCCAGGGCATAGCACTGCGCCCGCAGGTCGATATCCAGCTTTGCCGCAGATTCGTAAATCTCCTGGACAGAGAGCTGGCCCGCCACGACCCGCTCAAAAAATACGCGGCGGGTGTACTGCTCGTACTCCTCCGCCTCCCGGTGGAACTGGTCCAGGTAGCTCCGGTTGGCCCGCTCGCCCTCAATCTTTTCCTTCAGCTCCTCCAGCACATCCAGCAGCGCCTTTTTGGTGATGGGCTTGAGGAGATAGCGGTCCACGCCGATGCTGATGGCCTGGCGGGCATACTCGAAGTCGTCATAGCCGGAGATGATGACGATTTTGATCTCCGGGAATTCACGGCTGACCAGTTCGCTGAGGGCCAGGCCGTCCATAAAGGGCATACGGATATCGGTGATCAGCACGTCCGGCTTCACCTGCCGGATGAGCGGCAGAGCCATCTCCCCATCCCCGGCCTCCCCGGCGAAGGTGTAGCCGTACCGGGTCCAGGGGACCGTGTCCCGCAGGGTCTCCCGGATGATGCTCTCGTCCTCTGCTAAAAATACGCGCAGCAATTTGCATCCCCCCTTCGTAGTGGTACATCCGGCCAGAAAACAAACCATATCCCGGGCGGAATTTCCGCATGGTTTCGTTGCCGTCCTTGACGGGCGTCAGCCCGCCTGCGTCCTCCGCCTTGCCAT
>JAAWQS010000144.1 GCA_022800665.1 Oscillospiraceae bacterium
AAAATCTACAGACTGGATGGTGCATATGCTTGGGCAGGCGGTTGCGGCACATACGGATGCAACCCATGGCATGACCCTTGCGGCGGTATCCATGGCCTACTATCGCTTTATCTGCCCGTTTGGGCTGGCAAAGTTCAAGAGATTTGCCATGAACGTATGGGACGTAAATCCGGAAGGAAAAAGTGATGAACAGGTTGCAGCGGAAGGCCTGAAAAAAATGGAAGCTTATATGGAGGAGCTGGGCCTTACGATGCATCTGAAAGAGATCGGGGTAACAGAGGAAATGCTTCCGGGAATCGTTGACAGCACACTGATCATGGATGGCGGCTATAAGGTGCCGGACAAGGATGAAATCAGGGAGATTTTAACGAACAGCTTATAAAAAGCCAGCATAACGGAGCGAAATTGGCTGTTCCAACGTATAGAACAGAGAAGCAATACGGCATGGGCGGCGGCTCCAAGCCACGGGCGGGGCAGATTACCTTTTCCAGCATCATCGGCCAGGTATCCTCCGCGAGGTGGAGTGCGCTATTACTCCCGAACAAGAATATAGGAAATCTGATTATGATGAAAGGAAGCGGGGACCTTATCAGGAGAATGTTGCAAAGTTTGCATGAAGGAAGCTGTTTTATGGCGGATATCGTATTTGGTCCGAGTTCGCGATGGCAGGCAAGTTGTACGCTCATCTGCTGGAAGTTGAGGACGCCGCCCATGACCTGTTGGACAGCATGATGCCGGGAATGGCAAAGGAGGCCGGGGCCACCGAGGACTTGAAAGCCATGCGCTGGGTTGGGCTGATGAATTGCTGCAAGGCCCAGGTGGAGGAAATCATTTTTGCAGAACTGCTTTATTGCTAAACTATACAATCCCTGGTATCATGCTGATGCCGGGGATTGTATTAAAATTTTAACAGCAGGCTGTTGACAAAGGATTGACAGTGTGCTATTATATCTCCCAGGAGGTGGTGCATTTGAAAAAATGTCTGACCTGTGGGACACTTATCAAGCAGATTCATGATGGCCTCGAAAAACAAGCCAACAATTCTTTACGCCCTCAAGACTTAACTATGGCACAAGTCAGAGTTTTGATTGAACTTCGTTTTGCGCCAGAAAGACAGATGGCGCTAAAGGAACTGGAACGACGGCTCCATGTGGCTCAATCCACTGCTGCTGGGATTGTAGCGCGGTTGGAACAAAAGGGTTTCGTAGAGAGTTTTGGCGATGCGAACGACCGCAGGATTAAGATGCTCCGTATTACTCCCGCAGGAGAGGAGTGTTGTCAACTTGCCTATCAGAACATGGCAGAAACCGAGGCTTTGCTATTATCTGGCCTGACAGAAACGGAAAGCGCTATTTTCTTTTCACTGCTGGAGCGAGTGTCAAATAACTTGAAGTGAGCGTCCGACAACATCGGGCGTTTACTTCAAGGCAAATAAAAAGCGTGCTATTAACAGCTAACTAATAACTTTGAGAGGAAATTTTATGAACAATTCAAACGCGGTAGAAATCTTCGAGAAAGCGCCTGTACCGAAAGCCGTATTAAAAAACGCTCTGCCTGCTATGGCCGCTATGCTGATGGTATTGATTTACAACCTGGCAGACACATTTTTTATCGGGCAGACCCACAACGACATCTTGTTGGCAGCAGTATCACTGGCAACTCCCGTGTTCCTGATTTTTATGGCTGTTGGTACGGTTTTCGGCATGGGCGGGACTTCTGTAATCTCCCGCGCCTTGGGCGAGGGCCGGACAGAGTATGCGAAGAAAGTCTGCTCTTTCTGTATGTGGGGCTGCATTGTTGTGGGGATTACAATATCTGCTCTGTTTTTGATTTTCATGGACAGCATTCTTGCCCTAGTTGGAGCTAGCGCCGACACATGGGAACCTGCTAAAACCTATCTCGCCATTGTCGCTTTTGGCGGGCCTTTTGTTTTGATTTCCAACTGCTATTCCAATGTTATTCGTGCCGGAGGAAATTCTACCCAAGCTATGACGGGGCAACTTTTGGGCAATCTGGTGAACGTAGTTCTTGATCCTATTATGATTTTGGGCCTTAACTGGGGTATTGCTGGCGCAGCGATTGCTACAGTAATCGGAAATGTCCTCGGCGCTGGGTATTACATTCTCTACTTCGTTCGAGGCAAATCTTCATTGAGTATCCGTTTGCAGGACTTCTCTATGAAAGATAAGATTTGCAGCGGAGTATTGGCAATCGGTATCCCTGCCTCTCTCGGCTCTCTGCTTATGAGCGTGTCACAAATAATCATCAACTCACAAATGGCGGGCTATGATGATATGGCTGTAGCTGGTATCGGGGTAGCTATGAAAGTGACGATGATGACCGGAATGGTCTGCATTGGCTTTGGACAGGGCATTCAACCCCTGCTGGGATATTGTGTCGGTGCAAAACTGTGGGAGCGTTTCAAGAAAACAATGCGGTTTTCCATTATCTTTTCTTTGGGTCTTAGTGCCGTTATGACTGCGCTCTGCTATCTGCTCCGCGGCCAAATTGTAGGTGCATTTTTGACGGAACCAGCTGCCTTTGACTATGCGGTGGCATTTACCAACATTCTGTTGACAACAAGTATCTTGTTTGGCTTATTCTATGTCCTGTGTAATTCTTTGCAGGCTATGGGAGCGGCTACTCCCGCTCTGATTGTCAATTTGAGCCGTCAGGGAATTATCTATATTCCCGCTCTATTCATCCTGCAAGCGTGGCTGGGAGTGAGCGGTCTTGTGTGGGCACAGCCAGTGGCGGATATTCTTTCTACTGCTCTTGTCCTGTTCCACTATTTCCGTGTTTCAAGAAAGATGATAGCTGGCCACAGATAAAGACAGCAAATCATTCAATAGTCTGGAGGTGGGCAGATTGGGAAAGTTATAGTTCTGACCTATTAGAAACTGTAAGGGAAAAAATAAGGGAAACTGTACCTCAAAATGCAAAAAGAAAACCCTCAAAGCCTTGCGGCTTCAAGGGTTTTCTTTGGTGCAGTTAAGCAATCCAAATCCGAACCAGTCTTTCCCGCCGCAGACGAGGCTTTAAGGTCATCAAATGTAATCGTGTCCGTCCCTTCCTTGTGGTTGAAGGTAATCACCATCTTGTCATCGTAGAGGAAAATGGCATTGATGAAAGTATCAATCAACATCTTCCTGTGGGCCTTCTGCCGCACGTCCAGCTTGCGGAAGCGGTGGAGCCAGAAGGTCATGAACTCGGCGCTCACCTTGGGCTTCGCCAGCTTCTCACAGGCAATACGGGTTTCCAGTTCCTCCTTTGCGGCCTCCAATTCTTCCAGCCGCCCCTTGGTG
>JAAWQS010000145.1 GCA_022800665.1 Oscillospiraceae bacterium
GATTGCTGACATTGAGGCCGGAAAAGTGGCCTTGGTGCTGACGAAGGACATGAGCAGAATCGGCAGAGATTACCTCCAGACAGGATTTTATACGGAGGTTCTCTTTCGCAAATTCGGGGTGCGCTTCATCGCCATCGGCAACAGCATCGACAGCGCCGACCCCAGTTCCAGCGAGTTTGCGCCGTTCGTCAATATCATGAGCGAATGGTATCTGCGGGACCTGAGCCGCAAGCAGCGCACCGCTATCCGGGTCAAGGGCGAGTCTGGCAAGCCCACCACCAACTGCGCCATCTATGGCTACCGGAAAGACCCCAACGACAAATACCACTGGCTGATTGATGAGGAGGCCGCTGCTGTTGTCCGGCGCATCTTCCAGCTTACCATCGAGGGTCACGGGCCGTATGAGATCGCCACAATGCTCTGCGCGGAGAAGGTCGAAACGCCTGCCGCTTATTTTGCAAAACAAGGGCGGGGCGTTTGGAAAAGCAGAGAGGACATTCCCCGGCCTTATAGCTGGAACGGCTTCGCAGTGGGGCAGATCCTTTCCAAGCCGGAGTATATGGGCCATACGGTCAACTTTCGCTCTCACAAGGAATCCTACAAAGACAAACGGGCTGTTGTCCATTCGCCGGATGATTGGCTGATTTTTGAAGATACCCACGAGGCCATCGTGGATAAAGAGACCTGGGAGCTTGCCCAGAAACTGCGGAAGACTCCCCGCCGTCACGACACCATCGGCGAGGCCAATCCCCTGACCGGGCTTCTTTACTGCGCCGACTGCGGCGCAAAACTGTATAATCATCGGTCGAGAGGAAACGCTGCCAAGCCTTATCCGTCGGATTGGTTTGATTGCTCCACCTACACCCTGGCCCGGCAATCTCACGACAATGCCTGTAGCAATCATCACATCTCCACCAAGGCCCTGCGGACACTGATTCTGGAGACAATCCGAGCCGCCAGCACCTATGCCATCTCCAACGAGGCGGAGTTTATCCGGAAAGTTCGGGCGGCTTCCGAAGTCCGGCAGGCGCAGGCGGCGAAAGAACTGAAACGCAAGCTGAACAAGGACAGGCGGCGCTGTGAGGAACTGGACACTATCATCAAGAAGCTGTATGAATCTTACGCGGTGGGGCGCATCGGCGAGGAACGCTTTGACACCCTTCTTGCCGGGTATGAGCAGGAGCAGACGGCGCTCCGTCAGTCCATCATGGAGGCAGAATCGGCGTTGGACAGCTTCGAGCAGGACACCGCCAACGTGGAACGGTTCCTCGCCCTGGCGAAAAAGTACACGGACTTTTCGGAACTGACCACGCCGATGATAAATGAATTCATCGAAAAGATCATCGTCCACGCCCCGGAAAAGGTAGACGGCGACCGGACGCAGCAAGTGGACATCTATCTGAAATTTATCGGTCGGTTCGACCTCCCCGCCTCGGAGTTGACGCCGGAGGAAGAAAAGCGGCAGGCTTCCCTGCACAGGCATCGGGTCAAGAGCCGGGAACGCTATCAGAAGATCAAGGCCGGCGAACACGCGGTCGGCCAGCCGTTCAAGCTGGTCTGCAAACGCTGTGGGGAAGAATTTGAATCCACGCGATCAAACACTCTGTTCTGCGGCCCGAACTGCCGGGCGAAATTCTACCGGCAGGAGGCGGCGGCAGGCAGGAGCCGCGAATGTGTCTGCGGGAACTGCGGGAAAGTGTTCACCACGACCAGAAACGATGTAAAATACTGCTGTGAGGCTTGCCAAAGGAAAGCGCATAGCAAAATGCGGTATCGGCGGCAGGCTGAGGGGCAGGAAACAGAAACCGTATAAACACAGGACGGGGCGGGTCAGATATTTTTGGCCCGCCCTGTCCTATGGAAGGAAGGGAAAATTCCATGTGGAACTGTGATTGGGAATATGAAAATCAGGAAACGCTGAGACAGTGGTATGAAGAAAAACTCGCCGGGATAAGACCAAATTCCATTGTACGGAAAATCATCTGTAAGGGCTGTGGACGGGATTTCTACACATTGATTGAAACCAAGAAATATTGCTATTATGGTCTGTGCGGGAACCGGGGGTATCAGAAAGATTTGAAACAGCGGCGATTGGAAAAACGGCAAAATCGGGTCTGCAAAGGCTGCGGAAAAGTGTTCACACCCAAGCGGTCGGATGCGGTCTACTGCTGCAACGCCTGCCGCCAACGGGCTTACCGCCAGAGCGTTACGGATAAAGCAAGTGACCAAATTGAACACTTGCAGTAACCGTAACAAAAAGCCAAAAAGTGTTACGGCTTTTGGTGGTGTTCAAATTGAACACTACCATTAACCGTAACGCAAATCCTGGAATTAGTGGTGCGGGCAGAATATGACACCACCACTAACCGTAACGGAAATACGGAATATGCGCCGGACATGGGAATTGGCCTCCTGTGTCCGGCCGTTTTTTGAAAATCTGATTTATGGCGCGATGCCGAAAATCAAAAACGACTGATTTTATTTGCGAGGGGAGGAGCCAAAACGCAATGAGTAAACGAACCGAAGAACTGAAAATCCGCATTTCCCCGGAGGACAAGGAGCGGATAAAACTCAAAATGGAGGACGCCGGCGTTCTGAATATGAGCGCCTATGTCCGCAAGATGGCACTGGACGGAATTTGCATCAGGCTGGATTTGCAGGATGTGCGCCAGCTTGTTTCTATGCTCCAGCGATGCACGAATAATCTGAACCAGTACGCTAAACGGGCGAACGAAACCGGGAGCATCTATGCGGCGGACATTGAGGATTTGCAGAAACGCCTGGGCGAGATATGGGAATTGTCCAGACAGACCCTTGCCAGTCTTGCCGCAATTCGATGATTGTGACGAGAATTGGGATTGCCGCTTTTTCACTTTGTAGGAGAGCGCAGGCTCCGTCTTTTCCTGCGAAGCAGGAACAACAGCGTTCGGGAACCGAACGCGCAGCCAGCCCCGGTCACGGGGCTGAAAAGGGGTTTGGGGTGCTACCCCAACAAGCGGAAACTGCGGTTTCCGGCATCGCCGGAAATCGCAGTTTCGAGTCTTTGTGGGAACAAAGACACTGCTTGCAAGGTAGCGCACAACCGCTTGTATGAACCTTGAATTATTCGTTCTTTTTTCCGTAAGGTGGTTGCTCCTCGGCTGCCATTTGCACTTCTTGCCGAGGCTCAAAATCATAGACAATAACCTTATGTTCCTGCGTGGGCAACTCATAAGGTTTGCCTTCTTTGTTGTAGGTGAGATTAAACACAAGGTCGGACAGCCACTTCTTGAAGGAC
>JAAWQS010000034.1 GCA_022800665.1 Oscillospiraceae bacterium
CCCCGCCTATAGGCGGGGTCAGAAGACCCGTTGCGCCCATTCAGCTCCTGGAGACTTGTTCTGTCTGCTGTGCAGTCATTGTAATGGAGGACAGCGCGGCTGACGGAAGTAACGACTTTGTTTTATCATACACGAAACAGGACCGCCGTGTCAAGTCCATTTTTCAGGCCAGGATACCGGCAACCGGTGATTGACTATGGGGAAGCAATCCAGTATAATAGATGTGTGCTGGAAGACTGCGAAACCGGTTTTTCTTACAGAAAATGGTGGGGGAGATTTGGCTGCACTCTGGACGAACTAGACGCTTATCTTGATGATATGATTGCATAGATGGTTTGTTGAATAATGGAGGGAGAAAAGATGATATCCGTAATCATACCTGTGTACAATGCAGGACCCTATCTGGCCCGCTGTCTGGACTCGGTATTGAACTCCACGTATCACGATTTTGAACTGATTCTGATAAATGACGGGTCTACAGACAGCAGTTTTGAGATATGCACAGAGTATGCCCAGCGGGACAGCCGGATTAAGCTGATTTCCCAGGAGAATCAGGGTGTTTCCGCCGCTCGAAACCGGGGATTGGAGGAGTGTTGCGGAGAGTGGGTTGTGTTTGTAGATGCGGATGACATTCTTTCCCCTGATTTTCTGGGTTGGGTATCCAGGACAGAAAATCAGTCCAGCGATCTGCTCCTGTTTGATTTCGGCAAAACAGCAGAAGAACTTTGCGCAAGCAGGGACATGCCGGAGGCGCATTTCTATAACAGGGAGAATTTGACAGAAATACTGCGCTGTGTCTTGGTTCCCCAACATCTGGCAGAAATGAAAAATGTAAATCCTGTCTCTCCGTGTGCAAAAGCTTATAAAAAATCAATTGTTGACCAATATGCGCTCCAGTTTGACAGAGAGATATTTAACGGCGAGGATAGGCTTTTCAATTTGGAATACCTGTTGAAAATAAAAAGCTGTGTGCATTTTAGCTTGCCAGTTTATTTTTATAATAAGCACAGCGACTCTTCTTTCCACCGATTCTCTCCCGAACTGCTGCGCAATAGCGTGAGGCTGCTGGAACGGATTCGGGGTGTTTTGGAGAATAACAGTATGTTTGTACCATTGAAAAAGGAGTATTATTCCTATGCGATTGAGAATTTAACGTGTATTCTGATTTGGGAAGTATTCAGTCCATATAACAGCCAAACTTACCGTGAAAAACGGGCGTCTTTCCGGAAGCTAGCAGATAACGCGCTCTACCAGGAGGCTTTGCCGTACAACCGTACCTGCGGCAGACTGGCAAGGCGGACGCTTGTATTTTTTTTCCGCCTGAAATGGTATCATGCGGTCAGCGCAATTTGTGTCCTGAGCAACAGGTATCTGGGACGGAAAAGGTTATGTTAAAACCAGCTCCAGCAAGTTTTAAAATAGTTGAAGCGGAGAACTACCACAGGAAGAAACAGGCCAGCTAACATAGATACAGAAAACGCCAGGGACAATGATAGTCCGTGGCGTTTTCGTAATTACTGCCGTTCCAGCAAATCCATATACTTCTGACGTTCGCCCTCTGGGACTTTCAGCGCCGCCATAGCCTGCTCAATCGTCAGGCCCAATGTTTCCATGAGATTACGGAGATCGGACAACGCCCGTTCTGCGTGACCTTCTGCGCGGCCTTCTGCGCGGCCTTCTGCGCGGCCTATTTCCCTAACGCCTTTGCTCAGATTGCACATGACAGACACCTCCCTTTCCATTGTCTGCGTCATTTGAATATCGTAATCGTCCTGCAAGATTTTCCGCTTCTTCGCCTCGCTGGTTTCGTTGGAGAGTAGCACATCCAGCATCCGTAGTATGCCGTCATAGTTTGCACCCTTCGGCCCGCCAAGGCACAGCATAATGATGGACAGCAAATCATAATTCTTAATGGGTTCTTTGGCCTCGCCTACCAGATGTTCCTCCACCAGCCGATACCGGGTGATCGTGTTCCCTCGATACTGCGGCGGGTTCTTGCAAATCCAAATGGAGTAGACTTTCTTGATTTTCTCATAGTGGGCGTCGGTGAACTCCCGGCCATACTGGGAAGAAATCATCCGGCAGCAATAGTATATGCCTCGCTTGATCAGCGGATAGCCGGGGTAAAAATCGTTCTGCGCCTCCACGTTGATAATAAGGGCAATTTGTTCCTCGGAGCTGGGGACGACAGCCCGGAATCGAATGTCATAGCTGACTGTACCCTCGCGCACCGATTTATCCTCGGTGTCCATACCGTTGATGACTGTACCGCCTTCGTCCGGCAGCACTGGCACGGCAGACACCTGGGGTTGGCCCTCTATGTATTTCCCGGCAATGTCGCCCACATCGCAGTCTTTGTATTCTTCCAGGCAGGACTTCATAATCCGCGCCAGGATTGCCTTTTCAGACAGAACACGCTTACAGGCCGCATCATAGCCCGCGCTGTCATCCGTAATGTGCAGCCCCTGGGCGATTGTCGTTTCCCCGTCCACTGTCCTCACCTTCTTTCTCTTCATTCTACCACAGCTTTGCGGTCGCGTCCACAGTTTTTTCAAGGAGAGGGAGAGGCTAAGGTTTACAGCACAATAATACGGCTATGTGATACTTGGAACGATAGAACCGATTGCGAAATTTAATCTGTTCATTTTGACATAAAAATTTCGCTAAAATCCAACCGCAAATCACGTCTCTAATGCCGTATCCGCCGGTACACAGGATACAGCAGCCGTCCCACCCAACTATAGATCAAGTATCCCGCTATAATTTCCCTCAGCATCTCGCCCATCCGAAGCCCTCCGCACCTGTGCATCCGGCGCAGGGCGTGGAGGGCCTCTTTTCTGCGCCCGTATTTCAGTGAGATTTGATACCGCCGTTTTGCTTTCCAGCGCTCCAAACGGTTCAGGGATTCTTGATCTTCCAACTGGCAGATACCGGCGATTTCATCTGCCAAAAACTCATAATCGCTGTATTTTTTCTCCTCCTGGGTCTGGGTCAGCGGCAGGCGGGAGTGACTGCCCTGCCGGACGGCAACGCCGTAAAGCTCTTCCTGTATAGTGGGGCATTTGTGACGGTACATAAATGGCAGCAGCATCTGAAAGTTCTGTCCTACAGGATATTCCGGGATATGGCGGTCCGGATAAATGGAGAAAAAAGCTTCAGACCGCAGCATATAGCACCCGCAGCATACAAACGTCCGGAACTCCAGGATATCCCAGAACAGGTCTTCTTTAGACAGGTCGCCCCGTTTTTCGTCCTGCTCTGCTTTCCGCTCGCCGGTCTGGGTGTCGAAGTAGTAGGACAGCGACCGCACGCATTGATACTGCGGATGTTCCCCCAAGAACCGCACCCGCTTTTCTACGGACTCCGGCTCCAACCGGTCGTCGCTGTCGGGCCAGATCAGGAATTCCCCCGTCGCATAGGGCAGGCCCCCGTTGATGGCGGCAGAGGCGTTTTTGTGCGTCCCGCAAACAATGCGGAAGCTGTATCCTTTGGCGGCAAATTTTTCCCGGTAGCTTTCCGCTGTCTGCACAGTGCCGTCCGTGGAGCCGTCGTCCACCAGGATGATCTCCATCTGGGGATAAGTCTGGGCCAGCAGGGAATCCAGCAAGGTGTGGAGGTGGGCCTCTCCGTTATAGACCGGCGTGACAACGGAAACCAACCCGCGTTTATGTTGTTCCATCCGGACTCTCCTTTGCGTTGTTCAGAAAAGTGATATAATCAAAGCTGTCTATGTATCGGCGCCGCTTGTACGCGGAAAGTGTGCGGAAGTTTGTAATCGTACCAATTTCACCCTGATTTTCAAAACCATGTATGCAAACGGCGGATGAAAATTCTGGATATTCCACATGCGTAAAGACAATTTTGTTGGGGTAGGGCAATCGGTCAAAGGCTTGCAGCACCCCATAATCACAGTCGTCGCGCTCAGTTCCCATCAGGAAGATATTGTCCCAATGGATTCGTTTTTTCCGCCGTTCCCAGCGCTCGGCTCCTTCGGCAAATGTGCCATAGTGGACAAAATTTACCTGGATATCGCCCAATAAACCTGCGGGACATACGCCGCCGGTCCGTACCTCCACCAGCTCCTGGTCCATATACCACCGCAGATTTCCGGTCATTTTTACCAGGTCCCGCATACTGATTGTGAGATTGATGGTAGGCGTCAGGAACGGCAGGCCCATATCGTGGTAAATGATCGTACCAACACAGTTGGAGGATATAATGGTGAAATCAGTATTTTTCAGCCGTCTGCGCTTTCGCTTTTTGTACCAGTCCCACTCATGCAGCCATACGCTCTCCAGTAATTTATTCACACTATTCATGCTTTTATCCTTCTGAACAACCGCCTGCACAGTCCGGCAGCAGACTGCGCCCATATGAACAGAGCCGTAGCGATAGAGAACGGCAATATCCGGAAGCTCAGCATAAATACGCCGCGGGTCCGAGCCGCCGGGGTGGGACTTTCCAGCCGGGGCTGAAGGGCGTCTTCTTTTTCGCAGGAAAACCAGACCACCTTATCCCGGACCTGTTCCCAGACCTCGCTGGCCTTGTCTGTGTGGAGGATGACCAGGGAGGTACCCATACCATCGTTCAAATCCGGCCTGATTTTTTCCATACCCCAGAAATCCCCCAGGGTGAAGTCGCTCTCCCGGTCCGGCGTACAGTACCGGCATTTGTGGCAGGACGGACGGATAATCAGGTTAGCAAAGAACAGGCGGCAGAACGGGTTGCGGCTCAGTTCCGACGCATACTCCTGGCCGTCGACTATGTAGGCGCAGGTATGACCGTTGTCCTGTTTTCGCTTGTCACGGAAGGAAAAGGCCGTCAGCTTACCGCCGTGCCTGCGCTCCAGAGCCTGCGCATATCTCTTCCAGATTCCGGGGGATGGCACGCCGTAGCAGATTAAATCCGCCAGGATGAGGGTGGGGTAGGGCCTGCCCAAAAACAATTTCAGGGCGTGGGTTTGGCAGGGGGTACCGCAGAAAAGTACCCATCGCTCCTCTCTCAGCAGGGATTGAATCCGGGTATACACGCCGTCCAGACGGCTCTGCACATACTTGGTCCGCCGCAGGCCCTCCAGTTCTGCACAGTTTCCGGCCTCCCGGTGTACGGCCTCCATAGATTCATTGAATGCCGCGCCGAAGACCGCTCCCTGCCGCTGCAAAACGTAGTCCGCCAGCACGGAAAAGATACCGCCGGAGGAGCTGCCGGAGCGGAGCGTATCCGACCGTGCGCCGAAAAACAGGTTTTCCCGCGGCGCGGTCATCTCCGTTTTCAGCGGGCATACAGATTCGCACCGTCCGCAGTGGATGCAAGTGGATGCAGCTACGCTCGGATACCGGAAGCCCTCGCTGTCGGGGCCCATTTGGATGGAACCTGTTGGACAGGCGTCTGCGCACGCGCCGCAGCCGCAGCAGGATGCTTTCTCCTGATAGAGCCTCATAATCCGCCTCCCGTGACATGTCTCAGCAGAAAATCCACTGATTTCGCCGCCGCCGCTCTGCTTTTCTCCCGTACCATTGTCCAGTCCACAGGGGCGTCAATCTCCGCGACGCTGCCGTTCCGGCAGAGCCGGTCCTCCAGGCCGTGGAGATGCAGGATGTTTTCGATGCGGGCGTTCAGGCGGCTGTGGGCAAAGGCGAGGAAATTTTTTTCATAGATGATGGAGAACGCTGTGGCATGGAAGGAGTTTGTCACCACATAATCCGCCTTATGGATATACCCCAAAAATTCTGCCGGACCGGAAGAATCGTCCGGCGTACACAGCTGCACCACCGGCAGGCCCGTATTTTGGGACAGCGTCTGCACATAAGTGGTCATAGCCGGGCTTTTCTCCGTACTGGCGGTCAGGATATAGCCTGTTTTGGCGGGGGGCTTTTCCACCTCCGTCCAGCTCTCCCGGTCCAGAAGAAAGACCGGGTCCAGGACCGCCGCAACCTCCCCGTCATAAAACCGTTTCACATAACCGGCGGCCTCCTGTTCCCGGAGGGAAATGGCGTCCAGATTTTGGAGCAGCCGTGCAAAGTCCCGGTCATACTGGGACGGAAGCGTAGCCCCTCCCAAACTGGCGGCGTAAGCGATAACGCGGGCCTTTTTCTTATCCGCAAAGCTGCCGAAGTATTCCGGACGCAGTCCGAAAGTAATCTCCGGGTTCCAGATTTGGTCGCTTCCAACGACATAGCAGCGGTAGGGGAGGTCTCTCAGCCCAGCGGGGAAATGTATGGCCGGCTGTCCGTCATTGACCAGATGTTCCGTCCGGAACCGCCGCATATTGGCCCTTCGTATGGAGAATTCCCGGTATGCGCAGAAATTTTTCTGCAATCCGGACGCGGCGTAGGCCGCGCAGGTAAGCGGACCGCCCGGTTTCCGGCAGGGAACATAGGGAATCCGCCAGTGACGGCCAATCATATAGGGCGGCGCATAGGGCACGAGACTGGCCCGTACGCCGCTGCGGCACAGGAACTGCTTCAGGCCGTAAGCCTGGAGCATGGCGCCAAAATTATCCGAGCAGTGGAAGGTGAGGATTCCAACCCCGGTATATTGTTCTTCCATGTTCTGCCTCCTTCGCAACCAGTTTTATTGATTATACCCGGCAGACTCCCAAAAGTCAACGGGAGCAGCTGCCGGCGTATTTGGCGGGGAGCGCTAAAATACTGTTCAATTTTTCTCTCCTGTCTTATTGCGGCTTGTATCAATTTATGGTATAGTAAAAGCAAGTCAGACACAAATTATATAACTATACGGAAGGAGACCACCTTATGGGCAAAAGAAAGGACATCCGGGAGCGGGTATACATATTCCTGAAAATAATGGAATTATTTATTGCCGCATGTATCGTCGCCATGGTGCTGGCGCTGATGGCGATTACGCTGAAAGAGTATTTAACGGGGCATGTGTCCCTGTACAACGAAGAGGCGTTGAATATCTTTCTGCAGCAGATGCTGTCCTTTGCAGTGGCGGTAGAGTTTGTCAAGATGCTCATTTACCACAATCCGGAGCGCGTCATCGACGTGTTGATTTTTGCCACATCCCGGCAGCTGGTGGTGGAGCACACCAATGGTATGGAGTCGCTGATCCGTATTTTTGCCATTGGCGTACTCTTTGCCATTCAAAAGTTTCTTCTTCCCTCCTCGGATATATTCCCCAGCAAGTCGGTCCGGCCAGACCTCCAGCCGGACGAGCATTTGAAAGGCGACCATTTTTAATGGACGTTTTCCTGAAAAGGCGGTAAAATAGAGCTGTCAGCCCAGATAAGGAGGACAGGCAAATTGAAACGGAAGGCTACGCCATTGAAGGAACTGCCGCTGAAGAATGACTTCATGTTTGGGCAGGTCATGCGGAATCCGGATATCTGCAAGCTCTTTTTGGAGGAATTGCTGGGAGAAGAGATTGACCGGATCTATTGAAAATCAGAAGGATATCTCTGACAGCTATGAACACCATGGAATCCGTCTGGATGTCTATCTGCGGGATAATGCGGCTACCGTTTATGCTATTGAGATGCAGACCGCAAACAAGCGCAGTCTGGAGAAGCGGGTGCGCTTTTATCAGGGGTCTGTTGACCGCAGCGAGCTTCTGAAGGGCCATTTCTACAGTGAGCTTTCCGACAGTTATATTATATTTATCTGTGATTTTGATTATTTTGAGACGGGGCTTGCGGTGAACGAACGAGTCTCTTATATCAAAGGCACAGACCAACTGTATGAGGATGGTTCCCATGTTATCTTTCTGAACAGCCGCTATGTCACCGGGAATGCCGGACCCGCGATCATGGAATATCTGGATTACATCCGCACCAACGATGATTTCCTGGACTACACAACAGAACTGCTCCATAAGACGGTGGAGAAGGTTCAGGAGGTCCGCAGTGATGAAAAGATGGAGGTGTCTTATATGATGTGGCAGTTAAAGTATCAGGATGCCAAAGAGGAGGGCCGCACGGAAGGCCGTGCAGAGGGGCGTGCAGAAGGTCGTGCAGAGGGCCGGATGGAGGGAACTTTATCATCCATTAAAAATCTGATCGAAGCTATGCACTGGCCCATAGAGCAGGCGATGGCGGTATTGGGTGTGCCGGAGTCTGAGCGTCCCAAATACATGGAGCTGTTAGAAAAAGGCTGAGAGAAGTATTCTATATTCTGCTGAAGACTGAAACATGTCAAGGAGCGCCGCCCCGATTGAGAACCGGGGCGGCGCTTCTTATACGCTTATGGGAATACCTGTGCGGATTAAGCCTTATACAGCTCGATCAGCTTCATCAGGTGCTCATAACGCTCCTTGGCAGCGGCCTCATTCTTAGCGAACAGGACCTCGGCGCGCTCAGGGAACTCACGGGTCAGACGGGCATAGCGGGCCTCGTTCATCAGGAACTCCTGATAACCTCCAGCGGGCGCCTTGCTGTCCAGCGTGAAGGGATTCTTACCCTCAGCGGTCAGAGCCGGGTTGAAGCGGAACATGTTCCAGTAACCGCAGTCAACGGCGCGCTTGATTTCCTTCTGGCAGTTCATCATGCCGCCCTTGATGGAGTGCATCTCGCAGGGGGCGTAACCGATGATGAGGGACGGGCCATGATAGGCCTCGGCCTCGGTGATGGCCTTGATGGTCTGAGCGGGATTGGCGCCCATAGCCACCTGCGCCACGTACACATAGCCGTACTGCATAGCGATTTCGCTCAGGCTCTTCTTCTTCATCTCCTTACCGGCAGCGGCAAACTGAGCCACCTGACCGATGTTGGAAGCCTTGGAAGCCTGACCGCCGGTGTTGGAGTACACCTCGGTATCGAAGACGAACACATTGACATCCTCGCCGGAAGCCAGGACGTGGTCCAGACCGCCGTAGCCGATGTCGTAGGCCCAGCCGTCGCCGCCGAAGATCCACACGGACTTCTTGTTCAGGTACTCCTTCTTGTCCAGGATAGCCTTGACCAGCTTGCAGGCGTCGCAGTCGCAGAACGCTGCGCCGGAAGCCTTCAGCTCCTGCGCGTGGGCGGCCATCTCAGCGGCCTTGTCGCCGAAGGTATTCTTGGCCTCAGGGCTGGATGTGAAAGCAACCACCTCGTCTATAGTGCAGATTCCCTGCTCCAGAGCGGCAATATATTCCTTGGCAGCGGCCTGGTTAGCCTCGCCGTCGTCCATGGTATCCAGCCACTTCTGAGCAGCTTCCTTCAGGGCGGGTACGGTCCAGTCAATGGCGATCAGCTTCTTGGTGTCCTCAGCCAGGGAGCTGCGGATAGCCTTCTGACCGACATACATACCCAGGCCGTGCTCGGCATTGTCTTCGAACAGGGAGTTGCACCATGCGGGACCCTTGCCCTCAGGATTGGTGCAGTAGGGGCTGGTAGCAGCCGGTCCGCCCCAGATGGAGGAGCAGCCGGTGGCGTTGGAGATATACATCCGGTCGCCGAACAGCTGGGTGACGAGACGGGCATAGCTGGTCTCGGCGCAGCCGGCGCAGGAACCGGAGAACTGCAGGTAGGGCTGCTTGAACTGACTGCCCTTGACGGTGTTGTCCTGCATGTCGGGCTTGGGAGCGGTCTGCACCAGGTAGTCCCAAACCTGAGCCTGCTGGGCCTCGCTCTCCTGGGGAACCATCTTCAGAGCCTTGTCCTTAGCCAGACAGGCTTCCACGCACACGCCGCAGCCCATGCAGTCCAGGGGGCTGACGCCGATGGCGAAGGTATAGGCGCCCTTGCCCTTGCCAGCCTTGATGGGTGCGCTCTTCAGACCATCGGGTGCGTTCTTGACCTCGTCGTCCGTCAGGGCATAGGAGCGGATGGTAGCATGGGGACAGACATAGGAGCAGGTGTTGCACTGGATGCACTTGGCGGGGTCCCAGGTGGGAACGGCAACGGCTACGCCGCGCTTCTCGTAGGCGGAGGCGCCCAGCTCGAACTGGCCGTCCACATGGGGCATAAACACGGAGACAGGCAGGCTGTCGCCGTCCATACGGCTCACAGGCTCCAGAATGTCCTTGACCATGGTGACAAGCTCGCCCTTGCCGGAGAGGCTGTGCTCCTTGGGTTCATCCGTGGCATCGGCCCAGCTGGCGGGGATGTCCAGCTTCTTGAAGGCAGTTGCGCCGGCGTCGATGGCCTTGTGGTTCATCTCCACGATGTCCATACCCTTCTTGGAGTAGGACTTGGTGGCGGCGTCCTTCATATACTGGATAGCCTCTGCCTCCGGCAGGACCTTAGCCAGAGCGAAGAAAGCGGACTGAAGAATGGTGTTGGTGCGCTTGCCCATACCAATCTCGGAGGCCAGGTCAATGGCGTTGATGGTATAGACATTGATGTTGTTCTGGGCAATATAGCGTTTGGCCACAGCGGGCATGTGCTTATCCAGTTCCTCAAGGCTCCACTGGCAGTTGATGAGGAAGCTGCCGCCGGGCTTGACGTCGCGGACCATGGGGAAGCCCTTGATAATATAGGCAGGCACATGGCAGGCCACGAAGTCGGCCTTATTGATATAGTAGGGGGACTTGATAGGCTTGTCGCCGAAGCGCAGGTGGCTGATGGTCACGCCGCCGGTCTTCTTGGAGTCGTACTGGAAGTACGCCTGAACATACTTGTCGGTGTGGTCGCCGATGATCTTGATGGAGTTCTTGTTGGCGCCCACGGTGCCGTCGCCGCCCAGACCCCAGAACTTGCACTCAATGGTGCCTTCCGCAGCGGTGTTGGGAGCGGCCTCCTCCGGCAAAGACAGGTTGGTAACGTCGTCCACGATACCGATGCTGAACTGACGGCGGGGCTCGGCAAGGGCCAGCTCCTTATAGACAGCGAACACGCTGGCCGGGGGAGTGTCCTTGGAGCCGAGTCCATAGCGGCCGCCGATGACCTTGACGTCGTTCTTGCCGGCGTTGGCCAGGGCGGAGACCACGTCCAGATACAGGGGCTCGCCCAGGGAGCCGGGCTCCTTGGTGCGGTCGAGGACCGCGATTTTCTTAGCGGTAGCGGGGATAGCCTCAATGAGCTTGTCTGCCGCAAACGGACGGTACAGGCGGACCTTGACCAGGCCGACCTTCTCGCCGTGGGCGTTCATGTAGTCGATGACCTCCTCGGCCACGTCGCAGATGGAGCCCATAGCGATGATGACGCGGTCCGCGTCAGCGGCGCCGTAGTAGTTAAAGAGCTTGTAATCCGTACCCAGCTTTTCATTGATCTTGCCCATATACTTCTCCACGACTGCGGGCAGGGCATCATAGTACTTGTTGCATGCCTCGCGGTGCTGGAAGAAGATATCGCCATTTTCATGGCTGCCCCGGGTGGAGGGGTGCTCGGGGTTAAGGGCGTGCTTACGGAACTCGGCGACAGCTTCCATGTCGCACATGTCCTTCAGGTCCTCAAAGTCCCACACGGCCACCTTCTGGATTTCGTGGCTGGTGCGGAAGCCGTCGAAGAAGTTGATAAAGGGGACTTTGCCGCTGATGGCGGCCAGATGGGCCACAGGAGACAGGTCCATAACCTCCTGCACGTTGCCCTCTGCCAGCATGGCGAAGCCGGTCTGACGGCAGGCCATGACGTCGGAGTGGTCGCCGAAGATATTGAGCGCGTGGGTGGAGACGGTACGGGCGGAGACGTGGAACACGGTAGGCAGCTGCTCGGCTGCGATTTTGTACATATTGGGGATCATGAGCAGCAGGCCCTGGGAGGCGGTGTAGGTGCTGGTCAGCGCGCCTGCGCCCAGGGAACCGTGGACCGCGCCGGCGGCGCCGGCCTCGGACTGCATCTCCACCACTTTCACTTGGGTGCCGAAGATGTTTTTCAGGCCGTTGGCGGACCACTGGTCAACCAGGTCGGCCATGGGGCTGGACGGGGTGATCGGGTAGATCGCCGCAACCTCGGAGAACGCATAGGAGACATGAGCCGCCGCGTTGTTTCCGTCCATGGATTTGAACTTTCTTGCCATAGTTGATTGTTCCTCCTGAATATTTGTTACTGCTGTTGTATGAAAAACATAGCAGGGTACTCATACGTCAAATACTATAGCACGATTTTCCCATTCTGTAAATGTTATGTTTGAGCAGTTTTGCAAAAAAATGTTTTTTCCCCGGAATTGCACAAAAATACCGGGTGTGTTTTGTTGGTTTTTTCAATAGAGGGAGCGGAGGACGGTATTCCTCCGCTCTGCTGTTCCAATCCATATTTTCCCTTAATACCGTCCCAGCAAATCCATATATTTCTGCTGTTCCGGCTCTGGTATCTTCAGCGCAGCCATATCGCTGATGACAGCGCTGTCCTCGTCCAGCAGTACCGGACGGATACCTGAGGCTGGCCCTCGTAGTATGCAGCCCCTCTTAATTTTTCAAGCAATTTGAGCAACTGTATTTGGGATTTTGCCTACTGAATATTGAGAAAAGTTGGTCTGGAAATTAACAGTCTACTTTACTGGGTACACAATTCCGAAAAGGGAGCTATTTTTTGAGAAACCAGGCATAGATTTTGAATAAAGAAAGGCTTTTGCATTCTGTAGTGATGTGGTATACTGTGACCGAGAGGAGGCGGACCCCATGTCATATTCCATTATACCCATCACAAAACGGAACCGCCAGGGCATGAAACAGATAGAGTCTCTTTTAACCCGGTCGGGGCTGCGCCTGGACGCCCACCTGGACTATACCTGCGCCATGCTGGACAGCGATGGCAGCATAGCGGCCACCGGCAGCTGCTTTGGCAATACCCTGCGCTGTATTGCCGTCAGCGGAGAGCGCCAGGGCGAGGGGCTGCTGGGTCCGCTGCTGACCCATCTGATCCAGGTGCAGTATGGCCGGGGCAATTACCATCTTTTTTTGTATACAAAAAGCCATACCGCCAAATATTTCCGAGACTTGGGATTCCATGAGATTGCCCAGGCAGGGGAGACGATGACATTCATGGAGAACCGGAAAACCGGATTCTCCCGCTATCTGGAGGCGTTGAGCCTTACCCGACGGGAGGGTCAATCCGCGGCTATTGTCATGAACGCCAACCCCTTCACCCTGGGCCACCTGCACTTGGCGGAGCGGGCGGCGTCAGAAAACGACACTGTCCATATCTTTGTGGTCAGCGAGGATGCCAGCGAATTCCCCTTTGCAGTCCGCTGGCGTCTGGCGCAGGAGGGGACTGCCCATCTGTCCAATGTGGTGTGTCATAAGAGCGGGCCATATATCATCAGCAGAGCCACCTTCCCAAGCTATTTTCTGCCGGACGCGGCGGCTGCGGCAGAGGGACAGGCGCGGCTGGACCTGGCGGTGTTCTGCCGGATTGCCCAGGCGTTGGGTGTGACACGGCGGTACGTGGGGGAGGAGCCGGTCAGTCAGGTGACAAACCTGTACAATACGGTAATGGCTTCGGAGCTTCCGAAAGCAGGGATTGCCTGCATCATCGTCCCCCGCAAGGAGTGGGACGGCGGGGTTATCAGCGCGTCCACAGTCCGGCGTTGTCTGCGGGAGGGCCGGATGGAGGAGCTGGAGCGGCTGGCGCCGCCTTCCACGCTGGCGTATCTGCGGTCCGCGCAGGCTGACTGGGAGGGCTAATCCGAAGGGCATCGCTGTCCCCCTACCGCCCAAACATCCAAATCAAAAATAAAAAAGATGGTACTGTCAGGGAATCATCCCCCACAGTACCATCTTTTTTATCAAATCACTAAAACCGCCGGGCCTCAGCCCACCGGCTGCTGGAAATCGTGGGCTTCCTGCAATACCATATCCTTGACCTTCATCAAGCGGGTGATATTGCCGCGCTCATTTTCCTCCAGCTTCATGGAGATATAGCGGATATTCTGCTGGAACTCCGGAATCATGACATACTCCAGGGCGTTGACGCGCCGCCGGGTCTTTTCGATATCCTCAGCCAGCAGCTGCATAGTTTTCTCCACCTCGGCCAGCTCCAGCATATCGTGGAACACATTGGCCAGGGCCTCCAGGGCGGCGTCCAGCTCGCCGGAGGTCTGGGCAAAGCCGTAGGGATAGATTTCCGCCGGGTCCTCGTTCTTGGTGTGGAACTCGTACACCGGCACGTTGACGGACATGACGTTTTTGAACTTCATATCCAGTTCCACGCTCTGCTTCGGGTACAGCAGCGCCTGCTCCAGCATCTCCGGGCTCATCAGGGCCGAGGCCACAGTAAACGCGGCGTTGGCTTCCTCCAGGCCCTTTTCCACCTTGGCGCGCAGCTCCCGGTTCCGCCGGACGATCTCCAGAAACTGTTTCATCAGCTCGTCCCGCTTATCCTTCAGCAGCTTGTGGCCGCGGGTAGCGGTCTTCAGCCGTCCCTTCAGCCGGGTCAGCTCCATTCTGGTCGGGTTTACAGTTTTAGAGGCCATTCCTCCACCTCTTTCCTATCGCGCCGCTCAAGCGTCTTTCTTAGGCAGGTACTTGTCAATCATATCCTGCTTAATACGCTTCAGCTCGCTCTTCGGCAGGATGCTCAGCAGCTCCCAGCCCAGGTTCAGCGTCTCCTCGATGCTCCGGTTGGTCTCGTAGCCCTGGGACACATACCGCTTCTCAAACTCGTTGGCGAATTTGGCGAACAGCAGGTCCGTAGGCGTCAGAGCCGCCTCGCCCAGAATGGTCATCAGCTCGTTGGCCTCTTTACCGGAGGCGTAGGCTGCGAACAGCTGGTTCATAGTGCTGGCGTGGTCCTCGCGGGTCTTGCCGGGGCCGACGCCCTTGTCCTTCAGACGGGACAGGCTGGGCAGCACGTCCACCGGCGGGTTGATGCCCTTGCGGAACAGCTCCCGGCTGAGGATGATCTGACCCTCGGTGATGTAGCCGGTCAGGTCGGGGATGGGGTGGGTCTTGTCGTCTTCGGGCATGGTGAGGATGGGGATCATGGTGATGGACCCCTCCTTGCCCAGCTGACGGCCTGCGCGTTCGTAAATTGTGGCCAGGTTGGTGTACAGATAGCCGGGATAGCCCCGCCGTCCGGGGACTTCCTTCTTGGCCGCAGAGACTTCGCGGAGGGCTTCGGCGTAGTTGGTGATGTCCGTGAGGATAACCAGCACGTGCATTCCTTTGTCAAAGGCCAGGTACTCCGCCGCCGTCAGAGCCATGCGGGGGGTGGCGATACGCTCAACAGCCGGGTCGTTGGCCAGGTTGGTAAACAGGACCGTGCGGTCGATTGCGCCGGTGCGCTTGAACTCGTTGACAAAATACTCGGATTCCTCGAACGTAATACCGATGGCGGCGAACACAACGGCGAAGTTGCTCTCGCCGCCCAGGACCTTGGCCTGACGGGCGATCTGCGCCGCGAACTGGGCGTGGGGCAGGCCGGAGCCGGAGAAAATCGGCAGCTTCTGGCCGCGGACCAGGGTGTTCAGGCCGTCGATGGTGCTGATACCGGTCTGAATAAACTCATTGGGGTAGTCGCGGGCCGCCGGGTTCATGGGCAGGCCGTTGATATCCCGGTTCTCTTCCGGCAGGATAGCGGGACCGCCGTCGATGGGCTGGCCCATGCCGTTGAACACGCGGCCCAGCATGTCGGCGGAGACGCCCAGCTCCAGGGGATGGCCCAGGAAGCGGATTTTGGAGTCCCGGAGGTTGATGCCGGCGGAGGGTTCAAACAGCTGCACAACGGCCTTGTTGCCGTTGACCTCCAGCACCTGGCAGCGGCGGCGGGAGCCGTCGGACAGCTCGATCTCGCCCAGCTCGTCGTAAGTGACGCCCTCTACCTGCTCCACCACCATCAGAGGTCCGGAGATCTCATGTATGGTACGGTATTCCTTCATCATAACTCGGCACCTGCTTTCTCAACAATGGCCGCGATTTCCCGCTCAACTTCCTCGCTGATGGCGGCGTACTCCTTCTGGTAGGCGTCGGCCTCCACGAACTTGGCGCGGCCAATCTTTTCCTTTGCCGGGATTTCCAGCATGGCGTTCAGATCCGCGCCCTTGCCGATGGCGTCCCTGGCCAGCTTTTCGTAATCCAGGATCATGGCCAGCATCCGCATCTGACGGTCGTGGCTGGAGTAGCTGTCCACGTCCATGAAGGCGTTCTGCTGCAGGAAGTCCTCGCGCACCATCTTGGCGACCTCCAGGGTCAGCTGGTCGTTGGCGCTCAGGGAGTCCTTACCAACCAGCTGCACGATTTCGTTCAGTTCGTCCTCCTCCTGGAGCAGGCTCATGGCCTTGCCCCGGTTTTCCATGAAAGCGGGTCCGTAGTGCTCGTCGAACCAGGGCTTCATGCTGTCCAGGTACAGGGAGTGGGACTTCAGCCAGTTGATGGCGGGGAAGTGGCGGCGGTAGGCCAGGGAGGCGTCCAGGGACCAGAAGACCTTGACGATCCGCATGGTACCCTGGCTGACGGGCTCGGACAGGTCGCCGCCCGGAGGCGACACCGCGCCCACGGCGGTCAGGGAGCCGGTGCGGTCCTCGGTACCCATGCACTGCACCACGCCGGCGCGCTCATAGAACTGGGCCAGACGGGAGGCCAGATAGGCGGGGTAGCCCTCTTCGCCGGGCATTTCCTCCAGACGTCCGGACATCTCGCGGAGGGCTTCGGCCCAGCGGGAGGTGGAGTCTGCGATGACGGCCACGGCGTAGCCCATGTCGCGGAAATATTCTGCGATGGTGATGCCGGTGTAGACGGACGCCTCACGGGCGGCCACGGGCATGTCGGAGGTGTTGGCGATCAGCACGGTCCGCTTCATCAGGGACTCGCCGGTTCTGGGGTCCACCAGCTCAGGGAACTCCCGCAGAACGTCGGTCATCTCGTTGCCGCGCTCGCCGCAGCCCACGTAAACCACAATGTCCACGTCGGACCACTTGGCCAGCTGGTGCTGCACCACGGTCTTGCCGGAGCCGAAAGGACCGGGCACGGCGGCGGTGCCGCCCTTGGCGATGGGGAACATGGTGTCAATGATCCGCTGGCCGGACTGGAGGGGGGCCACCGGGTTGTACTTGCGCTTGTAGGGACGGCCCACGCGGACGGGCCACTTCTGGACCATGGTCAGCTCCTTGACCTCGCCCTTGTCGGTCTTGATCTTGGCGATCACCTCGTCCACGATGTAGTCGCCGGGCTTGATGGTCCACTCCACGGTTCCGGCGATGCCGTTGGGCACCATGATTTTGTGGAGCACCACCTCTGTCTCCGGCACCGTGCCCAGCACGTCGCCGGCAGTGACTTTCTGGCCCACCTTGGCCACAGGGGTGTAGGACCACTTCTTCTCACGGGTCAGGGCGGGGACCTCCACGCCGCGGGCCAGATTGTTGGAGTGGGTTTGCTTGACGATCTCCTCCAGCGGACGCTGGATGCCGTCGTAAATATTTTCGATGATGCCGGGTCCGAGTTCCACGCTCAGGGGCGCGCCGGTGGTCTCCACCTTCGCCCCCGGTCCCAGGCCGGAGGTCTCCTCATAGACCTGGATGGAGGCCCGGTCGCCGGTCATCGTCAGGATTTCGCCGATCAGCCGCTGATCGCCCACGCGGACGGTGTCCTGCATGTTGGCGTCGCTCATGCCGTCGGCGACGACCAGCGGGCCGGAAACCTTGATGATTTTACCTAGACTCATTCCTTCACTGCCTTCCTTGATAGATTTCCGTATTCCAAAACTTAAAATCTCGCTGAACGCCTGCCCGTTCTTATCCGGAAATCCCGTATAAAACAGGACGCAAAGCGCATGAAAGTTCTTTTTTCCTGCATTTTCACAGCAGAAAAAGCAGGTTATCCGATGTCCGCTCCAACCGCTCTCTCAATCGCCGTCTGCAGGGCCTGCGCGCCCAGGCCCAGGCTCCCGGACTTGCCGGGAATCAGAATAATGGCGGGGGTGGTCTCGGTCTTATAGCGGGCAATATCCGCCGGCACAAGCTGCGCCAGCTGCTCGGTGATATAGATGATTGCGTACTCCTCCTTGGCGATGCGGTGGAGGGTATGCCGCGCCTCGTCCGCCTCTTCCACAAAGAAGGTGTCCAGGCCCAGGGCCTTGAACCCCATCACGCTGTCCCGGTCTCCCAGTACCGCGATTTTATACATGCCTGTCTCCTCCTCTCTCAGACGTAGGCTTCCCGCAGCCGCTTCCGGATGGTGTCGCCGTCAATACCGGCCATACGGCTGGACATGATGATGCGCACAGCCGTGAACTCAATCTCCTTCGCCGCCAGATAGCTGATGACGGCCTCCACGCCGAAGGGGACGCTTTTCGCCTTTGCCGCCACAGCGGTAACGGCGTCGTCGCAGGCTTTTTCAAAGGCGGTCAGGCTTCCGCCGTGGGCCGCCGCCGTACCCAGCTCCGCCGCAGTGCGCAGCTCGCCGGTTTTGTACAGATCCTCCAGACTGCCCGCCAGCGCCGCGGTCTGGATGGTATCGGGCCGGATGGTACCGCCTTCCACCAGGACCTTGCGCAGCAGGTCGCCGCCCTTTTTCATCCGCAGGGTGCGCACGGCGCTGCGCAGGTTAGCGGCGTCAATAGCGGCCTGGACATACCGCACCAGGAAATCGCTTCCGGTCTCCCTGGCGGCGGACAGCATCTCGGCGTAGTAGGCCCGGTCCAGCACAAAGTCGCTCAGCTGCGGGTCGCCGGTGCTGCCCAGCACCTCTCCGGCCTCCTCTGCGGCCTGCCGGAGCATAGGGGGCAGGGAACTGTACTCCCCCTCCGTCACCGCCCGGCGCAGGTCCTCCGCAGAGACCCGGCCTGCGTCCAGCAGCAATCTGCCGCCGTCCAGCTTCATCGCACGGGCTTTCAGAAGGGCCTTGAGGTTATGGTAATCATACTTGACCTTGAACACGTCCACCACCGCCTTGTCCGGCACGAACCGGTACAGGTCCTGAAACAGCTTTTCCTGCTCCTGGGCCAGCGCCGCGCTCAGCTCCCGGTCGTTGATGCTGGACATCTCGCCGTAGCCAATCTCCTGGAGGACCTTTGCCGCCTCCGCCGCGGTGGGGGCTTCGATCATGCGCTCCATTCTGGCGGTGGTGAGCAGGTCCCGCTCCCGGCTGTGCAGGTAGGTGGAAATAAACAGATAGTCCGTATCCTTCAATTTCTTTGCCAAAAGCCATCCTCCTTTCTATTACAATTCATTGGGACAGCCTTCTCAGGCAAACAGGATCGCAGCAATCTCCGAGGCCATGTCGTCCCGGAGGACCCGAAGCTCGGTTTCAAAGGCGCAGTTGACCTCCACGCTGCCGCTGCGCAGGGTGAGGCCGCCCTCCATGGGCCGGGTGTCCTCGGCCAGTGTGAGCTTACCCTTGCGGCGCAGCAGCTCGTTGGCCTTGGCCACCACCTGCTCGCCCACCCGCTTGCGGTCCTTGGCGTTGAGGAGGACCTCCTCCTTGCCGGTGGCGGACGCCTTGACCGCCATTTTAGCCAGCAGCTCGGCGTACTTGTCGTCGGGCAGGGCCAGCAGCTGCTTCTGGGCCTTGGCAAAAGCCTCGTCCAGACACGCCTGCTTTGCGGCCAGATACTGCTTTTTCGCCTCCATATGGGCTGCGCTCTCCAGGCGTTCCGCCTGATGGACGGCGGCTTCCTTGCCCGCCTCCACGGCGGCGGCGGTTTCCTCCTCCGCCTTGGCCTTGTAACCGGCCAGCAGGGCGGCGGCTTTTTCCTCCGCCTCCTTCAGCATCTGGACCGTTTCGGCCTTGCCGTCGCTTTCAATTCTTGCGGTGATTTTTTCAATACCTTTCATAATGCAATCCCCTTCCTTTTGGGTGGGATCACAGCTGCAGCAACATCAGCATGGACGCCAGCAGGGAAAGAATGGCGTAGAACTCAACGATACCGCAGAGGATCAGGCCCTTGGACCAGTCGTCGGGCTTTTTGGCCAGGATGTTGATGGAACCGGCGGCCACGCGGCCCTGTGCAATTGCGGAGAGCAGTCCGCCCAGAGCCATGGGCATGCAGGCGGAGAAATACTGGAGACCGGTCTGCACGGTGATATTGACGCTCTCGGCGCCGCTCATGAAGCCCAGCTGAATGAGGGCGAAGAACCATACGACCATGCCGTACAGGCCCTGGGTACCGGGGAGCAGCTGCAGAACCATGACCTTACCGGACTTGCTGGGGTCCTCGCACAGAAGGCCGGTACCGGCCTCGCCGGCGATGCCGGTGCCCTTCGCGGAACCAACGCAGCTCAGACCCACGGCCAGACCGGAGCCCAGCAGAGCCAGCGCCAGGCCGCCAAAAGAATCCAGGAAACCATTCATGATAAAATCCTCCTTATTTCTTTACAATGTCTACATATTGAGTGTTGATATTCAAGGGACGGAAGGGCTTGCCGCCGTCCTCATAGAACCGTCCGAAGAACTCCAGGCACTGCAGGCGCATATCGTGGACAAAGCAGCCCAGCAGGTTCAGCGCGAAGTTCAGGGCATTGCCGACCGCGGCAATGATAACGAACAGAATCACGTTGCCGGTGATTGCGCCCAGCTGGTTGAACACCTGGGCCACCACCGCGCCGGCCAGCATCAGGGCCATCAGACGGGAGTAGGACATGATGTCGCTGAAATAACCGGTAATATTGTTGTACAGGGAGCCAAAGATACCCATAATCTTGCCCACGATACCCTCCTTGCCGTAGCCCTGGGTAAGGACCAGCAGCGCCAGGATGGCAATAACGCAGGGCTTGACCTGCCCGGTAGCGGCGGCGGCGCCCGCCAAAATAAACACGACGAACCACGCGCCTTCGTTGCAGAGGGCGGCCATGGTTTCGCCCCGCTTGATCTGCTTATACATGCTCACGATCATACCGGTGAAGATCTGCACCAGGCCGATGGCCAGGGAGCCGATCAGCACGCTGAGGGCGTCGTTGAGGGGGTCAAACAGGGACGGCATCGCAAATGTACTGGCTGGATTGATAAGTTTCAGAAGCTGAGGGATGAAGTCGCCAAAAAAGCCTCCGGTAAGCGCGCCCATAATGAATGTGCTGATGCCGCACAGTCCCATCAGCGGGATCATGTGCCGCAGGGTGGGGCCGTTGGGTTTTGCTTTTTTCATGATGATCCAGCTGGCCAGCATCATCAGAATGCCGTAGCCCATATCGGCCATCATGAAGCCATAGAAGAAGATAAAGAACGGCGCCATCAGCGGGTTCGGGTCCACGGACCCGTAGGCCGGCAGGGAGTACATATCCGTGACCATGTTCAGGGTCCGTACCAGCTTGCCGTTTCGCAGCTCCACCGGTACATCCGGATAATCGTCCGCCTCCGGCTCGGTCAGCTCATAGGCGCAGTCAAATTTGGCCAGCTCGCTCTCCAGGGCCGGGATTTCCGGCACGGAGGCCCAGCCGTCCAGGAACAGGATCGAGCCGCCGGTCAGCAGCCGCTCCTTGGCGGACTCCGCGGCCAGTACCTGGTTGACCCGGTCCAGGCCGGTTTTCAGCTCCTTCTGGACGCCGTTCATAGCCTGGATTGCCTTGATCTCCGCCTGCCGCTGGGAGTCGATCTCCCGCAGCTCCTGGTCCAGCAGCCGGATATTCTCCGCCGCGGAGCCGGACAGGTCCTTCAGCTGGGCGAAGGCGAAGCCGAAGGAGCGCAGGGCGTCCAAAGCCTCCTGGCGGCAGGCCCTGTGGACCAGAACCTCCAGGTATTTCAGCTCCCGGTCCTCGCTCAGCATCCGCGCCTCGGCGTCGGCGGCCTCGTCCAGTGCGCCGGACAGGGCGTCCATGCCCACGGCGGCGGGAACGGTACCCAGCAGGACCTCCACATACTTCGACCCCTTGTCCTCCAGGGGGAGGTCGCAGGCAGTCCAAGGCTGGAGGGACAGCTGGTCGGCGCGGACCCTGGTCTCGCGGGCGTTGAGCTGGCCGATAGCCCGTGCATGGCCGTTGATCTGGGCGGCTTTGTCCAGCACGGCGTTCCGGGCGTTTCCGTCCAGCAGGTCTGCGGCGGCCATTTGCGCTCTGGGCGTAAACAAGCCCCCCTTCTGGGGAGCGTACTGCTGCATCACGTCGATAGCGTGCTGCAGCTCGGTCAGGCTGCTCCGGGCCTCGGCCACTGCGGCGGTTTCGCGGTGGAGCAGGGCGGCGTAGTTTTCGTCGTCCAGGTACTCCGCCGGTTCGCTCACCTCCACGCAGCCCGTGTGCTGGAGGCTGTCCAGCAGGGCGTCCCGGTCTTTCGCCAGGGCGATGAGCCTGAGCCGTTTCATTTGCACAATGGCCACTAAGTCTCAACCACCCTTCCTAAGATCGCCTGCACCGCTTTGTCCATGCGGGCGCCCGCATTGGCCTTCAGCTTTTTGCAGTCCTCGACCGACTGCGCCAAAATTTCCTCCCGGCGCTTGGCGGCTTTACCGTCCGCCTCCTGCAGGGCTTTGGCAGAGGCCGCTGCGGCTTTTTCCCGGCCTGCGTGGAGCAGCGCCCGGCCTTCCCGCTCGGCGTCGGCAATCAATTTTGCTGCCTGGGCCTTGGCGTCGGCCTTGGACTGTTCTACGCCGTCTTCCACCGCGCGGATCTTCGTTATGGCTTCCAGTGACATTCTCTCACCCCTTTTCCACAGGTCTAACAGGAAACCCTGTACCCGCTTGCAACAGCTTTGATGGCCGGGGGGACGCCCGCAGCTTGGGCATCTCCCCGGCTGTTAAAGCGGTTGATAGCAAGTTCCATCCCAGTATAACACAATCTTCACGCAAGTTCCAGAAGAATTTTACACCCTTGGGCAGTTCTGACGTATTACACAAAAAATGCATGTTTTATCTAAACACTTTAGCCAATTCGTCACAGGAACGGGGCTGGGCGCATCAACCGGCGATGCACCACTGTCCCTCCTGGGGAGCGGCGGTCAGCGGTACCAGATTGGGTCCGTCCCCGCCTGCGGCGGCGTCCAGGATTGCCTGAGCGCCTGCGGGGTCGCCGGTGGTGGTGTACACCGCGTCCACCAGGGGCAGCAGCGCCGCCAGGTCCTGTCCGGACTCCGTATTGCTTCCCGCGTTGATGAGGTCCTCGCCCACCAGCAGGCCCAGCCGCACGCCGTAGGGCTCCAGGGCGGCTTTCAGTTCTGTGAGGAAGAGTACAAGCGCGTCGGTTTTGCCGATGGCGTTGCCCGTATAACTGATTTTCTGCAGTTTGCCGGAGGTGGGATAGGTCATTTCCTCCAGCAGCAGCTCGTCGAAGCCCATCTGAGCGCACTCCACCGCCAGGCTGGTCACATAACTGCGGGCCTGTTCCTTGGCGGGGTCCAGCCAGAAGTAGCTCATGTTGTCGTACCAGACGTAGCCGTTGCTCTGGCAGATCGCGGCGTCGGCCATGTTCACAAAGGCGTAGTAGCTGTCATGGAAGCAGTTGAACAGCGCGACGGACGTCACGCCCTCTGTTCCGCACAGTCCGGCCAGGGTTTCCGACGGGACCGCGCTGTCCAGGACCGCGTCCTTCAGCCCGGCGCTGGAGCTGTAGTGGAGTGCGCCCGCATTGTCCCGCACCCGCCAGACAAAGCCGTTGGCCCCGGATGCCGCCAGTGTTTCCTGTAGCGCCGCGCCGTCGGCGGGCAGCGCGTCCAGACGCACCAGATGGCGTTCTGTCACCGCCGGCGTCTGTTCCGGAACTGGCTCCTGGTCCTCCGGCTCATCAATAATCAGGTTCACGCCCTGGGAATCCTGTCCGCTGTCCTCCGGCGCGCCGGCGTTCTCCTGGGGCGCGGCGGGCGGTTCTTTTTCACCCGGCTCTTTTTCTTTGGGAGCCATCCACTGCAAGAACTCCGGCAGGTCGATGCGAAAATTGCCGTCGTCCGTGTAGGTGACGTACCGCTGTATAAAAAGAAACGAGCAGGCGGCCACCAGGATCACAACAAGCGCTGCAATAAGAAGCTTGATCGCGGCGGACCGGCGGCCACGATAATTCTGATATCCCCTCAGCACAGTCTTTTCCTCTTTTCTATCGCAGAAGCGATGGTTTTCTTTCATATTTATACCATGCCAATACAATACCACATTTCCCGCGGAACATGCAACCATATTTTCGGAAAACCGCTGCAAAATTTCTGCGCGGGTCCGGCGCAGAGAAAAGCCGCCTGAAAAATCAGGCGGCGGAAATTGACAAAAAAGGATAACTGCGGTATAATACAAAGGCCATCCTGCTTGCAGGATGACCGGAAAGTAGACGCTGCACAAGAGGCAGGCGGTGAATCCCCCAGCATAGGGGGAGCCTTTCCCCCGGAAAGGGGGGATTGCTATGGTAACATACGGAGAACTGTTTCAGTTCGCCCTTGTAATCATCGGCGTTGTCGGAGTCTGTTACCAGATTTTCGGCAAAAGGAAATGACCGCCCCCATCCCAAAGTGACGGTCATTTCAACCACTTAGGGGATAAACCGCTTGTCGCAGCGTCCCTTCTGTTTCTATTATAGATACTGTCCCCTGTTTTGTCAAGATGGCGAGACAGGTTTTTTATTGTTTTGATGCGCAAAATTTTGCAGCCGTACTTCACAAAAAGCCGGACGTGTGTTATTCTAAAGAACAAGCGACATGAAACAGGAAAGGAACAGAGAGCTATGAATGAAATTGTCCTGCTGAAGCTGGGGGAAGTAGTACTCAAGGGCCTCAACCGCCGCAGCTTTGAAGACAAGCTGATGGCCAACATCCGGCGGCGTATCCAACACTTCGGCGCGTTCCGCGTCTACTCCAAGCAGAGTACCATCTATGTGGAACCCCAGGCGGACGGCTGCGATATGGACGGGGCCTATGCCGCCTGCAAACAGGTTTTCGGGGTCATTGCCGTAACACGGGCGCGGCCCTGTGCGAAGGACAAGGACGCTGTTTTGAATTGCGCGAAAGCGTACCTGGACAGTGAGCTTCGCGCCGCCGGGAGCTTCAAGGTGGAGACCAAGCGTGCGGACAAGCTCTTCCCCATGACCAGCATGGAGATTTCCCAGTACGTGGGCGGGCTGCTCCACGACGCATACCCCCATTTGACGGTGGACGTCCATCATCCGGAGCTGTGCGTCCATGTGGAGGTCCGGGAGAAAGCGGCCTATGTCCACGGTCCCTCCCAGCCGGGGGCGGGGGGACTGCCCATCGGCATGGGCGGCACGGCGGTGAGCCTGCTGTCTGGGGGCATTGACAGTCCGGTGTCCTCCTTTATGATTGCCAAGCGTGGGGTGCGGCTGGAGCTGGTCCACTTCTTCAGCCCGCCCTACACATCCGCCCAGGCGAAGGAAAAGGTGGTGCAGCTGGCCCGTGAACTGGCTCCCTGGTGCGGGCGCATGACCCTGCACGTCATCCCCTTCACCCAGATTCAGGAGGAAATCCGCCGCGCCTGTCCGGAGGACCACTTCACGCTGATTATGCGCCGGTTCATGATGCGGCTTGCGGAGGCGGTGGCCCGGAGGACCGGAGCAAAGTCTCTTGTCACCGGCGAGTGTCTGGGGCAGGTGGCCAGCCAGACCATGGACGCGCTGACGGTATCGGACGACGTGTGTACGCTGCCGGTGCTGCGGCCAGTCATCGGGATGGATAAGGAGGAGATTGTCCGGTATTCCCGAAAGATCGGCACCTTTGAGACGTCCATCCTGCCCTATGAGGACTGCTGCACCGTCTTCACCCCCCGGCACCCCAGAACCCACCCGGTTCTGGAGGAGGTGCGGGAGTACGAGGCGGCTCTGGACGTGGAGGGGCTGATGCAGAAGGCTCTGGAGGGCGTGGAGCGGATTAAAATATCAATGGAAGCGCAGGACGTTTCCGAATAAAAGAAAAGAGGAGTCACTATGTCCCATACAGCGGAATTGATTGCGGTCGGTACGGAATTGCTCCTGGGCAACATCGCCAATACCGACGCGCAGATGATCTCCCAGGGTCTCAGCGCCCTGGGGATAACGGTCCACAACCACACGGTGGTGGGGGACAACCCGGAGCGTCTGGCGGACGCTCTGGAGATTGCCCGCAGGCGGGCGGACATCATTATTACCACCGGCGGTCTGGGGCCGACTTACGACGATCTGACCAAACAGACCATCTGTAAAACCTTTGGCCGGGAGCTGGAGCTGCACCAGGACATTCTGGATGAAATCAGCCGCTGGTTTGAGACAAAGATGGGGAAAAAGATGCCCGCCAACAACATCCAGCAGGCCATGCTGCCGGTGAACTGCACCATCTTTGACAACCCGGTGGGGACGGCCCCCGGCTGTGCCTTCGAGGAGGGGGGCGTCCATGTGCTGATGCTGCCGGGACCGCCCTTTGAGTGCCGGTTCATGTTCGAGAACCGGGCGGTACCGTACCTGGAGAAGCTGACGGACGGCGTGATTGTCAGCCATGAGATACGGATTTTCGGCATGGGGGAGAGCTCGGTGGAGGAAAAGCTCTATGAGACCATGACCAAGCTCGCCAACCCCACTCTGGCCCCCTATGCCAAGCCTAACGAGGTCATGCTCCGGGCCACGGCGAAGGCGGACACGCCGGAGGCGGCGGAGGAGCTGCTCCAGCCGCTGGTGGCGCAGGTACAGGAGACGCTGGGGGACGTGGTCTACGGCGTGGATGTGGAGAGTCTGGAGGAAGTGGTGTCCGCGCTGCTGAAAAAGGACCGGCTGACCCTGTCCGCCGCCGAGAGCTGCACCGGGGGTCTGATTGCCAAGCGCATAACCGACCTGCCCGGCGCGTCGGAGGTCTTCCGGGGCGGTATTGTGAGCTATACCAATGGCGTAAAGGCGGGGGCGCTGGGGGTGCCGGAGGCTGTGCTGGAGGAATCCGGCGCAGTGTCGGAACCGGTGGCCAGGGCCATGGCGGAGGGGTGCCGGAGGGTGTGCGGCAGCGACCTGGCGGTATCCGTGACCGGCGTGGCCGGACCGGACAGCGATGACCGCGGCACAGAGGTGGGGACGGTGTTCATTGCCTTGGCCTCTGACAGCGGGACCATCTGCCGGCGGTTCTCCTGCGGGAAGGGCCGGGGCCGGGACCGCGTGCGCACATCTGCGGCACAGTATGCCTTTGATATGATCCGGCGGTTCCTGCTGGGCTTGCCCCAGGAATAACCGGCTGTACAAAAAATTGACGAAAGAGGTTGCTGCTATGTCAGATCCCATTGCCGCCATCGCGTCCGGCGGCGCACGCTCCGTCTTCGGCGTCATCCGCATCTCCGGCGACGGCTGCTTTGCCATCTGCGACCAGGTTTTCCGGGCCAATAATGGCAGGCCCTTTTCCCAGCAGAATCCCCGTGAGCTGACGGTGGGGCTGCTGCTGGACAGCCAGTCCCGGCCTATTGACCAGGCGCTGGCGGTCCGTTTCCCCGGCCCCCGCAGCTTTACGGGGGAGGATTACGCGGAATTTCAGTGCCACGGCTCCCCGGTGGTGCTGGACGAGGCTTTGCGGGCCCTCTTTGCCGCGGGAATGCGGCAGGCCGGGCGGGGGGAATTTACCAAGCGGGCTTTTCTCAACGGCCACCTGGACTTGACCCAGGCGGAGGCCATTGTGGACCTCATTGAATCCGAGACTGCCGCCGCCGCCCGCAACGCGGTGGCCCAGCTGGACGGCGCGCTCCGGCAGAGGATTGACGCAGTCTACGACAGCCTTCTGGATATCGCCAGCCGCTTCTATGCGGTGGTGGACTACCCGGACGAGGACATTGAGGACGTGCAGCGTGAGGACATTGCCCATGTCCTCACGGCTGCGGAGCGGAGTCTGGCGCAGCTGCTGTCCACCTTCCGCCGGGGCAAGGTTCTGCGCCAGGGCGTCCCCACCGCCATCGTAGGCCGTCCCAACGTGGGGAAAAGCTCCCTGCTCAACGCCCTGCTGGGGTATGAGCGGGCCATTGTCACCGATCTTGCAGGGACGACCCGCGATACGGTGGAGGAGAAGGCCGTGGTAGGCGGCGTCCTGCTGCGGCTGATTGACACCGCCGGAATCCGGGAGACCGGGGACACGGTGGAACGGCTGGGTGTGGACCGGGCCTGGGCGGCGGCGGCGGCGGCGGACCTGTCCCTGCTGGTGCTGGACGGCTCGGAGCCGCTGGCGGCGGAGGATGAGGAGGCGGTCCGGGCCTCTGTGCAGGCGGGGAGTCAGATTGTGCTGGTGAACAAGTCCGACCTGCCCCAGGCGGTGGATTTGACGGCATTGCAGAGCCGGTTTGCCCATGTCGTTCCCATCTCCGCCAAGGAGGGGACCGGTCTGGAGGCCCTGGAAGCGGCGGTAATGGCTCTGTTTCCCGCCGGGGAGCCGGGACAGCTGCTGACCAACGCCCGGCAGGCGGAGGCGGTAGGCCGTGCGGCGGAGGCCCTGCGGGGAGCGCGGGAGGCTTTGGAGGGCGGTCTGACCCCGGACGCTGTGTTGACCGACACGGAGGGAGCTCTCCACGCCCTGGGTGAGCTGACGGGCCGGACGCTGCGGGAGGATTTGGTGGCCCGTATCTTTGAGCGGTTCTGCGTGGGGAAATAGCGGGATTGTGTAAGCGGGGAATACTCGCTCGGTTACTGGCGAAGGGCCGCGCCGCCAGCCAACCGGACGTTTCTACGGAGCAGAGCCATATTTTCTTCAGCAATTTGCAGAAAATTGGAGAAAATTTGACTTTTTGTCTTGACAAATCCCCGAAAGGGATTATAATGGGCCTATCGCACCCGGAACGGGTGAATCGAATCAGGTTATGATAGAGGCGCGGCTGCCAAGAGTAGCTCTTCCATTTACCGGCGCGGGACGGCGCGGGGGAGGAAAGGGACAGCCGCCGAAGTGTTGCCAGGCCGGTCCCTGCCTGTGACGCTGGGCCGCCGGAGAATATCCGGCGGACTGTCGCGGAAACGCGGAGAGCTGTCATGGCGGTGTGCGGGAAAAGTGCGTCCAGTCATGATTGCATCATGACTGGATTTCTAATTTTAGGAGGAAAAAGCAATGCGTACCGCAAGAACCCGCAGGGTCCTGACGGCAGCGATGGCGGTCATCGCCTGCATGTCCCTGACCCTGGTGGCCTTTGCCGCCGGCGGCGAGGCCCCGGCATCCAATCTCTACGGCACCTTCTGGGCCCTGGTGCCGCCAGTCGTGGCCATCGTCCTGGCCCTGATTACCAAAGAGGCATACTCATCCCTGTTTATCGGCATCCTGGTGGGTGCGCTGTTCCAGTCCAATTTCGCCCCTGTGGACACGCTGGACACCATCATCAACAACGGCATGATTGACGCCATTGCCGGCAGTGCAGGCATCTTCCTGTTCCTGGTGCTGCTGGGCATCATCGTGGCCCTGATTAACGCCTCCGGCGGTTCCGCCGCCTTTGGCCGCTGGGCGGAGAAGAACATCAAAAGCCGCGTAGGGGCTATGCTGGCCACCTTTGTGCTGGGCGTCCTGATCTTTGTGGACGACTACTTCAACTGCCTCACCGTCGGTTCTGTCATGCTTCCCATCACGGACCGCAACAAGGTTTCCCGTGCGAAGCTGGCCTATCTCATTGACGCCACTGCCGCCCCCATCTGCATGATTGCCCCTATCAGTTCCTGGGCCGCCGCCGTGTCCGGCGTGGCTGCGGACCTGAACACCGGCATCAGCGGCATTGAGCTGTTCATCCGCGCCATTCCTTACAACTTCTATTCCCTGCTGACCTTCGTGTTTGTCATCGGCATGGCCGTGATGAACATGGACTACGGTCCCATGAAACTCCATGAGATGAACGCCCAGCTCAAGGGCGAGGTAGGCGGTCTCGCCACGGAGAACAAGAGTGAGGAGAACCCCAAGGGCCGCGTGGCAGATCTCGTGCTGCCGGTCATCGTGCTGATTATCTTCTGCATCCTGGGCATGATCTATGTGGGCGGTTTCTGGGGCGACAGCGCGGGTGATTTCATCGCCGCCTTCTCCAACACGGACGCCTATGTGGCATTGCCCTGGGGCGGTCTGGTAGCCCTGGTGATAGCGGTGGCGTATCTGGTGGCCCGCCGTGTGCTGACCTTCAAGCAGGCCATGGAGTGTGTCCCCAAGGGCTTCATCGCCATGGTTCCCCCCATCACCATCCTCACCCTGGCGGTGAGCCTGAAGACCATGACCAACATGCTGGGTGCGGACGTGTTCGTCTACAACGTGATGCAGAGCGCGTCTCAGGGCCTGTTCAACCTGCTGCCCGCCGTTATCTTCATCGTGGCCTGCCTGCTGGCCTTTGCCTCCGGCACCAGCTGGGGAACCTTCGGCATCCTGATTCCCATTGTGGTGGCGATTTTTGATCCCAGCAGTCCCCTGCTGATCATCGGCATCTCCGCCTGTCTGGCGGGCGCTGTCTGCGGCGACCACTGCTCCCCCATCAGCGACACCACCATTATGGCCTCCGCCGGCGCACAGTGCGACCACGTGACCCATGTGTCCACCCAGCTGCCCTACGCCGTCACCGTGGCGTGCGTCAGCTTCGTCAGCTTCATCATCGCCGGTTTTGTGCAGAACGCGGTGATTTGCCTGGTAATCGGCGCAATTCTGATGATTGCCACGCTGTTCGTCATCCGCTCCGTCACCGGAAAGCAGAATCCCTGACTTCCATATCCCGCATGGTACAGCCCCGCTCCGCGTCTTTCCGGCGCAGGGCGGGGCTGTTTCCCAGCAGAAATAATTTTTCTCAGAAAAGAAAATACTTGTCAAAACGAGGAAAACGTGGTATGATAACAGCAACGAGGCAAATAATAAGGCAGGACATGGGCGATTCGGAGTCACCCATGCCCCTATGCAGGACCACAGCTCCTACACAATAGCATTTGCTACGCCAGCTCCTATTATAACAGTCTTCCCATCTTTTTTCAATACCCAGTTTTTCATCTCCTTATTACGGAGGACTGTTTGTTTCATAATACGGGGTTTGTGTTTGCACTTATGCGGTGTGGGGTAATTATATCCTGCACCGCTTTTTGTTTGTCTCGGCGGGA
>JAAWQS010000177.1 GCA_022800665.1 Oscillospiraceae bacterium
ACACATCAAAGAACACCGTATGGAGCAGGCGGCGAAAATGCTGCGGGAGACGGATATGAGCATTGCCGCGATTGCACAGGCTGTCGGGTATGAGAGCCAGAGCAAATTTGCGGCAGCGTTCAAAAATCGATTTGCGGCGCTACCCACAGCATATCGGAAGCAAAGCTGATTTCCGGCTGACAGCGGTCCACAGATAATACCCCCTTGACAATAGTCTGGTTTTGTACTATTATGATTTGGTACAAAACCGGACTATTGGGGCATAGGAGGAAAAATGGACTATCATACAGATTATATCGAGGAACTCAACCGTTATTATGCCGTGTGGCAGGAAACCAACCAAATCTATGACGAGTGGGCAAAACGTCATGGCATATCCGACTGCTGTTTGTTGGCGCTCATCTCCATTCACGAAGGTGGCAAACAATGTACGCAAAAAAATATCAGCCAGCGATGGTCGATCCCCAAGCAGACGGTCAATATGATTTTGAAAGATTTGCAAAACAAAAAATATGTTGAACTTATCTCTATGCCGGAGGATAAGCGAAACAAGCAGATCCAATTTACAGCAGCAGGAAAGGAATACGCGGATTCGATTTTACCTGAATTGCGAAAAATTGAATTGGCTGTGATTGAAAAAATGGGAATTGAACGTATCCGCAGGTTAAATGAGGAAAGCGAATTGTTTATTAAATTGTTCCGTGAAACAGGTGGCCCCGGCCTATGAAGATGCAAACGCATGATATCAGGGTATTTTTTCGATATGTTCTTCCAGTAATCCTTTCGTTCTCTCTATCTGGTGTATACTGTATTGTGGATGGGTACTTCATCGGAAATCGTTTGGGTGATACAGGGCTCTCGGCTGTCACGATTGCCTATCCAATCGTCGCCTTGCTCCAGGCAATCGGAACTGGATTGGGTATGGGCGCAGGGTATGGCCGGGGCCGCGATTGCGGCCTATGCGTGCATAGCCTATATGATTTCTGTTATCTCTTTGGCGCTGCAAGGTGTTGGCGACGGAAGCCAGCCGCTGATCAGTAAATACTATGGGACCGGGAGCTTTAGACAGTTACGGTCAATCAGAAGTTTAGCCTACGGATTTTCCCTGTTGCTATCAGCCGCCGGTTGTGCCATTATGTATATGTGGAGAGATAAAATTGGGGTTTTGTTTGGTGCATCTTTGGAAGTAACTATGGAAGCCGCCAGAATCATTCCTATTTTTCTCGTTTCAGCGCCATTTGCCGCAATAGCCCGTATTACGATTTCGAGTTTCTATGCGTCAAAAAAGACCGGGCTGGCCTATTTTCTGATCTTTATCGAACCTGTACTCATGTTGATCTTTATGCTGTTTTTACTCCCTCTGTTTGGTGGTCAGATCATGATCTGGTGGAGTACGGTGTTTGCGCGAATCGTATCGGCTTTCCTGGCATGGATCATGAAAATATATGTGGATAAACGTGGGTTTTCTTACGCATAAGGCCAATGTCAGCAGAAGATTTTGCCGCAGACAGCACAAATAGGTTTTATCATTTAAGATGGAGGACATTATGATTATTCAGTCAGTAAATCACACTGCAAAATAATCTTGACACATATCATCAGGAGATTTCGTATGGCGGATGCAAGGAAAACTGATCGCAGAACTGTTTACACAAAGAAAGCAATCGGAGATGCCCTCCTGCGGGTCAAGCGGTTCAAAGAATACAATACAATCACGGTTGCGGATATTTGCCGCGAGGCGGAAATCAGCCGGGGAACCTTCTACGCGCATTTCAGCAATATTTCGGAAGTATTGGACGCTCTGCTGGATGATGCGTTAGCCAATATGGATTATCTGCGGAACTATATGTCCGCGCCAGACGCCAGCGCCGGACCGCAATGCGCCTATCCATTCTGCCGGTTTGTCCGGGAGAGCAAAGAACTCCGCTGTATTTTGTTTGACGATGCGCTGGATCATATCGTAATAAAAAAGCTGGCGGAGCTTTACAAAGACGATTTTATCCTGGAGATACAACGCATAGCCGGTTTCCTCTCAGCGAGAGAAGCGGAAGCATTGTTTTACTTCCAGATCAACGGCTGCTTTGCGGTCAGCAAAAAATACAGCAATCTGGAAAACGGAGAATGGTGTCCAGTCCAGAATATGATCGACCGCTTTATCAAGGGCGGGATCAGCAGCTTCCCCAAACAGACATCTTGAAGACAGGAGGAATATTTTTGATATGGCAGTGAAAGAAAACCGGGCCTTTTCCGAGATGCTGGCAGTAGCGCGGAGCCGTCTTGCAGGGCGCTCCCCGCTGGAAATTGCGGAAAAGGCTCATGTGACATTCGACCAGGAACAGAAGGCATTTTTATTTTCCAGCTTGGGTGAGAATATCATCGTCCATTATCCGGCCTACACGATAGAACCGCAGTTGGAGGAATGGCGCCATCTGGTGATCCTGCATTACCTGGAGATGGCGGACGGGACGCCATTGGACCAGAGATTCATTGCCTTTGGCGAACTGCGGGACGGGATGGTTCGCGGCGGTGGGTTTGACCGCACCTGTGAGCAGGCGATGGCCCGGTATTGGGGAAAAAAGCCGCTGGAAAACTTGCAAGCGGTCTGTACTGCGTTGGGTGCGAAGCTGGAGGATTCCAACGCCGATCTTTGCGCGGTCCTTCCGTTTCTCCCGCAGTACCCGGTCACATGGAAGCTCTGGCTGGCCGAGGAGGATGATGAGATTGACGGCTCCGGACGGTTGTTTTTGAACAGCAGCGTCGGCCACTACTTGTCCATAGAGGACGCTGTAACTGTTGGCACAATCATCTTAGACCGGCTCCAACGGCAATACGAAGCAATGTTCATAGGTTGAAAGTTCTGCACATCTTTTTGATTTCTGTCTAATTCCGAACACATTCCAGAAAAACGTCCAGGATTATATCCCCCACCGGGGGTTGTAGTCTTGGACAATTTTTTTATAATGAGGGCATCTTACGAACGAACGGAGGAACACCATTATGAAAATAGCGATCTGCGGAAAGGGCGGCTGCGGAAAAAGCGCCACCGCCGCTCTGCTGGCAAAGGCGCTGGCCCGCGCCGGAAAGCGGGTGTTGGTCGTTGATTCGGATGAATCCAACTATGGCTTGCACCGCCAGCTTGGGATGGAGCTGCCCAAGGACTT